>QIAA01000187.1 GCA_003224905.1 Acidobacteriota bacterium
TACACGCGGCAGCTCAGCGGCAAAGCTTCAGCTACGCCTTTTTCGGCGGGACCTTCGCCCCCTTCTCGCGTGCTTCTGACAAGCCGATTGCAATCGCCTGCTTACGGCTCTTTACCTTGCCGCCTTTACCGGCCTTGCCGGAGCGAAGCGTGCCGCGCTTCCTGCGCCGCATGGCGCTCTCAACAGTTTTGCTCGCGCCTTTACTATATTTCCGTCTTCGTGAACCGCCTTTTTTCCGTGGCATAGTATCTCCTGCCTTTAAGAGGGGGGACTGTTCTGGCAGGTTGTGCGGTTCAAGAGCGGACCGGAGCACGAACAGGACAAATCGAAAGCCGGCAAGCAATTCACAGTTGGCGTTGCGGGCAATCTATCGCATCATTTGGGGCCTCATTTCGCTCTCAACCAAAACCCACCACCTTTCAATTTCACATTAAAGGAGAATCGCCATGTCGGTGATCGCCCTTCGCCCGATGCGTTGCCTTGTCTTCTGCATGGCATTGTTGGGAACATCTCAAGCTGCAGTCACTGCCAACGTAAAAGTTCCAGTCGATATCCCTGTGTTCATCCCATGCGCGGCCAACGGAGCTGGAGAACTGGTGGAGCTGCAAGGCAATCTGCACATTCTTGTGAGATTCACCATCGATGGAAAAGGAGGTGTCCACGCGGCCACCCACGCCCAGCCGCAAGGAATCTCGGGCACCGGACAAACTACGGGCGACAAGTATCACGGCACAGGCGTCACACAGGATCAGTTCAATGCAAAGCTTGGAGTCGAAGAAACTTTCGTGAACAACTTTCGAATTATCGGCCAGGGCAGCGGCAACAATTTTCTGATTCATGAAAATTTTCATGTCACCATCCACCCGAACGGTACTGTAACGGCCTTCGTTGACAACTTCAGTGTAGACTGCCGCTGAGCATCAAGCTATGTCCGCTGGGAGGAAATTCTTGAGAAACACTCTCCTGTTTGGTTTCGTCGTGCTTGCATTGTTGGCAGCTTCTGCCTCCGCGCAGCGGGATGAAGTTCCCAAAAACATTGCCGACAGCATTGCCGGTACGCTTCATTGGAGTGAACAGCAGTTCGCCGCAGCGGCCGAGGTCATGCCGGAGAACAAATACTTATTCATTCCGAGCGCCGGGAATTTCGAAGGGGCGCGCTCCTTCGCTGAGCAGGTGAAGCACGTAGCCTGCGCAAACTTTGCCTTCTTCAATGAAATTGAAGGCAAAACTCCGCCGGAGCTGTGCGAGAAAGGGGGGCCGAACCCCGCAAAGAGCAAGGCGGAACTGGTGAAATATCTGAAAGATTCCTTCGAATATGGCGACCGCGTGCTGGCTACCATCAACCCGCAAAATGCGCTTGATCGGGTGGAGGGCCGCTACGGCGGTCCGAATACGAAACTCGGAATTGCGGTGACCGCGGTGTGGCACGTCGCGGATCACTATGGACAGATCGTAGAGTACTTGAGAATGAGTGGAATTGTGCCACCTGCGACGCAGCAGTATGGGCTCAAGGTGCGGTGAACGAGTAACCTCATCGCCAACTTATCATCAATCTGCGTGGAAATGCCCGTCCCTCCACAGCCTTCTGCGGTATACTGCGCAAAACTTTCAATTTCCCTAGGAAGCGGTGCAATTTATGGTCTTGAGGATGACGGAAGAGGTATCCACTCAGGTTCCTGCGGACGATTTTCAGGCGCTGGAGGAGAAGGTTTATCGCACCATTGAGATGTTCAAGTCCGCGCGGGAGGCACGGTCGGCCGCAGAACGCGATGTAAAGCGGCTGCGGCAGCAACTCGAAGACCGCGAGGAGGAAATCGAGACACTGCGCCGCGAGACAGTACGGTTACGCAAGGAGAGGGAAGAGATCCGCGGCCGGGTGGAGAAAATGCTGGCGCAGATCGAATCCATGGCTGAAGAACAGGCGGCAAGCTGAGCCTCGGTTCTCTGGAGCCGCGGTAGAGTGGGAGGAATATGGCATCTGCTACGAAGCAGCAGCCGATTAGAGACATCGCAAACAGCAGCGTTCGAGTGGAGATTTTCGATCAGGCTTACAATCTCCGCGGCTCGGATGCAGAGTACATACTGAAGCTTGCCGAATATGTGGATGGGAAGATGCGCGCAGTTTCAGAGCAGACCCATACTGTGGATAGCGCGAGATTGGCAGTGTTGGCCGCCCTGAATATCGCCGATGAGTATCATTTGTTAAAGCGAAACTATGATACTGGGGCACTGGATTACATCCGGCGTGCGCATCAGCTGTCGGAAGCGCTGGACGAGGTTCTGCACGAGAAAGCAAAAGCAGGATAGGGTTGTTGTCCGTTTCAGGCTTAAACTCTTTCTGACCTCCGGTTTGCTTCTCAGTTCTGTGGTCGTTAAGAATCCTCCACAACCCCTCAGTAAGGGAGACCTCAGGTGCGAAAGATCAGCGTTTTCGTGTGTGGGCTGTTTTTGTGCGTAAATGCCGCTCATGGTCAGATTGTTCCCAAAGGAAATATCTTCGTCGGATATTCCTATACTCGGGCGAATGTATTTCCCGGTTCCGGAGTGGTTGGATTTACTTCCAATCAAACGGGTAATCTGAACGGATGGGAAGGTTCGCTGGAAGGTAAAGTCTTCCCTTTTATCGGGATCGTCGCGGATTTTAGCGGCCACTACGGATCGCACGAATTTACGATCGGTTGTGAAGCCATTCCAACGCCACCCTGTGCTCCTCAAACTGCGAATGTCCATGCCAACCTGCACACGTATCTGTTCGGCCCACGTGCCTCCGTCTCCGTAGGGCGCTTTACGCCTTTTGCTGAGGCGCTGTTTGGGGCCGCTCACATCAGCGAAAGTGCAAGCAGCGTAGGTTTCTCCCACTCGGATACGAACTTCGCCACCGCTATCGGCGGCGGAATTGATTACAAGCTTATTCCGGCCATTGCCTTGCGTGTTCAGGGTGACTGGCTGCAAACACGTGTCTTGAGCAACACCCAAAGTAACCTGCGCTTGTCCACAGGCATCGTGCTGCGTTTCTGAAGTGAGATTTCCGAGCGATCCGAAACTTGCACACCGAGTGCCAACTTTCTTTGGCGTCCCTCTTGCCAAGCCCGTCGGCTTTCCCCTAGCATCCTGAGTGAAAGCCGGCCTGCGGGGTTGGTGATGGCGGTAACCGATTTTTGAACCAACACTCGAATGAACGGGGGCTCGACTCGAAAATATGATCCGGTGTGCGATGCTCCGCCATGCGGAGATGCCTAAAGGGTCTCGGCGGGTTCCCACCGTCTATGACGGGTTCATTCTCGGCCTGCCACACGGCTCAGTGGGTCGGCTTGATTCTATCCTCGGAAATATCAACCTTTCCTTCTGAAATACTTCACGCTGCTCGCACCACCATGGCAGAGCGGCGCTCAGCACCCAGGACTCAAACCAGATGCCCGAAAGTTTGTGGCAAGGTTTTAGGGGCTTGAAGCAATTACGACGCCTGTACGCCCTGATCCATCACGTACACCTTGCCCGGTCCCGCAGTCTGCACGTTCTGCTGATGGAAGCATTCTTTAATTCGTCTGCGTAACTCCCGGCTCACGGCGTACTGCTTGTTCGGCCGGGTTTTCACCAGCATCAGATACTCCGCCTCGCCATTGCCCACGCGGTCAATCCCGGGCACCTGAATCTCACCCACGATATCGTCGGCGAAATTGGGATCGTGCCTCACTTCTTCTCCTACTTCCTGCAGCAGTTTCACGATGCGCTCGCTAGGCTCGCTATACGCAACTACCACCTTCAGCGCCAGTTGCGACCAGTCGCGAGTCATGTTTGAGACGATGGTGATCTGACTATTTGGTACGGTGTGAACCGTGCCGTCATCGTCGCGCAGTGTGGTATGGCGCAGGCTAATTGCTTCCACTACTCCTTTGACGCCCGCAATGCGCACGCTGTCTCCGATGTCGTATTGGTTCTCCAGCAAAATAAAAAATCCATTGATGAAATCCTTGACGAGCGTCTGCGCCCCGAACCCGATCGCCAGCCCGGCAATCCCCGCGCTCGCCAGCAACGGCCGCAGATCCAGGTTGAACAGCGGAAGCGCCTGCAGAATTGCCCCGAACAAAACTATAAACACACCCACGCTGGTGATGACGCTGGCCACCGTGCGCACCTGTTGCGCTCGTAACCCAGGAGGCAATTTCTTCTCCTGCAAACTCGCAATGCGGTGCACGATGGCACGCCACACGCGCATGAGCACGAAGGCCCCTGCCACAATCACTATCAGTTTGGGCAGGCTATGATGCAGGAACCCCAGCGTGTCCTGGCGCCAATCGCGAAACAGGGCGGGAAGATTCTCCGTTTCGAACGCAGTTAGATGCAGACTAAAACCCATGATTTAGCCGCGATTATAGCAAGCGAGTGGCGCGCATTTTGCTGCGTCGTGCCGAACGTATAATGTGGTCCAAAACGCGTTGCGAGGTGAACGTGCCACTGCACCGGCTTTCCTGGATTCTTCTGCTCGTTTTTGCAGTTGAAGCTCGCGCCATGGGTTCGCAGGCCCAACAGCCTTCCGTCGTCCCGCCATTCGGGGAAAAGCCTTCCACCGTGGAAAAAGAGCGTATCAAGATGGAGAGGGAGGCCGCGAAGAGGGCTAACCAACAGCGTCAGTCCGACCTCAAACGCGATACCGAGAAACTCTTCAACCTGGCCACCGAGCTCAAGAACTCAGTCGAAAAGACCAACACCGGCATCCTCTCAGTTGAAGTCGTCAGAAAAGCGGAAGAAATCGAAAAGCTCGCCCACAGCGTAAAAGAAAAAATGAAGAATAGCTATTGATCTCAGGAGATGTACTCGCGAATGTACTCGTCTTTGGAATGGGCGAGATCCTGAGCGTCGCCGTCGAAGATGACCTTTCCATCACGCAAAATCAGAAAGCTCATCGGCACTTCGCCGCGGGCGCCTGGAGGGAGCCGCCGCATCCGGTTTGTCTGGCGATCGAAGTAGTGCGACGCCATCACAAACGCGTCCTGCAGCCGATGCGTCACCATCAGAGAGCTGGTCTTATACACATCGCGCTGTTTCACGATGAGTTCAACAATGGTAGTTGAGGTGACCGGATCGAGCCCTGCGGTTGGCGAATCGTAAAGCAGGATTTCCGGCTCAGTGATGATGGCGCGCGCAATGGCCACTCGCCGCCGCATGCCCCCCGAAAGCTCTGCGGGAAACTTGTCCAAAGTGTGTTCCAATTCAACAAAGCTCAACACCTCGCGGACACGGCGTTCGATCTCTTCGTCGCTGATGTTGCCTTCTTCCATGAGCCGAAACGCAACGTTCTCTCGCACGCTGAGTGAATCGAACAGGGCGCTCTCCTGGAACACGATCCCGACCTTGCGGCGAAGTTCAAACAGTTCTTCCTCCCGCATTTGGGTAATGTCGTTGCCGAGCACGTAGATGGAACCGGCGTCCGGCTTCAGCAGCCCGAGGGCGAGCTTCAGTATGGTGCTCTTTCCCGATCCCGCAACTCCAAATACCGCCTTGGTTTCTCCACGGGGTAGATGAAAAGAAATCTCATCCAGAACCGTCTTATCCTCAAAGCCCATGGAAACATTCTCGAACCTTACGACCGGAGCGGCTGACGAAGTTGTCGATTCCAGGCGTTCCTCAATCGCATTGGGCGGCGCAGCCATAACTTAGCGAGTCCCAAAAACTGTCATAAGTAGCCTGGTCACCACGGTATCGACGACGACCACCAACAGCGAAGACGCAACCACTGCCTGCGTAGTAGCTCGCCCAACCCCCTGCGTGCCGCCGTGCGCCGACATTCCGTAATAGCAGCCAACGGTGGAGATGATAAAACCGAAGAGCACGGGCTTAACCAGGCCGGTGAAGACATCCTGGTAAACCAGGATTTGCCAACCCGAGCTCCAGTATTGATGCCAGTCGATTCCAAAACTCAGCGTGGACAACACCGCTCCCCCAAACAAGCCAAGCAGGTCCGCGAGAATCGTTAGAAAGAACAGCATGAACACCGTGGCAATCACTCGCGGAGTAACCAGTTTCTTCACCGGATCGGTGCCCAGAGCGCGCATGGCATCGATCTGCTCGGTTACGATCATGGAGCCTATCTCGCTAGCCATGCCGGAAGCATTGCGTCCCGCAACCATAAGCGCCGTAAGCACCGGCCCCAGTTCGCGCACCATGCTGACGGAAACGAGTTGTGCGATTAACGTCAGCGATCCAAATCGCTGCAGGGTGTTGGCGCTATTCAGCGCAAGTGCCGCGCCCGTAAAAAACCCCGTAAGCAGGACAATCGAAAGCGATCCCACTCCAATCAGGTCGGCTTGCTGAATCATGTCCGCGACGTAAAGCGGCCGCCGGAACAGGTTTGCCACCGCGCGCGCAGATAGCAGCGCGTAGTCTTGGACCGCCTGGATTTTCTCCTTGGCGAATTGCGAAGGAGAGATTAGTTCGATGTTGCTAAGCAGGTCTCCAGCGGCCATAGTACGCTCCGTTCTCACGAACTATAGCAGACAGAAAGATGCGCTATTCGCATGCGGAGAATAGAGGATTCAGAGGACGGTACTGAGGGTTGGCGTGGACGCTATTCCCGGCTCTTTTTCTTGATCTCAATATTCAGACGTTTGATCTTTTGATTGAGCGTAGAGAGCGGAACACGGAATTGTTCCGCAGCGTCGGTCTGGTTCCAGTGACACTTTTCGAGCATGTCGACGATGATGTGGCGTTCGCACTCTTCCATGATGTCGAACAGCGATGCATCGCCGCGGTGCTCGAGCATAGGAAAGGCCGTGCCGCGTCCCGCAATCTGGTCTGGCAGCAACTCGGGCCCAATGTCAGTGGACGAGGAAAGCACAACCGCCCGTTCCACCACGTTCTCCAGTTCACGAACATTCCCCGGCCAGGAATACGTCATTAGGGGCCGGAGAGCCTCGGGGCTGATGTGCCGGCGCGGGCGTTCATTTTCTTCCGAATATCTCGAAAGGAAAAATTCCACCAGAAGCGGAATATCCTCTTTGCGTTGCCGCAAAGGGGGCAGATCAACGGTGATGACGTTCAGCCGATAAAACAGATCTTCGCGGAACTTGCCCTCGCGTACTTGCTGTTTGAGATCAACATTAGTCGCAGCAATGATGCGCACATCAACCTGAATCTCGTGCACGCCGCCCAGATGCATGAATTTGCGGTCCTGAAGTACACGCAGAATCTTGCTCTGCGTTTCGACACTCATCGTGCCGATCTCGTCCAAAAACAAGGTACCGCGATCGGCGATCTCAAAAAGGCCCTTCTTCGAAGCAATCGCACTGGTGAATGCCCCTTTGACATGTCCGAAGAGCGTGGATTCCAGCAAGTCGGGCGGCATCGAGCCTGTATTCACGGGAACGAAGGCCCGGTCTCGCCGCGGCGAGTTCAGATGTACGGCTTTTGCGATGAGTTCCTTGCCGGTACCGCTCTCGCCCTGGAGAAGCACGGTCGAGCGGCTGGGAGCCACCTGCGCCACGAGATCGAAGATGCGCAGCATTGGTTCGCTCTTACCCACGATGTTCTCGAAGTTGTAGCGCTGCTTGAGGGCGCGCTTGAGCTGGATGTTCTCTTCTTCCGCGCGGTGCCGGGCGACGGCCGTGCGCACGTCAGCCAGGAGCTTCTCATTGTCCCAGGGTTTCTGGACGAAGTTGGTGGCGCCCGCTTGCATCGCCGTGACCGCCTTCTCCACCGTACCGTACGCCGTAATCATGATGACCGGCAGCTGCGCATGATGTGCCCGAATCTCGGCCAGCACATCAATGCCATTACGATCCGGAAGGGCGAGATCAAGCAGTACAAGATCAAACGCGCGTTCGTCCACGCGGCTCAAGCCCTCCTCACCGCTTGCCGCCGATTCCACCTGGTAGCCCTCGAATTCCAGCAACGTCTGCAGCGACTCCCGGATGCCGGCTTCGTCATCGATGATCAACACCAATCCGCCGCCCGAAGCCGAAGCTTCAGGTGGGCGATGCGGAATCATCACTGCTTCAGACATTGACAGCTTTCCTCATCAGCGGGAAATCAAGGTAAAAAGTTGTACCTTCCCCTGGCCGGCTCTCCACCCGAATCTTGCCCGCGTGCTCCTGGATGATGCCGTAGGTCACTGACAAGCCCAAACCGGTGCCCTTTCCCTGACCTTCTCGAGGCGTCGATTTCGTAGTGAAGAATGGATCATAGATGCGCTGGATATGTTCCTGCGGAATTCCGGCGCCCGTATCTGAGATCGCGACGCTCACGCCTTCACCGTTCGACGTCCCCACTCGCAGCGTCCCGCCACCGGGCATGGCATCGCGCGCGTTCAAAAACAGATTCAGAAAGACCTGCTGCAGTCTTCCGGGATTGCCGCTGATCGGCGGCAGGTGCTCGCACAACTCATCCTGCACCTGGATCTTGGTGGTCTTGAACTGATGTTCCAGAAGCGCCAGCGTATCCAGAATGATTTTGTTGACATTAACATCGGTGAATTCCGTACCACCCGTGCGTGAGAAATTCAGCAGGTTGTTGACAATCTCGGAAGCCCTGAAAG
>QIAA01000188.1 GCA_003224905.1 Acidobacteriota bacterium
GCGGGAACCTGCCGAACACGCAGCCGATGGTCGCGCCCGAACAGCGCATCGCAGTGCGACTCCTCACAGACGGGAAGGATAAAGACGTCTTTCTCGCTGCTGGCGCCCGTGGCCAGGGAACGATCTACACCGAGGAGCATCAGATGATCCAGCTCATTCGCCGCGTGATCGTCCGCATCCAGGCAAAGCTCGACTGGTTCGTCATCAAACACCTCTCCGCTCTCTTTGGCGGACACTAGGAATTAGGATGAAACGGATAGACGCCCTGCGGTCCACTGTGCTTCTTGCTATCGCCAGCAGCGTCATGCTTGCGGGCTGCGCTTTGAAAAATCCGCCCTTTGGTGCGGACATCATGCCTGAATCGGCTCGCTCGAAAATCCCGGGAAGCTGGGCGGGCCCGCATCGCAGCGGCGCTGTGGTTCCGAACTGGATCCGCAATTTTCGGGACCCTGAACTGACCGCGCTCGTTGCGGACGCCGTCGAGCGTAATCCCGACCTCAAGGCCGCCGCCGCGCGGGTGGAAGCATCGCGCGCTGCCGTGCGCATTGCTGCATCGTCGCTCTACCCGCGGATCGCGATGAAGGGACTGGGCGAGCGCCAGGGACAGGAACTTAGTGGCGACCTTGGTCGCAGCATCAATCCGCCGGATTTCGGGAGTTCGGGAACGGAGAACAGCGGCGGCGCCGGACTCGACACGAGCATGGATTCATCATCACAGCGTTGGGTATATGGCATCGCTGCCGGTGCCGCATGGGAGGCCGACGTGTGGGGGCGCATTCGCTCGAAAAAAGCTGCCGCGAAGGCTGAAAGCGGCGCGCTGGAAGCCGACTACGAATTTGCACGACAATCGCTCGCTGCTGCAGTGGCGCGCGCGTACTTTTCTACGATTGAGGCCGCGCAGCAGGAAGCCAACGCGCAGGAAACGCTCGATCTCTATCAGGAGTACTCACAGCTCACTGACGTGCGCAAACAGCAGGGATTCGCGAGTGACTACGACGTGTCGCAGATCAAATCGAAAACCGCCGGCGCCGAGGATGCGCTCTACGCCGCACAGGCGGCCCGAGCGCAGACGATCCGCGCGATCGAAGTCGTGACCAGCCGCTACCCTGCCGGCAGGTTTGATGTGCGACGTTCCTTCCCCGGTCAACCGAAAGCCGTGCCCGCTGGTCTGCCTGCGCAAATCCTTGAACGCCGACCCGACCTCATCGCCAGCGAGCGCCGCTTCGCAGCCGCCTTTCATCGCGTAAATGAGGCTCGCACCGCGCGGCTGCCGCGCTTTGTGCTCAGCGCCACCAGCGGGCTCGGAACCGCGGAACTCGACTCAGTCGGTTCGCTCAATGCCCTCGTCTGGAGTTTAGCCGGCGGGATCACACAACCAATTTTCTTTGGCGGTGAACTCAAGGCTGCGCAAGATCTCCGTACCGCCGAACAAAAAGCTGCTGCCGCGAGTTACGTGGGTTTCGCATTGCGCGCGTTCGAAAACGTGGAGGACGCTCTCGCCAGCGATTACTATTTGCGCAAACGCGAAGGCGCACTGGGCGAGGCCGTGTCCAGCAGCGCCGACTCGGTGAAGTTCGGCAGGCAGCAGCTCGAACAGGGCCAGATCGACATGTTCACTATCTTGCGTCTCACCGGGGAAAATCTCGCCGCGAAAGTCCAATTGACACAAGTTCGAGCCTCCCGTCTCCGCGAACGTGTGAATCTGTACCTGGCCCTCGGCGGTGATTTCGAGGGAACGGGCGCGCCAAAATGAGCGCGAGACTTCTCGATGCAAGCGGCGCGGGAAACTTCACAACGGGCTATAGGAGGACCAGCTGATGCACACGATTACCAATAACTATCGAGATGCGCACATCCTAAACCTTGGCTCCGGTGGCGAACGCGGTCCTTATTTGGTCACTCAAACGGGCGTGTCCCCAAACGATTCGTTACCTAAGGAACGGATGTTTGTGCTCCGCCCGGATGGACGCTGGGTTGATTTCAATGCCTACGCCTGCCAGGGCAAACCGGAAGCCATGGACGAGATTGTCTTTTCCACCACGGCGGAAGTGATGACGACATTCGGTAAGCTGTTTGGCCGGCCCCAAGTCCTCAACCTGCCTGTCGATGAGGCGGGACTCAATGATTGGATAGAACGGCAAAAAAGCGGCAATCCGTTGGAAGCAGCTAAAGCATGGGCGACGGGATATCAAGAACGCCATCGCAAAAAGCGTCGCGGCTAAGGCGACTCGATATCATGGAGAAGGAAACGGCCGCGACGAAAGAGAGTGCCGCGGAGTTGCAATCGACAAGCTATAAGTCGCCGGCGACGACTGGCGGTCGATGGTATAACATATTTCCTGCTCTCAACTGGTTGCGCGCTTACAAACCTAACTGGCTGCGCGCTGACTTAATCGCGGGTGTTACTCTCGCGGCGTACCTCATGCCTGCCGGGCTGGCGGATGCTTCGCTAGCAAATCTTCCGCCAGAGGCAGGCCTTTATGCCTGCCTGTTCTCGGGCCTTGTTTTTTGGTTGTTTTGCAGCTCGCGACACACAGCTATCACGGTCACGTCGGCTATCTCAGTGCTCGTAGGAGCGTCCCTCGGCGATCTGGCTGGAGGCGACCCTTCACGATTCTGGGCTCTGGCGTCGTGCACTGCTTTGATTGTCGGCGTGTTGGGTTTCATCGCGTGGCTGGCTAAGGCGGGGGTGATCGTGAACTTCATTTCCGAAAGCGTCCTCGTCGGGTTCAAATGCGGTATCGCTCTTTTTATAGCCAGCACGCAGTTGCCGAAGCTCTTCGGCTTCAAAGGATCGCATGGCGATTTTTGGGAGCGCTCGGGTTATTTCTTTTCACACCTGCGCGAAACAAATATGGCGTCGCTCCTGCTCGGTCTCTGCGCGCTGGCCATGTTACTGTTAGGGAAACGATTTCTGAAGAACAAACCCGTAGCCCTGTTCGTCGTCATTGCTGGGATTGTCGCGGCTGCGAGCATGGATCTCGGCAGCCTGGGCGTGAAACTGCTGGGCCAGGTGCCACAGGGGCTGCCGCCATTCGGGCTTCCAGCAGTTCATGTATCCGACCTCAACGACCTGCTGCCCCTCGCCCTCGGCTGTTTTCTTCTCGGCATGGTGGAAACGGCGGCTCTTGGCCGCATGTTCGCGGTCAAGCACGGCTATCGCTTCGACCCTAACCAGGAACTGCTCGGCATCGCCAGCGCAAATGTCATGGCGGGACTGGGGCACGGCTTTCCCGTTAGCGGTGGGATGTCACAGTCGCTCGTGAACGAAAGCGGCGGTGCGCGCACCCCGTTGTCGGGATTCATCGCCGCCCTCCTGATGCTGTTAATTGTGTTATTCGTGTCCGGCGTATTGCGTTACCTTCCGCAGCCCGTTCTAGCAGCCATTGTGCTCATGGCGGTAATGGGTCTCTTCAATATAGCAGCACTCAGACATTTCTGGCGGGCGGACCGCTGGGAGTTTGTAGTGGCTATGGCTGCGCTGCTGGGCGTGCTCGGGTCTGGTCTGTTACGCGGCGTTCTCATCGGCGCGATCATTTCGGTGGTGCAACTTCTCCGCCGCGCTTCGCGGCCGCATGTGGCTTTCCTGGGACGCATCCCAGGAACACGACGATTCTCCGACATGGCACGTCATCCGGACAACCAACCCGTCCCCGGCGCGCTCCTTGTCCGGATCGAATCCAGCCTGCTTTACTTCAACGCGGAGCACGTGCGCGACATGGTCGCGGCCCGACTTCGTGCCGAGGCCACGCCGCCAAAAATTGTAATCCTTGATCTTTCGGCGTCACCCCATATGGACATTCAAGCGTGCGGCGTGGTCATGAACATGGCTGACGATATCAAGGCAGTTGGCGCGCGCGTGCAAATTGTCGAGGCTCGTTCGTCCGTGCGCGACCGGCTCCGTGCGGAGGGAATGGAAGAGCATGTTAGCCAAGTCAACCGATTCACCTCGGTGGCGGACGCGGTCGAAGACTTTCAGAAAGCTGCGACGAAGTAAGAACAACTACGGCGATGATCGCGAAGCTTTTAATGGCCTCGTTCCTGGTTGCGACAACGGTAATAATTCACGCCGCAGGCCTCGGTATGGTATTGAGTCACACGTTGCACTCTACCGCGCGGCCGGACACACGCTTCTGGCCAATGACATGGCTTCTAATTCGCATCGCGTGGTTCCTGGTTGTTATTCATCTATTTGAGATCACCGTCTGGGGGCTGTTTTTCTGGTGGCAGAAATGTCTGCCGGATGTTGGGTCCTCGCTCTATTTTTCAGGTGTTACTTACGCCACGATCGGTTATGGGGATTTGGTACTGCCCAAAGAATGGCAACTGTTCGGGCCAGTCGAGGGATTGACTGGCATTTTGATGTGCGGACTCTCGACGGCATTCTTCTTCGTTATACTAAGCAAAAAAATTCTTGAATTGCATGGAAGGTAAGGATCTGGCGGGTTCCTCAAACCGGGAGCCACAGGAAAAGAAGAAATGGGTCGAGCCCGTGACGGCTCTGCTTATGGCGCTCGCGACACTCAGCACGGCGTGGTGTTCGTATCAGTCTGCGGCGTGGACGCGACAGAGCAACCGGCTAATGAACGAATTTAACGCGCTGGAGCGCAAGGCTGGCCTGCTTAGCGTGCAAGGGGTGCAGCAGGCGACGATTCACGCGGCGATGTTCATGCAATTGCTCGCGGCGCAGCAGGCGGGCAACGAAAAGCTGGCGAACTTCTACGTCGAGCGTTTCCCGCCCGATGCGCGCAAGGCTTACGACACATGGCTGGCGCAGAAGCCTTTTGAAAATCCAAACGCCGATCCGCATCCATTTGTGCCGAGACTGTACGAAGTGCGGGGAACGCGCGAAGCCGCCGAGGCTAGCGCCAACGCTGCAAACAGCCTGCAGGAAGCTCGGCGCGCCGGCAACGTATCCGGTCAATACCTCGCGAACACTGTTTTGTTTGCCGCGGTGCTTTTCTTCGCCAGCGCATCAGGAAAGTTTGAGCAGCGCCGGGTACGCGTGGTTGCGTTCGCTTTTGCTGTGGCTGTGTTCGCGTTTGCGGTTATCCGGACGGTGATGCTTCCGATATGAGATGCCGCAAATATCGCTGCGTAATATTTTGTTTCATCGATCGGTAGGCTTTCCGTCGCCATCGAGGAAGAAAGTGTGACAGTGGAATCCCTATGAGAGCCGCGACAAGGCTGAAGAAGGTAATCGTAGGGGCATATCTGACGGGAAGGAAAGGCGAATAGCTCTGGTGAAGCGCGAGGCCCGCAAGGTACCTGCCATGGGACCAGAAGTAACAGCAGTAGCCCAAGCACCGAGGCGATTGCTGAGTGCGCCGTCAAATGACGGCGCGCGCAAATTTATTTGTCAGGCAACCCGCGTTATTTGAGTTGCATGTCAACGCCGCCGCCAGTGGCGTTCACAGCAACGCCGTTTTGTGTGGAGGAAACGCGGACTATCACACCGGCCTGATTTGACATGATGGTCCCACTTCGGCCAGCGCCAAGAGTCACGCCCCGCGTTCCCGCGGCACCGACGTTATAGTGACCGTTGAAATCTTGAAGATGCTTCAGGTTGAAAACCTCACCATTAGCGGAAGAGCTGGTCATACCCACTTTGCCTATCGACAGTCCTTTTACTTTAACCGGATAGTCTTTGCCTCTGTAGGTGAGCGTGCCGGATCCCCAGTTGACACCAATTCCAAGAGCGAACGAACCCCCGCTCAGCCGCAACGTTGCGTCTGGCTTGGATTCGTGATGATGAGTAGCCGCCTGCGTGAATCCTGTCATCACTCCGACGACAAGCAGCAGAATCGCGATTCTCTTTACATTATTCATAGTGGTCTCCTTTGATTATTTCCTTTGATTATTATTTTGCCGCTGCAAAGTAAGGACTTGCCTCCGGCCAGTTCCAGTGGACGAAAGTCCTATATTGCCGATCGACAACGTTGGTCTTATCCTCGTGGGGCACGGTTGAAAAGAAAAAAATTATGAAGCCACAAAGCCGCAAACTACTTCATTGCGAGATCGCCATCGTTGGTCTCGCATTCCTCTGGTCGGGCAGCGCATTCGCGCAGCAAGCTGAGTCGCAGGTCATGACGACGAGTTCAGACACGGAGCAGGCTCCCAAGCTCCCTAATGATCAATTGGATTCGCTGGTTGCGCCGATTGCGCTTTATCCAGACCCGCTCCTGGCTCAAACGCTCGCTGCTTCCACTTATCCGCTTGAAGTTATCCAGCTCCAGCAGTGGATGGATCGGAACAAGAATTTGCAAGGCAAAGCACTGGCGGACGCAGTGGCCAAGCAACCGTGGGACCCAAGCATCCAGGCAATGGTAGAGTTTCCAGACGTCGTACAGCGTCTGGCCGGCAATATCCAGTGGACGACGGATTTGGGAAATGCATTCCTGGCGCAGCAATCTGACGTGATGGACGCAGTTCAGCGTATGCGGGGGAAAGCTCAGGGTAAGGGAGCTCTAAAGACCAGCGCCCAACAGACAGTGCAAACCCAGGCAGTGGATGGAGGTAAACAGGTCATCACAATCCAACCACCTAACCCCGATGTAGTTTACGTTCCCTCATACGACCCGGCGGTCGTTTACGGACCACCTCCTCCTGCCTATCCCTATTATCCCTACACCTATCCGGGCTACGTGCCAGGGACAGCTTTGGCGTGGGGCGCGGGAATTGCGCTGGGTGCTGCCGCTTGGGGCGCCTGGGGCGGCGGCGGATGGGGCTGGAATTGCGGATGGGGCCATGGCAATGTCGACGTCAACGTCAACAACAAGTACGTGAACAACTATAACAAAAACGTTAACAAGAACTTTAACCAAGCAAACTTCAACAAGCAGGGAGGCGCGTGGCAGCATAATCCGCAGCATCGCGGGAATGCACCCTATGGGAACAGGCAAACCGCGAATAAGTACGGCGGTACAACTCGTGGACAGGGTGCTGCAGGTGGAGCTGGCGCTCGGCCCGGTGGCGGTGCCGGAGCTGGAACTCGACCCGGCGGCGGCGGAGCGGGAACCCGTCCCGGTGGTGGTGGAGCTGGAGCTCGGCCAGGTGGCGGCGCTGGCACCGGTAATAGGCCCGGCGGTGGTGCCGGAGCTGGAAACCGCCCAGGTGGCGGCGCGGGAGCTGGTAACCGGCCTGGCGGTGGGGCAGGAGCTGGAACGCGACCCGGTGGTGGCGCTGGCGCTGGCGCTCGACCAAGTGGTGGTAGCGCTAAGAATCAGGTTGGTAACCGCAGCGCATCCTCACGACCTAGTTCCGCTTCTCGCGGCGGCGGAGGATTTGGCAGCGGCGGCAGCGGAAACTTCGCTCGAGCGAGCAGCAGCAGAGGCGGCCATAGCATGGGAGGCGGTGGAATGAGTCGCGGCGGAGGTGGCGGACGTGGGGGCGGCGGCGGTCGTGGCGGGGGCGGAGGACGGAGATAAACACTCGATGAGGAAAAACAAATGAAATCGAAAGCTAATATTATGACTTCGCCGAAATTTTTCGTGATTGCTTGTGCGATCGTTATTTCTTGCTTGCTAGGCATCCCTTCGCACGCAGCGCCACCGTCCAAACCTGACGCGGCTCCGGCGTCACAGCCGGCACAAAAACAATTCGATACACCAAAGCAGGCGGCCGATGCCCTTGTTCAGGTAGCATCGAATTTTGATGTTGCTGCCGCGAAGGAAATTCTGGGCCCGGACAGCGAGGATATTGTCAGTTCCGAAGACCCGGTGCAGGACAAGAATCGCGCGGCGCAATTTGCGGCAAAGGCAAAGGAAAGGAGCTCGACTCAAATAGACAAGAAGGATCCGAACCGCGCCATTCTCTTGGTCGGTAACGATGATTTTCCGCTTCCCATTCCGATCGTGAAGCGCAAAGGGAAGTGGTCGTTTGATACCAAGGTAGGCCGTGAGGAAATATTAAATCGACGTATCGGCGCTAACGAGCTGAACGCCATTGAGA
>QIAA01000007.1 GCA_003224905.1 Acidobacteriota bacterium
GGCATGCACCAACTTCTGCTCTCCGGTTTCTCCCGTTTCCGTGTCCAGCCAACTCACCTGCTGCCAGCTGGGATGAAAATCACAGCCTATAATCATCCTGTGCGAAAGCTCCTTCTTCTCCTAATCGTCTTTGGTCCTCAACCGAAAGACACCTTAGGGTAACGTCGGAGCCTTCGCTCTTATCCAATCAATCCTTCGCGGTTTTCGAAGGATGGGATAACGAAACCACGCTCGCGCCGACCAGGCGCAACTGCCCGTCCATGCACCAGAGCGATGTTCATTCGTCACATCTTTTTAATCGCTGTCTGCCTAATCTGATTATGGGTCTCGCCTTCTCGCCCGCATTACATATACTTACATTGTGTAAATACAATTCATGCGGTATCTTTGGGATGAGGACAAAAACCGCCGCAATATCCAATTGCGCGGCATTGCCTTCAAGGACGCGGCACAGATCTTTGAGGGACCTACGGTTGAGCAGGTCGATGACCGTTTCGACTACGGCGAAATAAGGGTATACGCGATCGGCTTGGTAAATGGCTTGGAAATAACCGTTGTCTATTCGGACAGGGGCCAAGATGAAAGACGCATCATCTCAGCGTGGCGCTCGCAGGCGCACGAAAGGCGCTACTACTGGCAGAACATCGAAAGCTAAAGCTCCCAGAAGCACCGACTGGAAGCGGCTCCGGCGCATGAGCGACACCGACATTCGCAAGGGGATTGCCGCTGACCCTGACGCGCATGCCACCGACGAAAAGTTTTGGAAGAATGCCAGGGTAATCTGGCCCGCGCGCAAGCAAATCGTCACCATGCGCCTGGATGCGGACCTGCTTCGCTGGTTCCGTCAGCAACGCGGGTATCAAACTCGCATCAATGCCATTCTGCGAGCGTATATGTCAGCCCACGCTGCGAAGCACTGAACGCGCGGCCCCGGCCATATTGCAACAAACTGGAAAACGGGATTCGTATCAGGCTATGGCTTCAGCCATAGCGAAACAGTACCACTACCCCGCCTGGCGCCCCTGGGGCGCCACTGTTACAGACCCAAGAAAACTGCGCCTAAACTGATTGGTTTTTCTTGCCGGTCCGGCTGGCCCAAGCCTACCCGCGATAAAAACAAACACCCGAAGATTGCCCTTTGTTTTCCTTCACTTAGCGCGCGCGCGGCACGGTAGCACGCCCGTGCTACCTATCGTACGGCCCGTGCTACATATCGCACGGCTGTGCTACAAAGACCGCGCCGAGTGTCTTGGGGCTTCTTTGCGAACTTTATTCTCCTTTGCGTCCTTTGCGGTTAGCTTTATAGAAATTCTGGAGATCAGGGCTTCCGGCTCTCGCCTACTCTAGGAACGAACAGAATTCCATTGACTTCACTTCGCCTTTTGCCCCAATAACAGAAGAAGGTAAGTTGATCCTGGGCCCAATAAATTGGTTTTTAAATTTCAAGTTCCCCAAGCCAGTTCGCTCTCCTCAACCCTCGGCGGCAGCACCCAGAGCTAACCCTTTGTGCATCAATATTTTGCATGTAAGTACCTTTACTTCCAAGATTTTACGTGCTGCCGTGCAGCCCCGACCCAATGAACTCAAAGATTTAGCGGGTCCCATTAGCGGGGCCACCGCCAGAATCGCCCAATTTCAGCAGCTAAGTCCTGCTCTGTCTAGATTTTACCCGCAAGTCCTTTCGATCCAAAGATTTTGCTCATGTCTTCCCGCTAAGCTGATGATTCCCAAAGACCGGTGGGGGAGGGGTATACCGCGATTCGCGGGCTAAATGCTAAGTGCCAACTGCCGACTGCGAAACCCGCTCACAGGCTGGCCGCCCGGCTTTCAATCAGCTTGCGCACTCTGTCCTCGAATTCCTGGGCGGACATGTCTTCGGTCTTCTCTTTGCCGCGGGTGCGGACGTTGACTTTGCCGGCTTCGACCTCTTTGTCGCCGACGACCAGCATGAAGGGGACTTTCTGCAGCGCGTGCTCGCGGATTTTGGCGTTCATCTTTTCGTTGCGCGCATCCACCTGCACGCGGATGCCGGCTTCGCGCAGCTGTGAACCGACTTTATTGGCGTACTCGGCATGGCGCTCGGCAATCGGAATCAGTACCACCTGCACTGGAGAGAGCCATACCGGAAACGCGCCCGCATAGTGCTCGATCAGCACGCCGAAGAAGCGCTCGACCGAGCCATACAACGCGCGATGCACCATGAGCGGGCGCTTGCGCGATCCGTCTTCGGCGACATATTCCAGGCCGAAGCGCTCCGGCAGGTTGAAATCGAACTGCACAGTCGTGAGCTGCCAGAGGCGGCCGATGGCGTCGACCAGCTTGATATCGATTTTCGGGCCGTAGAATGCAGCTTCGCCAGGGATGATCCTGTATTCGATATTCAGTTTCTTTAGCGCGTTCTCCAGGGAACGATTGCCGATATCCCATTGATCTTCGCTACCGAGAAAACTCTTGCGATCCTTCGGATCCCAGGTGGAAAGCTCGACCTGGTACTGGTCGAAGCCGAAGTCTTTCAGCACATCGAGGGCAAACTCCGTGCAAGCGACGATTTCGTCTTCGATCTGCTGCGGCGTGCAGAAGGTGTGGGCGTCGTCCTGGGTAAAGCCGCGCACGCGCAGCAGGCCGTGCATCACGCCGGAGCGCTCGTAGCGGTAAACCGTACCCAACTCGCCCAGGCGCACCGGCAGATCGCGGTAAGACTTTAGCGAGTCCTTGTAGATCAGAATGTGCCCCGGACAGTTCATGGGCTTGAGGCGGTATTCGGCGTCGTCGAGCTCCATGGCGTCGAACATGTTGGAGGCGTAATAGCCCTCGTGGCCTGAGGTGTGGAAGAGCTGACGGCGCGCGACGTGCGGCGTGTAAACCAGCGAGTAGCCACGCTTGAGGTACTGCTCGCGCATCCAGTCTTCCATCTCTTTGCGGATGATGCCGCCCTTGGGATGCCAGAAGATCAGCCCCGGCCCGGCGAGTTCCTGGATGGAAAACAGATCGAGCTGCTGGCCGAGCACGCGGTGGTCGCGCTTCTTGGCCTCTTCGACCTGGTGGAGATATTGGTCGAGATCTTTCTTGCTGAAGAACGAGGTTCCGTAGATGCGCTGGAGTTGAGGATTCTTTTCGTCGCCGAGCCAGTAGGCACCGGCGATGTTCAGCAGCTTGAAAGCTTTGATCTTGCCGGTTGAAGGAATGTGCGGGCCGCGGCAGAAGTCGAGGAATTTGCCGGTGCGGTAAATCGAAATCCTTTCATCGGGCCGCGTGAACTGCTCGATGAAGTGGCACTTCATGAAGTCGCCTTCCTGTTTAAATTGCTGCAGGCCCTGGTCGCGGGGCAGGAATTCACGCGCATAAGGAATGTCCTGTTGCACCAGCTCCTGCATCTTGGCTTCGATTTTCTGCAGATCTTCGGGGGTGAATGGAGTAGGACGGTAGAAGTCGTAGAAAAATCCGCTCTCGGTAGCAGGACCGTGCCCCAGCTTGGTTTCGGGAAAGAGCTCCAGCACGGCAGCGGCCAGCAGGTGCGCCGAGGAATGCCGATATACCTCGAGCGCCTCGGGGTCCTTCTCGGTCAGGATTCGGAGATCGGCGTCTTTCTCCAGCGGACGAGTCAGGTCGATGAGATCGCCATTCGTTTTTGCCACCAGTGCGGCCTCCGCCAGCCGCGGACTGATCGATTTCGCGACCTCGAGAGGGCTCGTGCCCTTAGGTACCTCCTTCGTGCTCCCGTCCGGGAGTTTGACTTGAATAGCTTCTGACATGGGATTGCGACCGGCATTCAGCCGAATGTTTTCAGTGTATTGGAGCGATACGAGAGGGTCAAACAGGTCTCCCGCTACACAGTTGTCTTGCTGCAAGCAGATCGCGAGTGGCCTCGGCTATTCCTCTCCGACTGCCTTCTCCGGATCGCGCCAGGTGTGCTCGATAGCGGCGGCAGTTTCCGGATTCAGTGGCTGCAGCCGGTTGTTCTTGAGCCGTTGATTCAGCGCGGGGACCTGCTTCGCTTTAAGCTCCTTCCACACAGAGAACTGTGCTTCCAGCGCGGAGTTGATCTGGGTGAGCATGTTTGCCTGGGAAGGGGTGGGAGCGGCATCGGCAGCATCAACTGAGCTAAGCAAGGTATTCAGGGCGATGTTCAATCGCGTGAGGCTCCGTCCCTGAGGCGTGCTCAGGAAGGTTGATCCTTCTTCTGTGCCCTCCAGTTCTGCGATTTTCTGCTCCAGTGAATTCACGTCTGATTCCAGACCTCCGGCGTGCCCCTTCAGCTTCCCAAGCTGCTGGCGCAGTCCACGCACCTGCTGCAGGGCGGCATAACTGCGATGCATCGCGTCCGCAATTCTTGATTCCAGTTCGAATTGCGCGCGCAGATCTTCGGCTGAAGTTTTTACGCGCGGGTCCATTTTGACGGTGAGCGGCTGAGTGTAGCTTTTCCCGTTGGCCGTCATTTTGATCGTGTACCGGCCGGGCAAAGCGGAAGGGCCGAGGGGATAGCGAGGCGTGTCGTGATAGATCGCAGAGATTGGATACTCGTGTTGCACCGAGTCCGGGGTGGGATAATGCAAGTCCCAGATGAAGCGATGCATGCCTCCTCTAGTCGAGAGAATCTGCGGCGGCCGAATCCAATAGGTAGGTATGTTGATTCTGTTCTCGTCTACAGGCTCAGGCTTATCCGCGCTGGAAAAGCGCCTGATGAGCTTGTCCTGGTCATCTAAGATTTCCAAAGTTACCGGGCCGATCGCGTCGGAGTTCAGGAAATAATCAAGCATTGCACCATCTGGCGGATTTTTTCCTGCAGGCTCTTCGGGCGGGAGCGGAGTATCAGTGTTGTTGTTGCGGCGGAGACGATACGTCAGTTGCGGAGCAAAAAGATGTCCGTCGCTTCCAGCCGACTCGGGTTCAAGCTGACGTAAGGGCGTGATGTTGTCGAGAATCCAGAATGAGCGCCCGTGCGTACCGATAACTACATCATCCTGATGGATCACCAGATCGCGAATGGAAGTTGCCGGCAAGTTCAGCCGTAGCGATTGCCAGTGGTCGCCGTCGTCGAAAGAAACGTAGACGGTCCGCTCGGTGCCTGCGAAAAGAAGGCCCTTCCGCTCCGGATCCTCGCGTACCGTATTCACCGGCTCGTCTTCAGCAATTCCGTTCACGATCTTCTGCCAGCTCTTTCCGCCATCGTGTGTGCGGTAGATATAGGGATGCAGGTCATCCAGACGAAAACGATTCACGGCGGCATAGGCGCTAGCAGTATCGAAGTGCGAGGCGTCCATCTGGGCCAGCTTGCTCCAGGGAGTCAGTTCCGGAGGAGTGACGTTTTGCCAGGTCTTGCCGCCGTCGTGGGTCACATGGATCAAGCCGTCGTCGGTTCCGGCCCAGATCAGGTTCACATCTTTCGGAGACGGAGCGATGGAGTAGATGACGCCGCGATGCTTGCCCTTCTGCGGATCGGATTGCACAAACACACCCAGGCTCGGCGGCACCCCGGGATCTTCGCGGGTCAGATCAGGGCTGATGATCTCCCAATTACTCCCACCGTCGCTGGTTTTGAACAGGACATTTGATCCGAGACACAGAATGTGAGGATTGGCGGGAGAAAAGATCAGCGGTGCGGTGCGGTTGAACCGGTACTGGCCGGTGCGGAGAACGACGGGCGAGACATCCTGCGTCTGGCCGGTGGTGCGGTTGAATCTGGTGACCTTGCCGCCGTAAATCAGGTTGGGATCAAGCGGATCGGGCGCGACGTAGCCGTACTCTTCAACTCCGACGGGGTACCAGTCACGGAAGGTGATCTCACCGATATCGCTGCGGCTCGAGGTTCCTACACTGCCGCTTTCCTGCTGACCGCCGTACACCCAGTAAGGAAACTGGTTGTCAGTGATTACGTGATAGAACTGCGCCGTGGGCTGGTTGTACCAGGAACTCCAGGTCTGGCCACCGTTGACGCTGATGGTGGCTCCTTGATCGACGGCAAGGGCGATGATGTCGGGGTTTTTGGGATTAATCCAGATAGTGTGATAGTCGTCGCCGCCGGGCGCTCCCTTGATGGCGGTGAACGTACGGCCCGCGTCGGTGGAGCGGTAGGTCGAGATGTTGGCGACGTAAATCGTGTCTTTGTCTTTGGGGTCCACGCGCACGCAGGCGAAATCGTCGCCGCGCCCCCAGATGCGTTTGTCGTTGTTGACGCGTTGCCAGCTTTCGCCCGCATCGTCAGAGCGGTAGAGGCCGCCGAGCTTGGGCGAGTCGACGAGGGCGTAGATGCGATTGCTTTCGGTTGGGTCGATGCCTAAGCCGATGCGGCCGAGGCCTTCGGCCCAAGTCGGCAGGCCTTTCGTCAGTTGTGTCCAGTTCGTGCCACCGTCGCTGGATCTGTATAACCCGCTACCCGGTCCGTCGTAACTGCCGCCTGTGGTCCAGGGCGGGCGGCGCGAAGCCCACATATCGGCATAGATGATGTTGGGATTTTGCGGATCGAAGGCGAGATCGATGGCGCCGGTGTTTTCGTCTTTGTAGAGAATTTTCTCCCAATTCGCGCCGCCGTCGAGGGAGCGGAAGACGCCGCGCTCGGGGTTCGGTCCATAAGGATGTCCCAGCACGGCGACGAAAACGCGATTCGGGTTTTCGGGATCTATGAGGATCGAGCTAATCTGCTGGCCGTCACGCAGGCCGAGATGCCGCCAGGTACGGCCGGCGTCGGTTGATTTGTAGATTCCGTTGCCGGTGGAGAGGTCGGGGCGGCGCAGGCCTTCGCCGCTGCCGACGTAGATGATGTCTGAATTGGATGGCGCCATCGCCAGCGCTCCGACGGAGCCAGTGGGCTGATCGTCGAAGATGGGATTCCAGGTACGGCCGAAATCGGTGGTTTTCCACACTCCACCGTTGTTGGGAGCCATGTAGAAGACATTTGGTTGATCTGGGATTCCGGCGATGGCGACGGTGCGTCCGGCGCGAAAGGGGCCGATGTTGCGCCAGCGGAGTTCCTGAAACAATTTCGGATCGAACTGCTGGGCGGACGCGAGTGTCGATGCAAGCAGTGCGATCAGCAGACTCCACTTGAAACGCCAGTCATGGGTCACAGGGTTCTCCTCGAAGCAGGTAAGGATAAATCAAGAGGGACTTCAGGTTGGTCTCGCGGTCTGTATCTTGGTGACGTGAGACCCGTTGCAATCCATCCTGAAGCGCGCTTTCGAAGGCAAGCTGATGGCTCAAGATCTCAATGAAGAACCAGCTTCCCCGCTGCTGAAGCGCGTCCGTGCCGAGCGGCTCGCCCCAAGGATGTGACAAGCCAGCCGAACCTCCGCCGTCAGCGCGACGCAAGAGCTACGGCTGTCACAGTTAAGTAAAATGGGTTTGCTCGTTCCCGCGGAGGTATGCCTTGCGTTACCAAGAACAGGAAATCGTGCTTCACACCGAAGCCCGGTACGGCAAGCGTCTGCCGCTAGATTTTTGCGGTGCCGTCTGCCGCCAGTTAGCTCCGATGATGCTCGGCTCTGTGCGGATGGCCATTGAGGGAACAAGCAGCCATCTCGGCGCAGCACCGCTCTGGCTGCGTCAGGCTTCTGATGTCCGGCTGGTTGGCATCTCGGAGAGAGGCCAAGGGGATACCGCTCTACATCTCGAAGCCCCTCCCTTGGGCGAGGCAGCAGAAGAACTTTACAAGCAGCAGACACTCTGGGAAACGAAACCAGCGCCTCAAGATACAGCCGTCAACATTCTGGCGCGAGTGATGCGCGACGTTCGTACCGGCGACCCCGAGAGTCCGCTTTACGACTTGCCCCTGCTGAAACATCTCAGCCATATTCACCGACTCTTTCGTCATAGCCTCATCGCAATGGAAATGCCCCAAAACAGCAAGCCAGAATATGGATTCACGCGTGTGGATGAGCAGGTGGCGCTGAAGGCGCTCGAGCTTAGCGAGCGTACTCCAGCTCCGCGGCCGGTACGCGTGAGCGGTCACCTCGACATGATTCGCCACAGCACACGGTCTTTCGAGTTGCTTCTGGAAGAGCGGAGGCCGGTCCGAGGAGTTTTGGAAGATGCGACTGCGATGGATACTCTCAAGTCCTTGTTGGGATTCAGAGTCTTGGTAGTGGGCAAAGCAGTGTATCGTCCCTCAGGCTCTCTGCTCCGAATTGATGCCCACGGTGTGGCTAGTGGTCAAGGTGAATCCAAGCTTTTCGAAAAGGTTCCCGGCCCGGTCGAGAAGCGGCCTGCTCCGGTGCGCTACAAGCCAGGGGAACAGGCTAGGCGCGGGGTACCTGGTTTCTTTGGCAAGTGGCCAGGGGAAGAAACCGACGAGCAGTTGCTGGCGATGCTGAAGGAGTTGAGTGAATAAAGGCACGCTCTATCTTTTTGATACGACTGTCCTCCTTGCCCTAATCCGGGGGCGGGAGCTTGGCCGATACATCAACCATACTTTCACGCTGTCGGATGTCATCAATAAGCCTCTCATCAGCGTCGTCAGTCATGGTGAGATATGGGTAATGGCTGAACGCAACGGCTGGGGAGAAAAAAAGCGCCAGGCGCTCTCAGAGATGCTGGGTGACCTGGTGACCCTCGATCTCAACGATCGCTCCATCATTGAGGCGTATGTAGAAGTTGATAAGAAAAATCGCTCCCATCCCAAGGGAGCGCGCGTTCTTTCGGACAATGACAAGTGGATTGCCGCAACGTCGCGTGCTGCGTCAGCGGTACTGCTGACCACGGACCAAGATTTCATACATCTCAATCCAGACGTTTGCACCGCACACTATGTTGATCCTAGGTCACGCCTACCGCAATCCAACGCTGGCACGCAGCAGGAATTGCCATGAGCGCGTCGAGTGGCCCAGAAATCATCCTGAATCTTGGTACGTCTGCGATGAGGCGGGCTTCATCTACTCCCTGCGGGCGCGTGCTTACGTTGGCATGGGCAGCGAAGAAGAAGCTGGCACTGCTACGAAGGTTCGCTATCTGGACTACCTGGTTGCGACACCATTCCCGGTTCCGGAACGATTTCATACCACCGTTATGGAGTGAAGACGAAAAGAAGAAGATGCCGGTCGCACTCAGGTCGGGTCGAGGCTACGGTCGGAATCCGAAACATGTTTGAAGAAGTATTCGTAGAATTGGAAAAGCAGCTGCAGACGAAACTTTCCATCGGACCCAATCCGCTGGTCTGTATCACTCCGGTCGTAGGCGATAATGAGAGCAGGATGACGGCCGTGACTTCACCACAAGTGAGATTCTGATGAACCTGTCCAAAAATGCCGCCACGATCCCTGCGCTGCTGGATGCGTTTTCGACGATACTTTTGTACAGGAAGCGCACGAAGCACTAAAAGTCTGCGCTCGGCTTGGCGGTTGCATTTCTCGGCTAGAGGAGTTTCACAGAGATAATCGCCGAGAGAAGCTCTACCACGCCCAGGCGTACGCCTCCACCCGGGGGTCGGCCCCGGCACTGAGCACGCCGGTCTTAGAGTCGAGAACGATACCGCCATTTGAACCGAGAATCCATGGGCCTTGAACGCGCAGCTTGTGGCCGCGAGCGATGAGAGCTTGACGGGTGGCCTCCGGAATTCGTGCTTCCACCGACATCACGCCGGGATACATGGTGTGGGGGAAATAAGAAGCTGGGAAGCTGCTCGATGACCAGCGCGGCGCCTCGATAGCTTGCTGGATGTTCATTCCGAAGTCAACGAGGTTAATGAGCGTCTGCATGGTGCGTGCGATCTGGTCGTCGCCACCGGGACTGCCGAGGATTGCGTAGGGCCGGCCATTTTTCATGACGAGGGTGCTCTGCAGCGTGCTGCGGGGGCGCTTGCCAGGCTCGAGAGAGTTGGCTTCGCCGGGTGTCAACGAGTAGTAATCGCCGCGGCAGTTGAAGATGATTCCCGTGTCGCCCATCACTACCCCGGTTCCCATGATCTCGTGCAGGCTGGGCTCGAAGCTCACCATGTTCCGGGCTTGATCCACCACGGCCATGTAGCTTGTGTCACCGTCGTGGCTGGCGTTGCCATTGAGATTCACCTGCGGTTGGGCAGCGCGCGTGGACGCTTCCCCAGGCCGAAGCTCCAGCGATGCTTTCTGTGGATCGATCAGCTTGCGCCGCTCACGCGCGTACTCTTTTGAGAGCAGGCGGTCGTAGGGAATTTTGATGAAGTCTGCGTCGCCGAGAAATTTCTCACGATCCGCCATCGCGAGCTTGAGCGCTTCGACGCTGGTGTGGATGAAATCGGGGCTGTTATGACCGAAGGATTTCAGGTCGTAACCCTCGAGGATGTTGAGGGCAAAGAGTTCAGCGGGACCCTGAGTCGCTGAGGGGTTCTTATAAACCTGGTAGCCGCGGTACTCAATGGAGACCGGCTCCTCGACTTTGGCCGTGTACGCAGCGAAATCTTCGTAGCGAAACAAGCCGCCGTCTGCTTCCGAAAAGCGGGCCAGCTCCCGGGCGATGTCCCCTTTATAGAAACGATCCCGCGCGGCCTTGAGCGCTTCGTGCCGCCCTTGAGCCTTGCTCGCGTTTTCGGCTTCGATGAGTTTCTTCAAGGTGCGGGCAAGATCGGGGTTTCGGAAAATTGCGCCAGCTTTGGGCGGCTTCCCATCAGGCAAGTAAATCCTGACCGTTGATGGATATTTGCTGATCTTCTCCTGGCTCTCGGCGATCAGGCCGCTGAGCCGCTCACTCAGGGGAAATCCCTTTTCTGCGAGATCGATGGCGGGCTGCAGCACCTGCTCGAAGCTCATCGTGCCCCAGCGATCCAGGATGATGTACCAGGCGTCGACCACCCCGGGAATGCCGCCTGCGAGCAGGCCGTCACTATCAGGCAGCTTGCCGCCGTTGTTTTTCTTGTACCAATCAATCGTTGCCAGCTTGGGCGCGCGTGGCTCGGCATTTATGGAATAGACCTTCTTCTCTGAGGCGTTGTAGATGAGGATTTCTGCGTCGCTACCAACTCCATTCATGGGGAAATCAGTAAGTGCGAGCGCGGCCTGGCCGGCTACGGCGGCATCGAACGCATTTCCGCCCGCTTGCAGAATGCGGCGTGCGGCTTCCGTGGCCTCGGCCTTCATGGAGGAAACTGCGGCGGTGCGTCCGCGGATCACGGGGCGCATCGTGTTATCCAACGAGGGATCATCACCCTGGGCATTCGCAAAGATGGTGAGACTACAAAAAATGAGTATCGAGCGAAACGCGCGTCCTGAGCAGAGCATAGAACCTGGAATCCTTTATGGGCGACGTTTGGGTAGGCAACAATCATCGGCCTCAAGGCGAGGAGCGTCAAGCCTGACTGTTCGAATGAGAACGTTCAGAGTTGTTGCAGGAGGGCAGTGCGCAAACTCTCCTGATGTTTGGCATCGAGCTTTGCGCCGGCTGAGGTTACATAGAAAACATCCACGGCGGTGTGACCCTGCGTGTCGATTAGCGCAATCTCAATATTGCAGCCCAGTTCTGACAAGGTTGAAGTTACGTCATAGAGAAGGCCGGGCCGGTCCGTAGCCGTAAGTTCCAGGAGCGTACTGTGGGCGGAACAGGCGTTGTCCATGTAAACACGGGGATCGATTTTAACTTTAGGTGCCTGGATGACCGGTTTGAACTTCGCCTCCATTAACTCTGCAACATCCACTCTGCCGGAAACTGCATCAGCGAGGTCCCTTTTAAGACGCTCCCTCTCGCCCGGGTTCAAATCGAGCGTGCGGAATCGGTCCGAAAAGCGAAAGATGTCCAGGACGATGCCGCTGCGGTTCGACCACGCATCTGCTTTGAGGATATTCATCCCCCACGAGGAAAGCGTACCGACCACACTCGCGAACAGGAAGGGGTGATCGAGAGTGAGCAGGGTCATTTGGTAGTGGCCGTCGTGCCTGCTGATTTCAATTTGCGGCTCGTCCTCTGCCATGCGTTCGTAGAGCCGGTAATGAGCTGAAATTTCAGCAGCGGAATGGGTGAGCAGGTAGCGTTTGGGAAAACCCTCCAGGAACGAGACCAGGTGTTTAGAGTCAATACTGGAAGGAATCTCGGAAAGCAGTTTCGTGATCTGCTCCTGCCCGTGCGGAACGCCTGCGTTAGTACGAGACGTGTCGTGCAGACGCTGATCATCGACCGTGCGGCTCAGATGGTTAGACGCCGCGGCATAGAGCTGCCACAGCATCTCAGCCTTCCACGGAGTCAGGGCATCGGGATTGACTGACTTGATGTCGGCGTAGGTGAGCAGGGTAAGCATCTTAAGGCGTTCAGCGGTGGCGACCGAGTCGCTGAACTCAGCGACGATTTGGAGATCAAAGATATCTCGCCGCATGATGGTCGCCGACATGCGTAAGTGATTCTCAACGAGAAACTCGACGATCTCTCGCTCAGCAGGAGTCAGCGTAAGTCGCTGAAAGATGCTACGCACAGCCTTAAGGCTTTCTTGGACGTGATTGTCCGAAGACGTGCCCTTGCCGACGTCATGGAACAACAGAGCTAGAAATAAGAGTTCCGGCTGTTCGATACCTTCGAGGATGTCGCGGAAGCGACGCTCCAGATCGGTTTCGGGTTTGCGGAGGGCGTGAACGTTCTCGATGGCAATGATGGAGTGTTCATCGACCGTATACCGATGGTAGTAATCACGGATGACGAGAGAATCGATGGCCTGCAATTCCGGGAACAGAAGGACGAGCAGGCCAAGGCGATGTATGGCCCGGAGAGCGGCCCCTGCATTAGGCAGGATCAGAATTCTTTTCAACTGCACCCAGAGATCAGATTGCGTTTTCGCCCATTTTTCGATTTCCGGCAGCGCTGCTTCTACGCAACGCTCCGTTTCAGCGCCGAGCTTCAGTCCATGCCGTGCTGTGAACTCAAACAAGGCGAAAACTACTGAAGGATCGTTCACAGATGAGAGTTGTCGAAGAAAGACGCGACCCTCGACTACAGAAAAATCGGCATTGGACAGGCGCGACTTGCGATGTTCGAACAAACGGTAGAGACCGGAGCGCGCCGGAGGAATCTCGTCGAAGAGAACGGTCAGGCGGTAGATGGAGCGCGCGTGGCGGAAGTAACCACGCATCCACTCCGCTGGCGAAATGGGTCCAACAGGTATGCCGATACCCGCAGCCGCGGCTTGGGACTGCAGCTCATACGTGAGGCCGTTCAGGTCGCGGCCTTGCTGATAATGGAGAAAGCACCGGACCGAGGAAAGGAATCCGAGAGCCGCACCGCATTCCCTTTGAAGCGTGCCGGGCAAAAGAGTTTCTGACTCTGGCCAGCGGGCTGTCCTTTCAAGTGCGGTTATCAAGGCCAGCCAGCAGGCAACCTGGTAATCCCGCATTCCGCCGGGACATTCTTTGATGTTGGGCTCAAGATGGAAGATTGTGTTGCCATATTTATTGTGGCGGGCCCAGGTCAGTTCGGTCAGACGCTGCTGCAGTTCCAGGGCTTCACAAGCGACCATCCTCGGAATCACATTCTTGTGTAGCTGTTCAAAAATGTCGCCATTACCGCAGATATACCGGCAGTCAAGCAGCGAGATGTTGAACTCCAGATTGTCGCGATGCAGTCGGCCACATTCCGAGAGAGTGCGGGTGGTGGGACTTACTCGCAAGTGAAGATCCCATAACGACTGGGACAACGTTCGGATGAGTTGCTTGCTCTCGGAATCGTTGATTTCTCCTTCCGATAAGAAGATCAGATCGATATCGGAGCAAGGAAATAGGGTCTGGCGTCCGTAGCCACCGAGCGCAGCGACACAGATTCCAGCCTTGGCAGACGCCGCTTGAGACTCCCACAGCTGCTTGACAAGCGCATCGATCACGTCCGACCGCTGCCGGATGGCAGCCAGTCCATCATGCGACTGCTCAAATTTAGAGCGGATCGTCGCCACTTCAGCTTGGTAGAGGCTTGAAAGCAGATTACCTTCCGGGATGGTCGCAACCGACTCGTCGGCGGTTGGTGAGATCACTGCGGGCTCCGGCACAGAAATGTCCGCGAAGTCGTCCGCACAACAAAACACAATACTTGGAAGCTGAATTGGCAGTCCAATACATAGTTCTTCTAGGGCTCATCACAAATACTCTTGTTGGGGTAGCCGTTGTTTAGCATCAAGTCAAGGTAGTGTCCTTAGAGTCGTGTTCGGGAACTGCGCCACTCCGAAACTAAAATCTGTGCGATCGCCCGCTCTTTTCCCCGGAGCGGGAATCAGCCTTGCCGTTAGCGGCTTCTTCCATTTAAAAGCGAGACTCGCCATATCGCCGATGATGCGCTCCAGTTGTTCCTGCGAGACCTCGCCTGGTAGGGGAATGGCGTCGAGTCCGGTTCCGCATACGGCCGAGTAGGCTAAGAGCGAGTCCAGATCGTAGGTTCCTTCTGCCCATCTCTGAGCCAGGACCGGATCTTCGAGCACGGGCAGCATAAGGCCGGAATAGCCAACGCGCTTCGCGGTGATCGAGCGCTCGGCTTCGGTGATGAGAGCTGCCGCGCTGAGAGTTCCACTGGAACCGAACTTCGCTCCGGTCAGCTCTTCAATGGCTGCACCGATTGACGAGTCTGAGTTCGGCGCCGGGGTGGGATCAAGTCCCATGTATTTCCAACCCGAGTCCTTTTCTAACTGAGTGGCGATTACGTCCACGAAGCGACCTTGTTGTTCGAAGGCCTCGGACAGCGATGTTTTGGCTCGGGGCCAATCCCGTTTTGCTTCCTTCAAAACGTCGGTAACGAAGTTTCCCGCTTCCCACCCAACCGAAAACTGGCGGCCCGGGCCATCGTGATTAGAACCGGGAAAGAACGGAGTATCCGGCGGAACCATGGCAACCGCCGCGAAGTTGAAATTGGATGTGCCGTTGCGACTGTGGTCTTCGAGATACTTGATGATTTGGGCGGCGGCTTGGATGGCATTCCAGCGCACTCCGTTCTCGTCTGCCACAACCACAGTCGCGTTGGCCCAGGTAGGCGGCAACACTTGAGTGAGCAGTTCCACGTTGCCGAGGTCTGACGAAGTGTTGAGAGTCAGGGGGCCAATGTTAAAGAGAAAACTTTCCTTCTCTGCAAGCTGATCAAGAGATTTGAAGAAAGCGAGATTTTCCTTTGTGGAACGGCCGCCTGAGTACTGGACGAACGGCTGAGTTGTGATCCGGATGGTCTGCACTTGATAGCCCGCTTTTTCAAACGTGTCCTTCGCTCGGCGAAGGAAGGGGAGAGCGTCTTGAACCGGCTGCAGACTCTGCGAGCCGTCAATTCGCACGAAGGCCGTGATGGCGCGGATTTTCGGTTGGCGATATTGCTCGGCTCCGAGAACGGGCGAACTCGCGGCGAGCATCAACAGGGTGAAAGCCTGAAAACGAGAGTGCAAAATGTACCTCCAGGCCGGGATCGGGGCAGCGCAGTCGCAAGTAACCCCAGGTCGCAACCGCCTGTCGGTGCTATAATTCCCTGCTTCTGAGGGCAACACATGGCAAACCTGCAATCTCTGCTGGCCAGCGCCAAAGTCGAGCGGGAGCGCGCCCGCCAGGAATTGCAACGCTTGGATGGCGTGGTGCGTCTGTTAAGCGGACACAACACTCACCATCGCTCTCCCAAGGTTGCCAGCACCAACTCGGGACAACCCAACTCGCGCAGTTCCAAGACTGCGGCTACTCACCAGACTAACCGCAAAGCGCTGCGGTTGTCGAAACCATCTCCGCAGGCGTTGTATTGGGAGAGCATGACCCCGCAACAACGCTCCAACGAGATGAAGCGGCGCATGTCCAAGTGGTCCAAAGACGCCAAGCGGCGCTGGAATAAGGGCGCATAGTCACTCATTCTTCTCACCTGCGCTTGATAATTACATGTAGAACAAACTGAGGCGGGGTAGATTGTATTGCTCGAGCAACCGTTTGTGAGTGTATTGTTTCTGCAATTGTTCGATCTGTGCCGCAGGCATCTTTCGCCGGTGAGGGGCGAGTTCACGATCGGCTTCGGCGCGCACAGTCACGATCTCGTCATCCGGAATTGCGGCAAGCAGAGCGGCAAACAGTTTTTCCTCGAGCACGGTGAGACGGCGCTCCAGATTCTCGAGACGTGATGGAACGCCTTTGGCCTCCAACTCCGCGGCCAGTTCCCGCAACGAGCTTGCAGCTTCCTGAGCGACCGCGCGCACTGAAATCCCGGCGCTCTCGGGCAATTTTGCCGATTCCAGCTGCTTCGCATTACCTCGCAGGAAGGCTGCTATCTCGGAAGTCTGGAATCCTTTCTCTCGCGGCGTCTCGGGCTGTGCTGCCCCAATGGCTGCCTCTTTCATCTCCTCTGCAGCCGACATGATTGCTTGCGAGCAGTAGGCAAGGCTGTTCACTTTTCGGGTTTTTGATGGACGTTGATCGTGCTTCTCGAATGCGTCGTCGATGCCGCGCAGCACAGCATCGAGGGGAATTCCGGCATCCTTCCACGTTTCAATCAATGCCCAGTCGAGGGTAGAAAGCAGCAGGATGCCGCCGCGGCGCTGCTGAAAGTGTTCTTCAATTTCAGTGAAATAGTTGAAATAGTTTTCCACTGAAACTCATCGTGGCCGAGATTTGTTGCTGGGCCAAGGCTTGGCTGGAGCGCGATCCCCCGCAGCGGCGGCGCGCTGCGGCTTGGCGGGCTTGGCAGGCAGGTTGCGCTCCCAGATAATCCGCAACCCTTCAAGCGTAAGTAAATCATCAACGTGTTTGATAAAGCGAGAGCCGGTACCGATCAGCGACGCCAACCCGCCGGTCGCGATAACCTTGGTTTCCTCACCCATTTCATCCAGTAGCCGTTCGAGAATTCCGTCTACCAGTCCGAGATAGCCGTAGTACAAACCTGATTGCAAACTGCCGACAGTGGTTGTGCCTACTACTCGGGCAGGTTTCCGAATATCCACACGTGGCAGGCGGGCAGTATTTGCAAACAGGGCATCGGCAGAAATCCCGATGCCAGGGCAGATCACTCCGCCCATGTACTCGCCTTTGCTGGAAATGCAGTCGAAGGTAGTGGCTGTGCCGAAGTCCACGGCTACGCAAGGCCCGCCGTATTTTTCGAAGGCCGCGACACCGTTTACGATGCGGTCCGCCCCGACTTCTGCCGGATTTTCATAGAGCACCGGCATTCCGGTCTTCACACCCGGCTCAACGAAGAGTGGCTTGGTATGGAAATAGGTCTCGCAAACTTCCCGCAACGTGGAATCGAGTGGCGGCACAACCGAGGAGATGATGATCCCGCTGATCCGCTTCACTTCGATGTTCTGCATCGCGAAAAGATTGCGAAACAGCACACCATATTCATCTACCGTCTGTGTGGGGATGGTTGCCACGCGCCAGTTCGCGATCAGCAGTTCGTAACCCGACGCGCCGTCCTCGGCGTTGGGATCTTTCCCGAAGACGCCCAGGACGGTATGAGTGTTTCCGACGTCGAGAACCAGCAGCATAAAAGATAATGTGAGCGCGGGGGACTCGCCGCGCTTATCTAAACCGCACCGTCCCACTCAGCACCGTTTCCAGACCTCGCGCCGTGCGGATCTGCAGGAAACCGCGCTCATCGAGGCCTGCCGTGAGCCCGTCCAACTCGGGATGCTCCTCGATGTACACGTCCTTTCCACGTACCGAAGATGATCGCTCCTGGAAGCGCCTCAAAATCGAGCCGTGCGCGTCAGGCTGCTTCAGCAGGCTCTGATATTCGCGGTCGAGAGATTTTAACAAAGCAGCGCAGAGCTCCACCCGCGACCACTCGGCGCCGGTCATCAGCCGCAAGGACGTGGCAATCGGCCGCAGTTCCTCGGGAAAAGTCGTGTGATTAACGTTGATTCCAATTCCCACCACGATGTAGCGGACACGTGTAGCTTCGGCGTTCATTTCGGTAAGAATGCCGCAGAATTTCTTGCCATGTAGTAGCCCGTCGTTCGGCCATTTCAGGTCGGGTGTAAGGTGAAGGTCAATCTGCTGAACGGCGGCATGGACAGCCAAGCCGGTGGCAAGAGTGAGAACCAGGACTGCGGATGGTGGAAGCGCGGGGCGCAGTATTACCGAGCAGTAGATCCCGGTCGATTGTTCCGAATGCCAGGTATTGGCGCCGCGGCCACGACCGGCGCTCTGCTGTTCCGCGATAAAAACAGTCCCTTCGACCGCGCCCGCAGCAGCCGCCTCCATTGCAGTTGTGTTGGTGGAGCCGATTTTGTGGTAGTGATGTATGTGTTCAGTGAAAATTGTGCCCTTAAGCAAGGGAGCAAGTACATCCGGCATCAGAAGGTCGGGCATTGTGCGTAAACGGTAGCCGGTTGCCAGCCGGCCCTCAATGGAAACTCCTATCCCCCGATTTGGCGACGCTTTTGCGATGGCCAATTATGCGGCACGACAAGGATCGCGGACAAATAAGTCCCTCTATGCCGGAACAACACGCAAGCTCATATCCACCACCGGAGCCGAGCTGGTTAGAGCTCCGACCGAAATAAAACTCACCCCAGTTTCAGCGTAAGAGCGCACGTTCTCCAAAGTAATTCCTCCAGAACATTCCAGCGGAACGCGGCGCTCGAAGTGTGAGCAGCGATCGACCCCGCGTTTAACATCCTCCGCAGACATGTTGTCGAGAAGAACCGCCTCGGCGCCGTGCTGAAGCGCCTGTTCAAATTCATCCATGGAGCGCACCTCGATCTCGATAGGCTGCGATCCACGGCGGTTGCGATGAGCCCGCTCCAGTGCCGGGACAATGCCTCCGGCAAGAGCAAGGTGGTTGTGCTTGAGCAGGACGCCATCGGAAAGATCGAGACGGTGGTTCTGTCCGCCTCCGCAGCGGACGGCGTACTTGTCGAGCACGCGCAGCCCCGGCACGGTTTTTCGGGTATCGAGAATTCTCGCCTTGGTGCCTGCAACCGCATCCACGAATTGCCGGGTCAAGGTAGCGATTCCGCTGAGGCGCTGCAGAAAATTCAGGATCACCCGTTCGCAGGAAAGAATCACGCGGGCGTTATGCCGGATCACCGCCATCGACTGGCCCTTGTGCAACCTGACCCCATCGAAAATCTCCGGATGCGTTGTGACTTCGTAATGCGAAGTAACCGCGCCATCAAGCACCGCGTATACGTCGAGAATGCGGGCAATACTACCGATGCCGGCCAAGACACAATCTTGCTTTGCCACGATCGTCGCTGTAGCCCGCTGGTTAGGGTCGATTGAGGCATAAGTGCTGGCATCACTGGTGGCGCGATCTTCAAGCAACGCGTTCTCGACAATTGCCGTGATGCGGCGGGTGGTCCAGTCCATATCAGCTTTCAGCTATCAGTTGTCAGTCGTCAGTTTTTAGCCAGTTACCGAAAACTGCTTTATCCCAACTCTTCCAATTTGCGCTTTGTTTTTTCACGCAAGATTTCCAGTTCCTGCCGCCGCTTGCGCATGTTTTCGATCACATGCGACGGCGCTTTCGACAGAAACTGCTCGTTACTCAGCTGGCGATCGAGGTTCGCAATCTCTTTCTCATACCCCTGTAGGTCCTTTTTCAGGCGCTCGCGTTCGGCGGCGATGTCGATTTTCTTTTCGTAGATCACGTGGACATCGAAATGCGCAGTATGCCTGGAGGCTGGCAAGTTGGAGAGCGATTTGTCGACAAACGTAATCTTATCCGCCGTTGCCAGGCGTTCTATCGCGTTGATGTTTTGCTCCAGGAGCGTACGAATCTCCGGATCGTGCGTGAAAATCTGGATCGGGACCTTCGGCTTTTGTTCAACCTTGAGTTCGGCGCGGAGATTACGCACGTTGACAATCAAATCCTGCAGAATCGCCATTTGTGATTCAGCAACTGGATCAAGCTGCTCTTCGTCCGCTTGTGGATATGGCGCCAGCGCAATCGAGTTGAGCGGCGGATTGCCATCGTAAATCGCGTGCCAGATTTCCTCGGTGATGAACGGCATGACAGGATGCAAGAGACGCAACGATGCTTCAAACAAACTCATCAGATTGACACAGGCCATCTTCGCCTTGTCGTTCTCTTGGGACAGCCTGGGCTTGATTAGCTCCAGGTACCAATCGCACAACTCGCCCCAGAAAAAATCGTAGATACGGTTTGCAGCTTCGTGGAAGCGGTAGGTGGTAAGCGCCCTGTTCACGTCTTCCACCGCGCGATTGAAACTGGAGAGAATCCACCGGTCTTCGAGAGTGTTGGGCGCATACCCGGCAATGCCGGCTGCGCGGGCGAAGGCGCCCGCGCCACACGAGCCGATGCGGTCCACGTTCATGAACATAAACCGTGCCGCATTCCATATCTTGTTGGCAAAGTTGCGGTACCCTTCGGTGCGGCTCTCATTGAATGCGATATCGGTTCCTGGCGCAGCCATCGCTGCCAGGGTGAAGCGGGTCGCATCGGTCCCGAAACGCTGAATGATTTCGAGAGGATCAATGACGTTGCCCTTGGTCTTCGACATCTTCTGGCGCTCGGCATCGCGCACCAGGGCGTGAATGTAAACCTGGCGGAAAGGAACACTGTCATCCTTCCTGTCGCACCAGCCGCTGGCCTGCTTCAGCGCTGGATCCTGCTTATGTCCCTGCATGAAGTGGCAACCGAACATGATCATCCGCGCCACCCAGAAGAAAAGAATTTCGTAGGCGGTGATCAGCAGTGTGGTGGGATAAAAAACTTGCTGGTCGCGGGTTTTCTCCGGCCAGCCCAGCGTAGTGAAGGGCAGCAGCCCGGACGAGAACCAGGTATCCAGGACGTCGGTGTCTTGCTTGAGTACTGAATTGCCGCATTTCGGGCATTTTGCCGGGGCCTCCCGCGTGACGATAATTTCGCCACAGCTACAGTGCCACGCCGGAATGCGATGTCCCCACCACAATTGCCGCGAGATACACCAGTCGTGGATGTTGTACATCCAGTTCAAATAAATCTGCTTGTAATTCTCCGGGACAATGGTGATCTCGCCGTTTTCGACCGCCTCCGTCGCGCGCTTCGCAAGTGGCGGAATTTTAATAAACCACTGCGTGGAAAGCCGTGGCTCGACGACGGTTCCGCAGCGATCGCATTTGCCGAGAGGAACCGTGTAGTCCTTTTCACTGGCCAGGAATCCCTGCGCGCGCAAATCCTTGAGCACTTGCTCGCGGGCGGCATGACGACTAAGGCCGGCATAAGGCCCGGCGTTCTGGTTCATGTGCGCGTGCTCATCCATCACGTCGATCTGCGGCAGGTTGTGGCGCAGCCCCGCCTGAAAATCGTTCGGGTCGTGCGCAGGCGTAACCTTCACCGCGCCAGTACCAAATTCGGGATTAGCCAGCTCATCGGTGATGATCGGAATTCCACGATTCATGAGCGGCAGCAGAACTTTTTTGCCGTGAAGATGCCGGTAGCGCTCATCTTTTTCGTTTACGGCAACGGCGGTGTCGCCGGGTATCGTCTCCGGACGCGTGGTCGCGACTGTGATGAATTCTTTTGTCCCGGCCACGGGATAACGAATCTCATACAGCTTGCCCGGAACTTCCTCGTGTTTGACTTCGAGGTCGGAAATCGCCGTTCCGCAGCGCGGACACCAGTTAACAATGTACTTCCCGCGATAGATCAGCCCTTCCTCATAGAGGCGGACAAAAACCTCGCGCACGGCGCGCGAAAGGTTCTCGTCCATGGTGAAGTACTCGCGATCCCAATCCACGGACGCGCCCAGCCGCTTCATCTGGTCGAGAATTGCGCCGCCGTAATGGCGCTTCCACTCCCACACCCGCTCCTCAAACTTCTCGCGCCCCAGGTCGACGCGCTTGGTACCTTCGCTGGCAAGCTGGCGCTCGACCATCATCTGGGTGGCGATTCCCGCGTGATCGGTTCCCGGAAGCCAGAGCGTGAGGAAGCCGCGCATGCGATGCCAGCGCACAATGATGTCCATTTGCGTCTGATTCAGCATGTGGCCCATATGCAGGCGCCCGGTGATGTTGGGGGGCGGCAGCAGCAGAGTAAACACCGGGCGCTTCTCGCCTGGCGGCGGCGTTGGAACCGAGAATAGCTTCTCCTTGATCCAGTACTCGGCCCAGCGCGCTTCAATCGCGCCCGGTTCGTAAGACTTGGGAAGGTCGTGGGGCATGGGAAATTCAGCAGCCAGCACTTAGCAGTTGGCATTCAGCCCCTCACCCATCGAGCGAGCTATTGGCCCGTCTTTGTCGACCGCTGACTAGCGCCAAATGCTAAGTGCTAATGGCTATGTGCTGAAAGCTGAATTTCGATCTTACAGGCGAAAGAAAAATGTGGTCAAACCAAGGAAGCAGTTGTTCGATGCGCAGCTACGAATGCTCTCGTGCTGGATGTGTCCGGAGGACGATCTCCGCCCCAGAAGAAAGGCCTTCCGGAATGAAGCCAAACTTACTCCCCTGGCTTGCGAAACCTTCAGGTTCTGTGTGCCGCGGTTTGCTCGCTGTGATTGTGCTCATTTATACTCATCGTTTAATTCTCAAGCCAATCATGAAGCAAGGAGTTCATGCCGAAGCGTACATTTCAGCCTAACCGCCGTCACCGCTCCAAGACCCACGGATTTCGTACGCGTATGAAAACCAAGAGCGGTCGTGCTGTGATTTCACGCCGGCGTGCCAAGGGCCGCAAGCGGGTTTCAGTTAAACCCGGATTCCGCGAGTAATTTCCTTTTGTTTCGGGGCACACGTAGTTCGCAAACTGAGTAGACTTGTGAGCGGCCTTGCTGCCAAGGGTGCCAATTCGCCGTCGTCGCAAAAACGCGCCGTGTTTCCCCGCAGTGCCCGCCTTCTTCGGCACTCTGATTTCGAGCGCGTATACAAACTCGGACGCCGGCATTTTGCGGCGCACATGACGCTGTTTTACCTGAGCCGGGAGCACGGCAAAGGGCTTCGCGTCGGCTTCACTGTGGGAAGAAACCTGGGCGGCGCTGTCGAAAGAAATTTTATGAAGCGCCGCTTGCGCGAGGCTGTACGGTTGCAAGCGCAGTTCGACGCGGGACCCTTTGACGTGGTGATCAATCCAAAAAAGTCGTTGTTGCATGCAGACTTCGCCGAATTGCGCAATGAAGTGGGCCGCGCCTTCGAAGTAATTCGAGGGTCTGCCGCGAAGCAATGATTTCGATCTGCAAAACCGGGCTGCTGCTTCTGCTCAGGGTGTATAAACGGACGATTTCACCCCTATTTTTGCCGGCATGTCGTTACGTGCCGACGTGTTCTGAATATGCTGCCGAAGCCGTTATTCTTTATGGTCCGCTGCGTGGCGCCGGAATGGCTATATGGCGTTTGTTGCGCTGCCATCCCTTCGCGCGCGGAGGCTACGACCCGGTAATCGTGCGCGGAAACTCAACAAGCGTATCCGAGTGCAGCGCCGCCACCGAAACCTGCCGTCATTGAGCAAGCGATTTGCCAGACTTCCCCAATCCTCAACAAGATCCCGGCATGGAGCGCCGGTTGCTGTTGGTCTTCGCGCTCACCTTCCTGGTGATTATTGTTTTTCAACCGGTGCTTAAAAAGTATTTGCCACAGCCGCCAACGCAACCACCTGCGTCAACAGCCACACAGAACCAGAATAGCGTGCCATCGCCGCCCGCCGGCAATCCGCCGAATGTGACGCAGTCGCAACCGTCTTCTCATGAGAAAACGATCAAAGCGACCGCAGAATCGGATTTCGTGGTCGAAAACGATCTCTACAAAATCACATTCACCAATCGCGGTGGACAAGTAAAGTCATGGATCTTGAAGAAGTACGATGACGAAAAGGGCAGGCCGCTGGATTTGGTCAATGCTGTGGCTGCAGAAAAATATGGATATCCACTGTCGCTATGGGCATATGACGAGGCGCTGCGGAACAAGATCAACTCGGCGCTTTATGTCACGTCCAGCTTCGGCCAGCAGGAGGCGCCAGCCGAGATTACTTTTGACTACAGCGATACAGACGTTGAGGTCCATAAAACCTTTCGGTTCGATCACACGTACGTGGTGCGGGTTGAGGCGTCGGTTCTGGCCAAGGGCAGCGCGATTGGCGCTTTTCCCATGTGGCCAGCGGGTTTCGGAGATCAGGCGACGCCGGCTTCATACGCCTCCAGTACTGTCGATTACCAGTTCAATGGCAGCATCGAGCGGTTAAGCGCCAAGAAGGTAAGCAGCGGCAACACAATAAAAGGACCGTTCAATCTGGCAGGCGTGGCTGACCAATATTTTGCGGCCGTGTTTATTCCTGAAGACCCGCAGAATGCGGCTACGGTCACACTGCGCAATTCGCTGGACGTCCCGAAAGATCCACAAAAGCCGAATCCGCAGGACTCCGTCAAGGTGGACGTTTTAGGCTCTGCTGTGGGTAACCTCGTCGGTCCGACGACGGCGCGCCTTTACGTCGGCCCCAAGTCGTTAGAGGTGCTGGAGTCGGTTCCGGTGCCCACGATTGTAGGAGCGCCTCAAGATCTGCGGGCTCTGGTTAATTTCGGTCTTTTTGGCGTAATCGCCCGCCCCTTGTTTCTGTGGCTGAAGTGGACTTACAAATACGTACACAACTGGGGCTGGGCAATCGTGGTCCAGACACTGATCATCAATCTGGCGCTGCTCCCACTGCGAATTACGCAAATGAAATCGGCGCTAAAGATGCAAAGAGTCGCGCCGCAGATTAAGGCCATCCAGGAAAAATACAAGAAGTACAGCATGCGTGATCCGCGCAAACAGGAGATGAATAAGGAAGTCGCGGACCTGTATAAGAAGGAGGGCGTCAACCCTGTTGGCGGCTGTTTGCCGCTCATTATTCAAATGCCATTCCTGTTCGCCTATTACAGCATGTTGCAGGCGGCACTCGACTTGCGCCACGCGCACTGGCTGTGGATTCCGGACCTGTCTGCGCGCGATCCGTGGTTCGTGCTGCCGATTGCGCTGGTCGTAAGCATGGTCGCGACGCAAAGAATGACTCCACAACCCAGCATGGATCCAGCCCAGCAGAAAATGATGAATGTAATGATGCCTCTTATGATGGGCTTCATTTTCTTCAATCTGGCTTCAGGCTTGAACTTGTATTACTCGGAGAGCAACCTGATCTCGATCATCCAGCAGGCGATCATGAATCGCACTAAAGTGGGACGCGAAATGCGCGAGATGGCCCAGAAAAGGGCAAGAAAGAAAGACAAGTAGCATTTGGCGCTTAGCAATTTGCAGTTGGCACTTTAGTGGAAGAGGCAAGCTGAAAAGGCTAGCGGCTAGTGCCTTGGAGAAGATGCAATGTCTATTCCCGATAAGATCGCAGCTGCCACGCGCATCAGTGAGTTTCTCACTGGTGTGGTGTCGAACAGCGGTCTGCGAGTCAAGTATCGAATTACGGTCGATCCGCCGCTTCCCGAGGAGCGTGATTGGGAGCGACCGGAAATTCTGGTGGAGTTTACGGGCCCAGACTCGTCGCTGTTGCTCGAACGTGGGGGCGAACTGCTTCGTGCACTTGAACTGCTGGCCCTGGAGATGCTGCGCCTTCCTGGAAACGAGCACGAGAAAGTTTGCTTTGACTGCATGAACCGCCGGTCGATGCGCCTGGAAGAGCTCCGAATGGCCGCGTCTGTGGCGGCGGACAAAGTTCGCAAAACAGGTGCTCCCTACCAGTTCGCGCCGATGTCATCCCGAGAGCGCCGCATCCTACATCTGGCACTTCGTGACCAAACTGACCTGCGCACGGAAAGTGCGGGAGAAGGCCTGCACCGATCTGTGGTGGTTTACCCCAAGGACTTCCGCCCTGCCAACAGAGCCGCCCAAAGATCAGTTCCCTGATTGCTGACGGTTGTCAGTGATTCGTGTTGGCCCTTCAGCAATAGAATTGATCTGTGAACCTGGACGACACCATCGTCGCCATTGCCACACCGCCGGGCCGTGGCGGCATTGGCGTAGTGCGGCTTGCGGGCTCAGAAGCTAAGGCGATTGCACTCACGATGTTGCGGTTGAACCATGAACTCAACCCGAAAAGAGCCGTTTTTGGTGAGCTGATAGAACCTGAAGTATGTGGCGCGGGCGTCCCCGCCTGCGAAAGCGAGCCCACTAATCCAGCCGGGCACGAAAACCTGAACACTTCATCCTCGAGCACAACTCAACGCATCGATGAAGTTGTTGTCACCTATTTCGCCAAGCCACATTCCTATACCGCCGATGACATCGTCGAAATCTCTGCTCACGGCTCGCCCGTAGTATTGCGCCACGTTGTCGAACTGGCGATTGCTCGCGGCGCACGGCTTGCCGAACCTGGCGAGTTCACCATGCGCGCTTTCCTGAATGGACGCATGGATCTGGCTCAGGCTGAAGCGGTGCGCGATCTGATCGAATCACAAACTCTTTACCAGGCGAAAATCGCAGCTCAGCAGCTTGAGGGTGCGCTCTCCCGCCGACTGCAGCCAATCAAGCAAAAGCTGGTGGAACTCATAGCCTCGCTGGAAGCCGGCATCGATTTCGCGGAAGATGATGTCTCAGTATTACCGGCCAGTCACATTATCGAGCGGCTGCTGGCAATTCGTGCTCCCCTCGAGCAACTGGCCAGTTCGTTCGCCTACGGGAAAATCCTTCATGAAGGTCTGACTCTGGCAATCGTTGGCCGGCCTAACGTGGGGAAATCGAGTCTGTTTAACCGGCTGGTGGAGCGCGAACGCGCAATCGTCACGGCAACCCCGGGAACGACGCGCGACCTGGTAAGTGAGACGGTGGCGATTGGCGGTATTCCGGTGCAGTTGATGGATACTGCCGGTATTCGGCGTGCCCTGGACGAAGCCGAAAGCATTGGAATTCGCAAATCGATGGAGGCGCTCGCCGACGCGGACCTGGTCCTGGTTGTACTCGACTCTTCTCAGGCTGTGGTTCGCGAAGACCTGGAACTGCTGGAGCAGGTGGCGCAACGTCCGGCGATTGTGGTCGAAAACAAGGCCGACTCAGTCAGTTCTCAGTTCTCAGTTAATGGATCTCAGTTAACCAAGGTGCGCACTTCGGCTCTCACGGGCGAAGGCGTTGCCGAGTTGCGTTCCGAGATTCAGCGTCACATCGGAGGTGAGGGCGGGCAATTCGAAAGCGGGCTTCTCACCAACATTCGGCACCAGGGTCTCGTGCAGAATTCGCTGGCAGCCCTATCCGCAGCAGAGAGCGCTGTTCAAAACAATGTTCCTCATGAAATGCTGCTGCTCGACCTATACAATGCCCTGCGGGCGCTCGACGAAATCACAGGCGCGACTACGAACGACGATATTCTGAATCTGATTTTCAGCACCTTCTGTATTGGAAAATAGCAGCCGAGTGGTACATTCTTGCAAGGCGGCTCTGTCTGGCCGGAGGCGCGCGCTTTGTCATTGGTTGTGAAACTCGAAGACGATCTCGGCGAACGTAGTGACTGGATCATGCTTCATGGCGTGATCCCCCCGCGGGAAGAACGCGATTATCCTTTCCTGCGCAGTATCGACCCGTACGGCAAGACGGTCTTCAACCATTTGCAGATGGAAACCTTTCTCGAGGAATGGGAACGGGTGCGTGGCCGTGCCCATGATGAATCGCAAGTAGAAGCCTGGCAGAAAATTAAAGAGATGGCGCAGATCTGCCAGCAAGACCGCGATCTCTACCTGCGATTTGTGGGTAATTAAGAATCTGCCCGCACCACCAGCTTTCGAGAGAAGCGATTCTGCGTCATTTGGACAGAGTCGCCAAGGCTTCTCGAAACATACTTTCAAATGAGCCAGTCTTAGCGGCGCTGCCGGACAAAGCCTTTTCCGCGGTCGCGCGCTGATAGCCGAGGTTTACCAGTGCTGAGAGAACATCCTCTTCAACAGCACTTAGTGAGGGAATAGCAGCCACGGCCTCAGCACCGTCAGGAGGGAGCTTGTCGCGCAGTTCGAGCACCATCCGCTCAGCCGTCTTCTTGCCGATACCAGGAATTCGCGTGAGCCGAGCGACATCATTGCCGCGAATTGCTTTAATCATGTCATCCGAAGCCATGCCGCTCAGAATTGTGATCGCCAGCTTGGGTCCGATACCACTCACTGTGATCAGCTTCTCGAACAAGTTCTTCTCTTCTGGACGCAGAAATCCGTAAAGTGCAATCGCATCTTCGCGTACGTGGGTATGTATGTGCAGCGCGATTTCGCTGCCAACCTGCGAGAGCTCCGAAAAGGTTGGCACGGTGATAGTGACGTCGTAACCCACGCCGGAACTCTCAACGATGGCTTGGTTGGGATGCTTGGAAAGCAGCTTGCCACGAAGATGAGCGATCATGCTGAGATCCTGCCCGGCTCATTCTAAAACAATGAACTCTGCCTTCGGTTAGGTGCGATTCCGAAATGCTCGTAGGCGAGTTGCGTAGCCACGCGGCCTCTAGGCGTGCGATTCAGGAATCCAATCTGGATGAGAAACGGTTCGTAAATCTCTTCGATGGCGTCCGATTCCTCGGCCAGTGCTGCGGCGAGCGTATTCACGCCGACGGGACCGCCTTGATATTTCTCAATGATCGTCAGCAGCAGCTTGCGGTCAATCTCATCGAAGCCGTGGCGATCTACTTCCAGCATTTGCAGGGCAGCTTGCGCGGTGGGAAGGTCGATTTTCCCGGCTCCGCGTACCTGGGCATAATCACGCACTCGGCGTAACAGCCGATTGGCAATTCGGGGTGTCCCGCGGGAACGGCTGGCGATCTCGGCTGCGCCGTCTCGATCAATTTCGATGGCGAGAATCTCAGCTGAACGTTCTACGATGATTCGCAAATCTTCATCGCTGTAAAACTCCAGGCGAAGGACGATCCCAAATCGCGATCTCAGAGGCGAAGACAACAGTCCTGCACGCGTAGTAGCGCCGACAAACGTGAAGGGCTTCACATCCATGGTATGTGTGCGCGCCGCCGGTCCCTGGCCGATCAGAATGTCTAGCTTGTAATCCTCCAGGGCGGAGTACAGGATTTCTTCAAGCGCAGGCTGAAGGCGATGCACTTCATCGATAAATAGAACTTGCTTGTCACGAAGATTCGTGAGAACGGCAGTGAGATCGCCTTTGATCTGCAGGGTCGGCCCTGAGGTTTGCTGGAACGGGACTCTCAGTTCGTTGGCGATGATGGTCGCCAGTGTGGTCTTCCCTAGCCCGGGTGGACCATAGAGCAGCACGTGATCTAACGCCTCGCCGCGCGAGCGCGCCGCTTCGATCGCTACTGACAAATTTTCTTTGACTTTCGGCTGGCCGATGAACTCCGCCAGTCGTTGTGGCCGCAGCTTTAGTTCAAAGGAAGACTCGCCCTCGACCGGAGCAGCCGATACGAGCCGATCCTTGCCTGGTAGATTCAGATCCGGTGTGTTCCTGACAGTAGCCACTGGCCGGATAGTAAGCTGAAACAAGAGATCAGGCAATGATCGGATATGGACACGAGTAAACTTCTGCGCTTAGGACGAGCTTGGTGTGGCAACGAAATTTTCGCGAATGCCTCGTATGGCAAGATGGACCCGAGCCCGTGAGCTGCGCTTACTTCAGAGCTGCCTGCAGGCCGTCAATCAGCTTCTGAACATTCTTCCGACCCAGAGGCTCAAGCAGTCCTCCTGCAACCGAAGTCAGTCGCCCAAACACCTGAGCTTCTCCCTTCCAGGCTACCTTCGTGCCCGTTTCCAAAGGCGCAAGATCAAAACCCGCCGTGAGTGAGACATTTCCGCCCGCCACAGTTCCCTGTCCCTTGTAGAGAGCTCGTTTAGGACGCTCGGCTTCCGCCAATTGCATCTTTACTTCAGCTGTTCCTTTGATGTACGAGATGCCCACAGTCACCTTTACGACGAAATGCGTGTCGTCCTGTTGCGTCATCCCTTGGAAGTCGGGCAGCAGCGGAGCGAACTTCTTGGGATCGGTGAGAAAGTCGTAAACGTCATCTGGCTTTCGTTGTACTTCAAATTCACCGCCGAACTTGATCGCCATTTATAGATCCTTTCCTGACAAGCCCTGTACGTCGGAGTGCGGCATCTATCCCCTCGGCGAGTTAGCCGATAATGGGTCCGATGTCTCTATAGTCTCCGCGGAAAAACAGCAGCGGATCTCCCTCGTGCACTACTACATCCTCCACGTGGGCAATGAAAATCGTATGATCGCCCGCGTCTTGTGCCGTATGCAGCCGGCATTCCAGATATGCCAGCGCTCCCTTCAAAACCGGAGTTCCGTGTGGCGTACGCTCAAAACGCGCTCCCGCTTCTCGCTCCGCTTCCTCATGGGTTCGCACCGCCCGGGCGTAATATTCGGAAATTTTGCCTTGGTCCTGGGACAAAATATTTACTCCAAAACGCTTTTTCACGTGCAGGTGAGTATGTGTGCGTGCCCGCTGGTCAACGCACACCAGCACCAACGGCGGATCGAGTGAAACCGAAGCAAACGCATTAGCCGTCATTCCGTGGATTTCGCCTTCGTAATCCACTGTGATGACAGTGACTCCGGTTGCAAAACAGCCTAACGCCTTGCGGAATTCTGCCTGCGTGACGGCCATGGAAGCGGGAATGTAGTGTCTCGTAGCAGCGGGGGACGGTCAAGTCGCGCGGCCCCCAACCTGTTGAACAATCCAACTATCTATGGGAATCTGAAGATAGTTGAGTTCTGGCAGAGGCGGCATTTGCAGACATTAACCACAGCGCCGGGTCGATTGTCGAGTCTACTGGCCGACACTATGTTTTCCGGTACGCCACTCGCCAGGGAGACTGCGTGCCGGCTGCTGCGTTCGAGCGATGCCGATCTTCCAGAGCTTCTCGCGGCGGCAGTGCACGTCAAGCAACGCCGCAAACCGGGCTTCATCACCTACTCACGCAAGGTTTTCATCCCTCTCACAAATTTGTGCCGCGATTATTGCGGCTATTGCATTTTTCGCCGCGACCCAAACGATTCCGGCGCGCACACGATGTCACCCGAAGAAGTTGTGGAAGTGGCACGTGCTGGAGAGCGAATGGGCTGCACCGAAGCTCTCTTCAGTTTGGGTGACAAGCCCGAGCTGGCCTTTCCGGAAATGCGCGCAACACTGCGGCGACTGGGATACCGGTCAACTCTGCACTATCTCGAGGCCATGTGCGAACTGGTTCTTCGCGAGACCAGGCTCCTGCCACACCCGAATCCCGGATTGCTAAGTGCGGGATGGATTGCTCGTCTGGCAGCCGTTTCGCCCAGCATGGGTCTGATGCTTGAAAGTACAAACGAGCAATTGCTGCAGCCTGGCGCAGCACATGACAATGCCCCCGACAAGGTTCCAGCGAAACGGATACGCACGATCGAAGAAGCGGGAAAACAAGGTGTGCCCTTCACTACTGGGCTGCTGATCGGTATCGGGGAGAGCATTGAAGATCGCGTCGACACTCTTCTTGCCATTCGCGATCTACACAAAAGATATGGCCACATCCAGGAAGTCATCGTGCAAAACTTTCGTGTAAAGCCGGGCATTCCAATGCAAGAGTGGCCTGAGCCCTCGCGTGGCGAGATGCTGCGCACCGTTGCCGTCGCACGGCTAATCCTGCCCGACGTGAACATACAGGCTCCACCGAATCTTTCTGCTCCTTACTATGACGAACTCCTGGACGCCGGAATCGATGACTGGGGCGGGGTTTCGCCACTCACGCCGGACTTCATCAATCCGGAAAGGCCCTGGCCGCATCTGGAACAGCTCCGCCGAGTGACGGAGGCAAAAGGCTACACCTTGCGTCAGCGGCTTCCTGTCTATCCTGAGTTTCTGCCATCGCTCACATCACGGCTTGGCATATTGGCGGAAAAACTCGAAGCGGCCGCCGATCTTGAAGGCTACGCGCGCCTTCCGAAAGTGGCATGATCGTCGTCCTCACAGGTGGGACCGGAGGAGCAAAGTTTGTAGACGGTCTGCGCCATGTCATTCCACAGAAAGAACTCACCATCATCGTTAACACCGGAGACGACCTCGACTGGTGGGGCCTATACGTCTCGCCCGATTTGGATTCGATCACCTATGTTCTCGCGGACCGGCTGAGCAGCGAGCGCGGATGGGGAGTGCGAGGCGACACCTTCTTCTGCCTGCAAACGATGGGGGACCTGGGCCAGCCGACCTGGTTTCATACTGGTGATCGCGACCTCGCGCTGCACTTGGTGCGCTCCAAATTAATACATGAAGGAAGAACACTGGCAGAAGCGACCGTCGAAATAGCAAATAAATTTGGTATTGGAGCGCGTATCCTGCCCATGAGCAATGCTCGAGTCGAGACCCGCGTGGATACACCTGTTGGAGAACTCAGCTTCGAAGAATATTTCGTCCAGCGCTGGTATCAGGATCCGGTGAAGTCAGTCCGGTTTGCCGGTGCAACCGAAGCCAAACCTGCGCCCGGCGTGCTGGATGCGATCATGTCGGCGGGTGCTGTTCTGATCGCACCGAGCAATCCCGTGACCAGCATCGGCCCGATATTGGCGGTTCCGGGCATAGTAGCCGCTCTGAAGCGAACTCGGGCTCCAGTTGCGGCTGTGAGCCCGATCATAGGCGCCAGTGCGGTTTCCGGACCTGCCGGCATTCTCATGACTGCACAGAAGTTGCCCGTCTCGATCACAGGAGTCGCCCAGGCTTACAAGGAGTTTCTTGACATCCTGATTGTTGATCACCAGGATGCTAAAGCCGCGAAAGATCTGCAACGCGCGGGGGTGCGGGTTCATTCCGCTCATACCATCATGCGAACCATGCAGGACAAAACCCAGTTGGCACGAACCGTCCTTTCTTTAGTTGCCAGCAAAAACACAGCTCACGCTGCATCCGACCCATCATGATTCTCGTTCCGGTCAAGAACCTCGCGAATGCTAAGCACCGCCTTGCGTCGGTTCTCGACCAATCTGCTCGCACCAGCCTCGCGCAAGCGATGCTAAATGACGTTCTCGACGCGGTAGCCGACGTGGCCAGGTCTTCCGAGGTCAGCCTTGTAACCAGCGATCCGTTCGCGGTTGCATTGGCAAGAGAGTTCGAGTTCCAGATAATTCCTGATGATGCCAACCGAAGTGAGACCGACGCGATCGAAATGGCAACACAAGTATGCGAAGCAAGAGGAATTCGCGATACGCTCGTCATCCCTGCCGACATTCCCCTGATCCAAGCCTCCGAGCTGGAAGAAATCTTCCGCACCGCACCTAAACCAGGGTCCGTGCTGGTGCCCGCGGCAGATGGGCGAGGGACCAATGCGATTTTCCGCTGTCCCGCGTCTCTGTTTCCGCTGCGGTTTGGGAACGATAGCTTTAAACCGCATCTGGCCGCCGCGCAGGAAGTACAGAAACCCTGCATAACACTTTCACTTCCGGGGATCGCGCTGGATGTCGATAATCCGGCGGACCTGCACCGATTGGCGGCTCTTCCCGGAGAGACTCGTGCGCAAAAGCTTGTCCGCCAATGGAATTTGTCAGGGGCGCCGCTCGCGGTAAACGAGTAACCGATTGAAACATGCGCAAGAGCTCCGCATCATTCCCCTTCAGTTTGAAAAAGAGATCCAGCCTGGTGACTCGCTAGTGCGGGAAGTCGTCAGCGCGCTGCGTCGCACAAAAACTGCCTTCAGGCCATGCGACATTCTGGTTGTGAAACACAAAATCGTCTCCAAGCTAGAAGGACAGATCGTGGACCTGGCCAAGATCGAGCCATCCCGATCGTCCCAGAAGTGGGCACAGCAGTACGGTTTGGATGCTCGCGTGATCGAGCTGGCACTCACTCAAGGCCGCCGCATTGTACGACGCAAGTGTGGCGTGCTGATCACGGAAACGCGGCATGGCTTCGTGTGTGCAAATAGTGGCGTAGATGTTTCCAATGTCGATGGCGGCCGTCACGCCCTGCTCCTGCCCGACAATCCCGACCGCTCAGCCGCGCGACTTCATCGCGACCTGAAAAAACATCTCAACCTTTTGATCCCGGTAATCATCACAGATACATTCGGGCGTCCCTGGCGTGAGGGCCTGACGGAAGTCGCGATCGGGATTGCGGGAATGAAAGCCTTGCACGACTATCGTGGCTGTCGCGATCCCCACGGCTATCCATTGCGCGCCAGCGTCGACGCGGTTGCCGACCAGCTCGCTTGCGCGGCGGGCCTGGTCTGCGGCAAGCTAAATCGGGTGCCGGCCTGTATCATTCGAGGGTTCGCCTATGAGCCGGGACGTGGCACCGCCCGCGATCTGATTCGCCCGGCTCGAACTGATCTGTTTCGTTGAGCCGTCGGGTTCTGGAGGAAAGTGTGACCCGAATCCTAAGCGACACCGAGCTTGAGTGCTTCTCTTCATTAGAGTGGTTTGAAGTTGCTCCGCGTACGCGGCACGCGCTCCGGAATGCCCTGGAACGGGTTCTCGAGGCACGAGATGGCGGCGTGCTCTCGCGTGAACAGTACCTGCTTCTGGCACATGCCGAAGGCGACGATCTTTTAAGTTTGTTAGTTGCCGCGGACACCCTGCGCCGCGAGCTCGCCGGCAACATCATCACTTACGTCGTCAATCGCAACATCAATTTCACAAATATTTGCTTTGTCGGATGTAAATTTTGTGCTTTCAGTCGTGGTCCGCGAGAACCGGACACTTACTTTCTAACGCTGGAGCAGGTTGCGCAAAAAGCTGTTGAAGCCTGGAGTCTGGGCGCCACCGAGGTTTGTATTCAGGGCGGCTTGCCGCACGGCCTGCCTCCGTTCTATTACCGCGATATTTTGCGTGCCGTGAAGCGAGCCGTGCCGGGAATGCATATCCACGCGTTCTCGCCTATGGAGATGGTTTACGGTGTGGAACTCACTGGCATGTCATTGCCGGATTATTTGTGCATGTTGCGGGACAACGGGCTCGGCACGCTTCCCGGAACCGCGGCAGAAATTCTCGATGATGATGTCCGCTTCGTGCTCTCCCGCAACAAGCTCTCCACGCAGCAATGGAAGGAGATCGTTCGCACCGCTCACCGTTGCGGCATACGCAGCACTTCAACTCTGATGTATGGACACGTCGAAACCCCGGTTCATTGGGTGAATCAACTCCAGCTCTTGCGCGAAATTCAGGACGAAACCGGCGGCTTTACCGAGTTCGTCCCCCTTGGTTTCGTGCATCAGAATACGCTGCTGTTCCAGCAGGGAATTGCTCGTCCCGGCCCAACCCTTGCCGAGCATCTCAAGATCCATGCTCTAGCCCGCATTGTGCTCGCGGGCGCCATCGACAATATTCAGGTGTCATGGGTGAAGCTGAACCGCCGGTTGTCGCAGCTATGCCTTCAGGCTGGAGCGAATGATTACGGTGGCACGCTGATGGAAGAAAATATTTCTCGCGAAGCCGGAGCTACTGCCGGGCAGTACACGAGCCCGGAAGAGTTCCAGTCCTTGATTTTGGAAATGGGACGAATCCCCGCTGAGCGCAACACAACCTACACGCGAATAAATCTTAAAACGACAAGCCAGCATAGCACGTTTGAGCAGGCACTCGAGCCGGAGTTCGCGTGAGCCGGACTATCGCCGTGCTGGGCGGCACCGGCCCCGAAGGCTTCGGGTTGGCTCTGCGGTGGGCTCGAGCAGGTGAAACCATCATCATTGGATCGCGAAATGCGGAACGCGCGCAGGATGCGGCCGAAAAGATTAAGTTAAAAGTTGGCTCCCATGCTCAGGTTTCTGGCGATGAGAATTCCGCAGCCTGTGCTGCAGCCGGTCTGGTGGTGCTCACCATCCCATTCGAAGGCCATGCATCTCTGCTCAAGCAAATCAAGCCCGCGATTCGCGCCGGCAGCATTGTCGTCGATACCACAGTGCCGTTAGCTTCAAGCGTCGGCGGCCGCGCCTCACGTACCCTCGGTGTCTGGCAAGGTTCAGCCGCGCAAGAAACGGCAGAGCTTGCGCCCAAAGGCACCTCGGTGGTTGCCGCCTTCCAGAATCTTTCCGCAGATCTGCTGAACGGTGACGGCTCTGTCGAGTGCGATGCCCTGGTTTGCAGTGACGATCCTGACGCATCCAAGGCTGTGCGATTGCTTGCCACGAAAATACCAGGAGTACGCGCCATCGATGGCGGAAAACTGGAGAACGCGCGCATTTTGGAGCAGATTACGGCCCTGCTGATCGGGCTCAACATCAGGCACAAGGGTCACTCTGGCATTCGTATCACAGGTTTGCCGGCAGCCTCGTATCAGCCCTAATCGACGGCCGTGCCAACAATCCGATGCACGACGCCGCACCACCCCGCGATCTCGCCATCGAATTCCGCAATGTAGCTTACCGCCTCGAGAATGGCCGTGAACTCCTATGTGATCTGAATTTGCAGGTCCGCCGTGGCGAGACTCTGGTTCTTCTGGGCCGCAGCGGTTCCGGCAAGACCACGACCCTAAAGCTGATCAATCGCCTCCTGGATGCAAGCGGAGGCGACCTCCTAGTCGAAGGCAAGCCCGTGCGCGGCTGGGATGTCATCCGCCTTCGACGCATGATCGGCTACGTCATCCAGGAGGTCGGGTTGTTCCCTCATTTCACGGTTGAACGAAACATCGGGCTGGTTCCCAGCATCGACAACTGGCCTCCCGAGCGTGTTCGCAAGCGAGTTCAGGAGCTGCTGAAAGTTGTGGGGCTCGATCCTGAAGTCGCATCGCGTCATCCACGTGAACTATCCGGCGGACAGCGGCAGCGCGTCGGCGTAGCCCGGGCGCTGGCCGCCGATCCTCCGATTCTCCTGATGGACGAGCCTTTCGGCGCTCTGGATCCGATTACGCGGGCTGAACTGCAGCGCGAGTTTCTAGATTTGCAGCGGCGTTTACAGAAAACCGTGGTGTTTGTGACCCATGATTTGCGGGAGGCGCTGCTCCTCGGCACTCGCATTGCTTTGATGGAGACCGGCCGATTAATCTCGTTGCTCACTCCTGAAGAGTTCGTACGTTCCTCCGAACCGATGGTTACCGCATATCTGGAGGCCTTCGGAACCGATTTACATGATTGGAGAACTCACTGATGCAAACATGGCAATTCATCGTGCAGAACTACACCCAGGTTCTGGAGCTTACCTTTGAGCACTTGTGGCTGGTACTGGTGTCCACGGCGCTTGCTGTGGTGGTCGGAATCCCACTCGGAATCCTGATCACGCGCCGGCCGCTGTTGAACAAGCCGGTGCTCGGCTTAGCCAATGTCATCCAGACCATCCCGAGCCTCGCGCTGTTCGGAATTCTGCTTCCAGCGCCATGGATTGGAGCCCGCGCCGACCGCCTCGCGATCCTCGCGCTTACGCTGTATGCGCTTCTCCCCATGATCCGAAATACGTACGTCGGGATCAAAAGCGTGGACCGCGCGATCATCGAAGCCGGTCGCGGCATGGGAATGACAGACCATCAGTTGCTCTGGCAGGTCGAGTTGCCGCTTTCCCTGGGAGTGATCGTCGCCGGCGTGCGCGTTGCTACCGTGATCTCCGTGGGATTGGCCACAATCGCAGCGGCTATCGGCGCCGGAGGCCTCGGCGAATACATCTTTCGCGGACTGGCCATGGTTAACAACCAAGTGATCCTGGCGGGCGCAATTCCGGCGGCATTACTGGCTTTGGCCGCCGACTTTGGCCTCGGGTGGCTGGAAAAATCCTTGAGTCCGCGATGAGGTCAGAAGCCAACTGAGAACTGAGAACCAGGAACTGCGAACCGGATTTTCCAACCCTCTATAATCTCCACTCAGTGGAACTCGCGAACAAGCGTGTGCTCGTTGTCGGACTGGGACGCTCAGGTCTGGCCTCAGCTTTGTTCCTGAAGCAAAGGGGCGCACTGGTTACTGTCTCTGACGCCAAGCCCCAAGAGGAACTCGGCGATGAAATTCCGCAACTTCTGGACCAGGGAATCGCCGTGGAAACCGGCGGGCACGGCGAGCGCACTTTTCGTGGACAGGACCTTATCGTGGTCAGTCCTGGCGTTCCGTTGGATTCGCCCCTGTTGTCTCAGGCGCGAGCTATGGGTGAGGGGATAATCGGCGAAATCGAACTCGCAGGTCGCTTCTTGCCGCCGCAGATCATAGCCATTACGGGTTCCAATGGAAAGACGACAACAACTACACTTACCGGCGACATTGTGGCTGCGGGCGGATTTCGTACTTTGGTCGGCGGCAACATTGGGACTCCCGCGATCACCCTTGCGGAGCAGGCTTCCAAGGATGCAGTGATAGTGTTAGAAGTTTCCAGTTTTCAACTCGAAACTATCCAGACATTCAAGCCTAAGATCGCTGTCGTTCTCAACATCACTCCTGATCACCTGGATCGCCATCGGAAGTCGACGCCAAGGCTCGCATTTTCGAAAACCAGCAAGCCGATGATTTTGCCGTTCTGAACGCTGATGATCCCGTGTGTGCAGCCCTGGCGAGCCGTACCCGATCACAGGTGTTCTGGTTCAGCCGAAAAAAAGACATTCAGCAGGGCGCTTGCCCGCGTAACGGAGACATCGTTTTCCGAAATTCGACTGGAGCACGCAAGCTGATGCCCATTTCGGATATTCCTCTCAAGGGGACACACAATCTGGAAAATGTCCTGGCCGCGAGCTGCGCCGGTACTCTCACAGGTTGCGAGCCAGAGCAAATCCGGAAAGCCGTCCGTGGGTTCAGAGCAGTGGAGCATCGCCTGGAGCACGTTGCGACGATTGCCGGCGTGGAATACTACAACGACTCAAAGGCCACAAATGTCGACGCCACTATCAAAGCCTTGGAGTCATTCCCCGCGAACATCCATCTGATTCTGGGCGGCAAGGACAAGGCCAGCGACTACACCCTGCTGAACGACTTGCTGCGTAGCCGGGTGAAACAGGTTTACACGATCGGTGCGGCAGCAGCGAAGATTGAATCACAAATCAAAGGCGCCGCAGAAATCGACCACGCGGAGACCCTCGAGAATGCCGTTCACCAGGCCTCGAAGGCAGCTGAACGCGGTGATATCGTGCTACTCGCTCCCGCCTGCGCCAGCTTCGATCAGTTCCGAAATTATGAGCACCGGGGAAAAGTCTTCAAGGAAACCGTCAAAGCCCTGGCTGATCACGCCTGAGTGCCAACCCCGGCTCCGAACCAATAGAGTCACCTCTCCGGATAAATTGCTCAAAAAAATCCTCGGTGTCTTTCTGCCTCCGTGGTGCAATTGACCTTCCCATGGCAAAACGAATAAGCGCCGATCATTGGTTGTTCACGGTTGCCCTGGTTCTGGTATTTATCGGCCTGGTCATGGTGTTCAGCGCATCCGCTGTTATGGCGAAGGAACGCTACGGATCAGCCTACACATTCCTTTTCAGACAGCTCGCCTGGGCAGTGGGCGGAATCGTTGCGCTTGTCGTGGGGATGAAAACCGACTACCGACACTACAAGCACCCGGCCGTGGTTTTCTCACTGTTGGGCGTGACCATGCTGATGCTGATTTCCGTGTTCTTTCTCGACCGCGCCCACAACACTCATCGTTGGATTCACTGGGGAACTTTTTCCTTTCAGCCATCAGAAATGGCAAAGCCTGCTCTCATTCTGTTCCTGGCTTATTTTTTGTCGAACCGCACGCAGTCAATGGACGACTTCCGTCAGACGATCATGCCGGCCGTGTTGCCGACGCTTATTTTCCTGGTCCTGATCGTGTTCCAACCCGATCTGGGTACGGCAATTGCTTGTGCCGCGATCACGGCGTGCCTGCTCTTCATAGCCGGTCTGAATCTTCGCTACCTCGGCTACCTGGCATTAGGATCTCTGTTGCCGTTGTATTTTCTGATTTTCCATGTTGCCTATCGGCGGGCGCGCATTTTGGCGTTTCTTGATCCATACTCCGACCCGCAGGGCCGGGGCTTTCATATTATTCAGTCGCTGATTGCGGTCAGCACGGGAGGTTTGACGGGACTGGGCCTGATGGAAGGCAAACAGAAACTCTTCTACCTTCCCGAGCCTCATACCGATTTCGTTTTCGCCGTGACTGCGGAAGAGTTCGGGCTTCTGGGCTCAATAATTGTCGTGACGCTGTTTGCAATCTTTCTGTGGCGTGGGATGCGCACTGCGCTCCAGACGCAGGACCTTTTTGGCCGTTTCCTGGCGGCAGGAATCACCTGCATGGTCGTGGTGCAAGCTTTCATCAATATCAGCGTGGTGCTGGGACTGATGCCGACGAAGGGTATCCCTCTGCCCTTTGTGTCCTATGGCGGATCTTCGTTATTCGTCACGCTGGCGTGCGTAGGCGTGCTGCTAAATGTGACCAAGCAGGCAGACTAGCAATTTCCCTGACAAATGCAGTCGTCGTCTAATTGCAATATTTCGAGCTGTGTTGCAGCAAAATCAGTGTGACGCCCCTACCGAGTTAAGCACAACATTCACTTGTCTGGGCGCGTGTTCCGGTTGCGGCTCGGCGACCATCAGAAACCGGCCATCAGGAGCAACATCATATGTGCGGCTGAACGTTGGCGTGTAGTGAAAGAGACCTTGGAAAAGCGGTTTCGGGCGCTCTGCCATTAACTCACCATCATTCTCGCGCACCGCGACAGTGCTCATTCGCCCGAGCGTACGATAGAAAAGTTCCTGACCCGAATGTGACCAAGCTGGCTCCTGACCGCCGCCGCTGGAAATCTGGCGTTTAGGCCCAGGCCCAGGAAACGGTTGCACGTACACTTCGCTTTGACCGGATTCGTCGGAGGTAAAGGCAATCCATCGACCGTCGGGCGAAAAGGCTGCCTGCTTCTCGGTAAAGGGAGTTGTCGCGAGCGGGCGGGGCTGCTCATGTGCCTGCGCCCCAACCTCGATAGTCCAGAGGTTCGCTCCGCTAGCGAGGCTCCATTCGACATAAGCGAGGTAACGTCCGTCCGGCGACCAATCGCATACATAATGTTCGTTGGCCCCGGTAGTGACTTGAGTGGGATTGCCAGTACCGTCAGCCGGTTGAATATAGAGTTGGTGGGTACCGGAGCGGCTGGATTCGAAAGCCAGCATCTTTCCGTCCGGTGACCATGCTGCGGTGTGGTCATCAGCGCCGAACGTCAGGCGACTGAGGGTATCCCGGGCAAGGTCATAGATCCAGACGTTCGCAACGAATTCCGTCGCCATCCACATGGCCAACAGGCGTCCATCCGGCGAAAGTCGCGGAGCCGTGTAGGGATTCCGTACATTGCTGATGAGATGGTGTTCCCCCGAGCGGCTGACCCAAACCAGAGAACGCTGCGCCGCCGCTACCGAGGCTGGGATGTATGCCATTGAGCCACTTTGCGAGACCGCGATATGCGCAGAGCCGCCATATAAGTCCCGCCAGACGCCATCGGCAACGCTGACAGCCGGACCAAGCGTTCGAAACTTTTTCCAGTCGAAGGGCACTGTCATCAAGCCGGTGCCACGGACAAACACCAAGTGGCCAGGGGCGTATCGGCCCGACCAGCCATTTTCCATGATGACACGCCATTTCCCGGAATCGAGTGAGAGTACGGCTAGGCGAGACTGATCGATGCTGGCACTCCCGCTCCAGATTGTGAAGATGACTTCTTTACCGCCTGGGAGGAAGTCAGGCAAGAAGTGAAACTCTCCCTGCGTGGCGTCAGGAGTCGTGAGACGCCGGGGCGTACCCCCGCCTGCCGAAATGGCAAACAGGCCGACGTTGAAATTAGGCGTGTAGACGATCGTATCGCCGGACCCCCAGCTTGCTCCGGTGAGCACGGCGACATCACACAAAGCCGCAGCACGGCCACCACTGACCGGGACTTTCTTGAGCTTGCCGTCTGCAATGAAACCAATCCAATCCCCATCGGGCGAGAAAAAGGGGCCGCTGCCTCCTTCGGTGCCGGCGACCGGAACACTTTCGAGGCGGTCCAGCGAACGCACATAAATGGATCGCTCTGCCCCGTGGTTCACGACATAGGCGATTTGTTTCCCGTCCGGTGAGAGCGCTACGGAAGAGCCGAGATGTTCTCCGATCGTGTCCTCGCCGGCAAGACCAATCGCAAAGCGCACTGGAGAAGAAGGCCCAACTTCAGGTGAGGGCTTGCGCCAGAGAATCACCGCGATCATCGTGATCAGCAGGAGCGCGGCTGATCCGGCGAGCATCCACAGAGGTATCGACCGGCGGCCAGCAGTGATCGCATTCCCTTCTGCACTGCCGGAAATTGCCTCCATTGCAAAGGCAAGGTCGGAAGCTGATTGAAAGCGCAGCTCGGGGCTCTTCTCCAGGCAACGATGAATAATTCTTTGCAGCACCGGAGGAAGATTCGTAACGAAATCCGCCAATGATGGCGGATCTTCCTTAAGGATGGCGCCCATTGTGTCGGCTGCGGTGTTACCTTGAAATGCCCGTTTGCCAACGAGCATCTCGTACAGAATCGCGCCGAAAGCAAAAATATCCGCTCGCCGGTCAACCGCCTGCCCGCGCACCTGCTCAGGCGCCATGTACCCGGCAGTGCCCATTACCGTACCCACTTGGGTGTCAATCAAAGTCGCAGTAGCCTGATCAGATTGTTGTGCCTGCACCAGTTTCGCCAACCCAAAATCCAGAATCTTGACGCGGCCATCCCTGGTCACAAACAGGTTTTCTGGTTTTAGATCACGATGCACGATGCCCTTGTCGTGCGCCGCGGCCAAACCACGCGCGATTTGAATCGCGTAGTCGACCGCCTTACGTACCGTGACCGGACCAGCCTTCAGACATTCGCGCAGCGTTTCTCCCTCAAGTAGCTCGGAGACCAGGTAAGGAGATCCCTCGTAACTGCCCATCTGAAACACGGCGAGAATGTTGGGGTGATTCAATGCGGCAGCCGCCTGGGCTTCCTGCTCGAATCGCCGCAAGCGTTCCGAATCGAGAGCTAGCGACTGCGGCAAGACCTTGATCGCTACGTCTCGGCCCAACCGCTCATCACGCGCGCGAAAGACTTCTCCCATACCACCTGAGCCGAGTAGCGCCTGAACCTCATAGTCGCCCAGCTTCGTTCCTTTACGGAGAACTGCTGACGCGCCGGAGGAGCGCAGGAAATCGGAACGCACTTCTTTGCTTGAATTCAGCAGGTTCTCAACTTCGCGCCGAAGAGAATGGTCGCTGGAGCAAGACTGATCGAGGAAGGCATTACGTTCTTCGGGCGCAAGCTCGAGCGCCTTCTGCAACAGATCTTTTACTTGCTGCCACCGTTCTACTGTCATAGTTGGCGGCCCGATCCCGTTTCGAACGCGGGACTTCGTCCGACAGTTTACTCCGGGTAAGGCCGGTTTTTGCGGCGAATTGCAAGAACTGAGGCTGGAACCGGACTTCCGCCGCACAATTTCAGGATGCGGGAATCGCTTGACTTATTGTGTTGAACGCGTCGAAAAGAAAACGCCTCGTTCAAATTACTCGCTACATTTATAGTCAGCTTATGCGAGCCATTCTGGCGGGAGGCGGTACTGGCGGCCATGTTATCCCCGCGCTCGCTATCGCTCAGGAACTCCAGAAGCACTATGGCGCTGAAATCCTGTTCATCGGGACGGCCCGGGGGATTGAGAACCGGCTGGTCCCGGCTGCGGGATTCCCTTTGCGACTGGTACAGGTCGGCGCATTGAACAGAGTGAGCCTGGCAACGCGGCTCAAGACCTTCTTCGATTTGCCGCGCGCGATTTGGGACGCACGCCGCATCCTTTCTGAATTTCGCGCTGACATCGTAATTGGTGTGGGCGGATATGCTTCCGGGCCGGCAATGCTCGCGGCAATCTTGCGCGGCATTCCAACCCTGGCTTTTGAACCCAATGTTGTGCCTGGCTTCGCAAACCGGATAATTGCGCACAAAGTTTCGGCTGCAGCCGTGCATTTCGCGCAAACGGGAGAATACTTCCGCAATGCGGAAGTGACGGGAGTGCCTGTGCGTCCCGCATTTTTCGAGATCCCGGGCAGGCGGACGGGCAATCAAAAACCTACCCTACTCGTGTTTGGCGGCAGTCAGGGGGCGCGGGCTATCAATCAGGCAATGATTCAATCGCTGCCCGAGTTACTGAAACAAGTACCGGAGATATGCATCATTCACCAGACCGGCGAGCGCGACTACAAGGAAGTCCAGGCCGCTTACCAGCGAACGCGCGCACCCGCTGAAGTGCATGCTTTCATCAACGATATGCCTGCTTTCTTCGCCCGTGCTGATCTGCTACTGTGCAGGTCAGGCGCCAGCACGGTGGCGGAGATCACCGCTGCGGGCAAGCCGGCAATCTTCGTGCCTTTTCCGCGTGCCGCAGATGACCATCAGCGCGTGAATGCACAGGCGCTGGAGCAGGCTGGAGCAGCGGTTGTGTTGGAGGAGACAAAACTGGATCATGTATGGCTGGTAGATACGATCTCCGCGCTGCTCAATGATCTGGGACGGCTGCAGCGCATGAGCGAAGCCGCCCGAGGATTATCACACCCCAATGCCGCGCGGGATATCGCGGCCCTGGCGGCGGGATTGGCAGGGATTGAAACTGGCGATGCCAGCTACAACGCCGGGATAACCCCGCGCTAACCCGCGCGTATCCGGCCTGGAAGTTGATTGTATGTTCGCTAAAATCCAACGCGTTCATTTCGTCGGCATCGGCGGCATCGGCATGAGCGGTATCGCCGAGGTGCTGTTAAACCTCGGCTACAAAGTTTCCGGCTCGGATCTGAAGACTTCGTCCTTGACGCAGCGGCTCGGCGGCCTGGGCGCGACCGTCTTCGAGGGACACCGTTCAGAAAACGTAGCCGGAGCGGAAGTAGTGGTAACCAGTTCTGCAATTGCCGAAGACAACCCCGAAGTACTTGAGGCTCGCAAGCTGCACATCGCCGTAATTCCCCGCGCAGAAATGCTGGCCGAGTTGATGAGGTTCAAGTACGGCATCGCAGTCGCGGGCATGCACGGCAAAACTACAACCACTTCGATGATTGCCTCTGTGTTAGCCGCTGGAGGCCTTGATCCGACAGTGGTCGTGGGTGGCCGTGTCGAGGCCATGGGATCGAATGCGCGATCGGGTAAGTCGCAGTACCTGGTCGCCGAAGCCGATGAGAGCGACCGGTCTTTCCTGCGCCTCTCGCCGATTCTCGCTGTCGTCACCAACATCGATCGCGAACACATGGACTGCTACCGCAACATGCGCGACGTGAAGCGAGCGTTCCTCGAGTTTATCGATCGCATACCCTTTTATGGAATTGCAGTCGTTTGTAATGACGATCCGGTTCTGCGCCGCATGTTTCCTCAGATCAAGCGCCGCACCGTTACCTACGGCACCCGCCGTGGCTCGGACTTCCTGATCAAGCCGGATAAGACAAGATTCGCTGCTGAAACTACTCCGGTGAGTCACTTCCATGTCACATATCAGGGCGAGGAGTTAGGAGAATTCCGTCTTCACGTTCCCGGCGCCCACAACGTTCTCAATGCCACGGCAGCAATCGCGGTGGGAATTGGCCTGGAGATCCAAACTGAGCAGATTCGTGCTGCACTGGAGAATTTCCGCGGCGTGGACCGGCGCTTCCAGTTGCGTGGCAAGGCCGCCGGCGTAAGCGTAATTGACGATTACGGCCACCATCCCACGGAGATACGCGCCACCGTGGCCGCCGCCCGCCAGTGTGGTTTCCGTCGCATCCATGTAGTCTTTCAGCCGCATCGCTACACTCGTACCCGTGATCTTGCGGATGAGTTCGCCACAGCGTTTCAGAATGCGGATTCCCTGGTTGTGTTGGATATTTACGCGGCCAGTGAGCACCCGATTGAAGGGATTACGGGTGAAATGCTGGCTAAGAGTATCTCTGAGACGGGCGGCGTAGTAGCACAGTATGTAGCTTCATTTGCGGATGCCGTCGCCGCGGTCTCGGCAGCGGCCCAACCCGGAGATATGGTCTTGACTCTGGGTGCAGGCAGCGTTTCGCAGTTGGGTCCGATGATTCTGGAACAGCTCACCTTGAAGGGTTCGGTCCAGCACGAGGCTATGGAAACCGTATCTCCATTGGTCGGGCCAGGCGATTAGAGGCAGCAGTGCCCTTCCTCAATTTTTGGGAACAGTCTTCCCTGATTCTACGTACAAAACATCAAGACAACGATGGTGACGATCTGTAGGCGTGTTCGTCTAATCGTAGAAGGCAGATTAATTAAAGGATGGCCGTTATGATTTCAGACAGAGCATGGTATTTGGCAGCCGCCGGGGTGCTAGCGTTTGGCCTGAGTCACTCATTGCTGAACTCAGGAGCTGACTTGGTTGCGCAGATTTCTGACCGCACCCTCGCGAGTGTCAAGCAGGTCTCCATGGGAGCGAGAGACTGCCCAGGCAGGACGCAAATCCTGGTGGGCCGCGACCATGTCAACATACCCGCTGTCCAGATCAGAGTCGCGCAGGTGCAGGCGCGTTTAGCATGCAGGCGTGCAGCCCTCGCCAAACGACAAGTTGAGCTCATCCGCCTTGAGACCGGCAAGGCACATGTTCTCTTGAGCGAAGATTAGCCGGGCTTCGCTGGAGAACGCAAAGCCTTACGCCATCCACTCACACGGCAGTACAGATCTTCTCAACTGCCTGCTTAACCCGCTCTAATGTGGTCCCCCGGCCCAGAACCTCCAACGTCTCAAAGAGTGGCGGAGCGTTCTTCCGTCCGCAGACTGCCACGCGAATCGGTTGAAACATCTGTCCGGCCTTTAGTCCTAACTCCTGGGCGGCGGCACGGAGGGCTTGGTCGAGGGGATCATGTTTGAATTCGGTTTGCGCCAGGACTTCGTGGGCGCGTCTCAGGGCCCTCAGCGCCATGTCCGCATCTCCCTTTTGCGGGATCAGTTCTGCAGGATCGTAAGCCGGTAATCTGTCGACGAAAAAGAAATCGGCAACCGTGAGAACATCCCGCAGCAATTTAATCCGCTCGCGGACGAGAGGCGTGATTTGGAGCATCTTTTCAGATGTGACATTGAAGCCGGCTTCGCGGACGATCGGCGTAAGACGGTTGCTTAGATCCTCTACAGTTAGTGCGCGGATGTGCTCGGCATTCAGCCAGACAGCTTTCGGATCGAAGGTTTCTTCAGCCTGAGCATTGACCGGCGAGGTCGCTCCTTCTTTGAAGTTCACCACCGCATTCGCGCGGTTTATGCCTTCCAGCGAAAATGTCTCGACGAGTTCTTTCCCGTTCATCCTCTCGCGATTGTCCTTTGGCGACCATCCCAGCAGGCACAAGAAGTTAACGAATGCTTCGGGCAAGAAACCAGCATCCCGATACGTGGTCACGCTGACTACCGCACCGTGACGCCGCTTTGAAAGCTTGCTCCCATCGGGGGCGATCAGCAAAGGCAGATGTGCGAACTGAGGCGGCGCAATTCCTGCTGCTTCGAGAATAAGAATGTGTTTGAAAGTGTTGGTGAGATGATCCTGGCCTCGAATGACATGGCTGATGCTTAGACCCGCGTCATCAGCACATGAGGCCAGATGGTATGTCGGCATCCCGTCGCTGCGAAGAAGAGCGAAGTCTTCGATATCTGCAGTGGACTTGCTCTGCTCGCCGTAAACAGCATCCACAAAAGATACCGGCCGCGCATCTCCCCGAGGGACTCGGAAGCGCATGGCAAACGGCTCTCCTGCTGCGGCCCGGCGATCGCTCTCGGGGCGCGACAGCTCTGGCATTCCGGGATTGAAAAGCCATGGCCCCTGTGCGCCTGACCGCTCACTATCCTCTGCGTGCGCTGGCGTAAAGTCCCGATACGCAACACCTTTCTCAAAGATGGCGTTCGCCATTTCCCGGTGCAGTCCGAGGCGTTCGGACTGTTTGTATTCTTCGTCCCAGCCCAGGTTCAGCCACTTCAATCCTTCAAAGATCGACTGCACCGAGGCTTCCGTATTCCTCTCCACGTCCGTGTCGTCGAGGCGCAGGATCATTGTTCCGCCGTTGTGGCGCGCGTAAAGCCAGTTAAAAATGAAGGTACGCGCACTTCCAACGTGGAGAAATCCCGTGGGTGACGGCGCAAAGCGCACACGAAGGCGGTTCGCGAAAACGCGCAAACCCTTGTCGCTGGGAGAATCATTCATGCGGGTAAACATTCTGATGTTACGGTTCACGGAAAATCAGCGCAAATTGCATCGCCTCAGCGGTCCAAGTGACTTTCGTAACCTCAGCTGCCTGCATTTCCACAACAGATTCATTTAAAAGGGAAATGCTGATTCGGTAACCTCTTCTGATTTCTTACGACTATTGTGCTGCCGTGCCAGCTGTGAAAATATTAAGAGAAATCCAATTTCTCGATAATCCTCCAGGGATTGGGAAGGCTGTTTTCGCGCCATGAACAGCGTTGCTGTAAGCGTAGTTTTAGTACCCGGAATTGTTGCTCTGCTGCTGTTCCTTGTTTTCACCTATCTATACGAGCAGAGCCGGCAAGACTACTTTCGCGCCTGGCAACTTGGTTGGGCAGCCTACACGCTGCACTATGCCTTCGATGCCTGGGGAATCTACCGCAAACCCCAGGCTCTGATCTCGCTGATGGCCTCGTTGCTGCTAGTCGCCATGGCAGTCTGCCTTTTTGTCTCAACCCGCCTGATGCGAGAGCGGTTCCGGCTGCGCTGGTATGACGTCGCGGTTGGCGCTGCAGGGGTTGGCTTGAGCTTATGGAACCTGAACGGGCATGGCCCAGGACGCTTACTTCAGCTGGGCGGAGAAACCCCCAACGCGATTGACCTTGCGGTGTCTCTGCTCTTGCTTTATTGCTCGGCTTACTTCTATCGCTATGCCCATCGCAAGAACTCGCTGGCGTTCAAGCTGCTGGCCATGTCACTGGCCTTCTGGGCCGTGCTCATGGGTACGCACGCGCTTAACTCCCACGCTGAATTGTTAGACGTGCTCGGCCCGATTCCCCAACTTTCCCTGGGAATTGCGATGGTGATGGTATTGGCCGAGAACGAGCGCAACGCCGTCCAGGAAAACGCGTTGGCGTTTTCCACCCTGGGAGTTGATCCCACACATCTGCTTTCGGCGGAAGACCTGGTGCCGACGATGCAGAGCATTCTCGATCGCCTGATCGCGCCCTTGCCTACCGGGCGCGCCATGATATGCATGTCCGACCGGTGGCGTGCGGTATTGCCATCAGTCCAGCGAGGCTTTTCGCTGGAATTCCTCAGCCGGTTGCAAAGCAGTGGAGCCGGCGAATACGTCTGCGAGCTGGCATACCGCCGGGGCGGATTCGTAACTTTCCGCAATATTCCGGAAATGCCGGAGCCATTGCCAGCGTTTTCAGGCGGCCGCTTTGCGCAGTTTCGTTCCTCCTTCACGCAGGAGGACATTCATGATCTGACCGCGGTCAGCCTTCAGACTCGCGAACACAATTTCGGCGTTATTCTTTTCCCCCACGCCACGCGCCGCATGTTCGGATCTTCCAACCTGCGTCTTTTAATCGGCCTCGCTCTGCAGATCGGCCTGACTCTCGAGAACTACGTGGTCATGCACGACGCACAGCGGCGGACCAAGGAATTCGAACTGCTCACACAAATCGGACAGGCCATCAGCTCACGTCTTGATCAGAACGAAATTTTGCGCACTGTCGAGAAGGAGCTTGGGCAGATTTTTGATACCAGCGAGTTTTACATCGCCTTTCAGGAAGGCGATCAGATCCGCTTTGAAATGGAAGTGGAGCAGGGCCAGATTCTACTGAAGCGTTCGCGGAAAGTCGCAAACGGCTTGACCGAGTACATTATCCGCACAGGGCAGCCGCTGCTGATCCGCTCTGACCTGGAAAAAGCCCGCGAGCGTCTGGGGGTAACACTGGTGCCTCCACGGCCGGCAAAATGCTTCTGCGCGGCGCCTATCCTGCTCGGAGGTAAGCCTGCCGGCGTGATGGCGGCCATGAGCATGGACCGCGAGTACGTTTTCGAGCAGCGCGACCTGGAAATCATGGAGACAGCGGCCGGGCAGGTATCCGTTGCGGTCGAGAACGCGCGTCTCTTTGCCGAAGAGCAGCGGCGGTCCCGGCAATTTGCCTTCCTGAACAGCATTTCCAAAACGGCGATTTCAAGTGAAGATGCCGAGCAGATGCTGGCTGAGATCGTCGGCCATATCCAGAAAAACTTCCGCTTCGATCACATCGGCATTGGGCTTCTCGACTATGTGACCAAGAACATCGAGATCAAGGCCGAGGCAGGCGCCACAACACAGGCCTTGGGAAAGCGTATTCCACTGGGCACCGGCATTCTGGGGCGGGTCGCACGAACCGGCGAAACCGCCCTCGTACACACCACGGGGGAGACTCCATTGCAGGGCGTACTGCCAGGCGCCCACTCCGTGTTGTGCATTCCGCTATCGTACGGTGATCGCTTGTTGGGCGTGCTCAATGTGGAGAGTCAAAACGAGGACGCCTTCACCCCCGAGGACGTCCTGGTCATGAACACGCTCGCCGACCTGCTCGCAACCGCTCTGCACAACGCGCTTGTGTTTCAAAAACTGCAGCAGCAGGCCATCACGGACGGTCTTACCCAGGTTAAGACGCGCCGATTCTTCTCCGAGGCTCTCAGTTCCGAGTGGAAGCGCGCCTCCCGTTCAGGCAGGCCGTTCTCCGTCGTGTTGATTGACCTCGACAAATTCAAGGAAGTGAACGACACCAAAGGACATTTGGAAGGCGATCTCGTGCTGGCCCGCGTCGGACGCCTGCTCGAGCAAAGGTGCCGGCAATCGAACGTGGTGGCGCGTTATGGCGGCGATGAATTCATCGTGCTCATGCCCGAAACCGGCGTTGAGCAGGCACAAATCCTGGCCGAGCGCCTGCGGCTCTGGCTTTCCACTGACCCGATGCTGCAGGAGCATCGCATCACAGGCAGTTTTGGTGTCGCCAGCTTTCCCGTGCATGGTTTCTCTGCGGAGGACATTGTCCGTGTCGCCGACGCCGGCATGTACATTTCCAAGCACGCCGGAGGGGACCGGGTATCGACAGCTGAGGAATTCGCCGAATCCGAGACCACCGCGATGCAGCGCCAGTTGATCACCGGATACATCGAAGGTTTCCTGCAGCGCGAACACACCGGCCCGGAGCATCTCGAAGAATTGATCAATACTCTCAAAAAGATGGGTGGTACAGAAGAAGAGTGTAGTGGCCTGGTGCTGCGAGAAGCCATTGAGATGCTGACTCATGCCGTGGAGTCACGGGAACTCAACAGCTCTGGTCACGGCGAGATGGTGGCCCGTTATTCGGAGATCATTGCGCGGGCACTGGGTTCCACACCAGAAGACATCGGTGATTTGGCATACTCCGCCCGCGTCCATGATGTGGGTAAAGTTTTTGTTCCGGAACGGACTTTGAACAAGTCGGGCTCTCTCACAGAAGATGAATTTTACTTGCTGAAAATGCATTCTCACGTGGGCGCCGAAATACTGGCGACGGTCCCCGACAGTGAGAAGTTACAGGCGGCCATAGAACATCACCATGAGTCTTTCGACGGCGCGGGATATCCTTCCGGGCTAACTGGGGAGCAGATTCCTTTGTGGTCTCGCATCATCTCGATTGCCGACGCTTACGTCAACATGACCACTGAACGTTCTTTCGCTCCCGCGAAAACTACCGAAGAGGCTTTGGCTGAACTCGAAAAGCTGAGCGGCACCCGCTATGACGGAATGCTCGTGCGCATTCTGATCCGCCAGTTGAAACCCGATCGAACTCCTTCGCCTTTGGGAAGCTAATCGTCGCTCACTGCCCAAAGTTGAACTTCACTACTTCTACCGATTCCTTGTTGGATGGCTCGTACTTCCATTTCCGCACAGCCTGGCTGAGCGCGTCGGCGAGCAGAGGATGCCCGCCAATGACCTTGACTTCTTTAACGGTGCCGTCGGCCCTGACTACCGCCTGCAGTTGCACAGTTCCGGTGAGATTCATCCGTTGGGCGATTTGAGGATATTCCGGAGGCACCTGCAGCTGAACGTGCCGTCCTCCGGGTTTCGGTTCAGAACCGCTGTGGTCTGCTTTAGCGAGCGCGAGCAGTTTTGAACTGAAATGGATGTTCGTCCGTTCCAGGCTCTCGTGATTGACTTCGAAGCGGATTCTCCCATCTTCCAGGAACAGGTTTATCATCCCGCCTTCCCGAAGGAAGTTTTGATCTTCGCCAATCAGGAGCACATTTGCCTGGCCCAGGCCTGCAATCGTGGATTGCGTATTCCCGGGTTCCGAAGAGCGGAAGAAGACTAGCTGACAACAGGACAGCTTTTCTCCAACGGCGAGGTGTTTGACAACGATGGGATGCGTTTCTGCTCGCTTCCCTCTAACCATCTCTTTCAACACATCGACAAAATCATCGCTGCCGCCAGCTACCCCGATTACAAAGGGCGTGGGTCCATCCGGCAGGTCTTGCTGCGGCCATTGCGCCAGTTTCGAGAAGTTAAGAAGATAGGCCGCTTTAACTTGATAATCACTGATTTTCGTTTGTGCGGCAGACCTGGATTGAAGTGCGACAACTATAGCCATCAGCGCGAGTAGTGCGTGTCCTTGCAGCGTGCTCTGCCTGAAAGAATGCCTCGCTCGCGTTCAGGCCCCGCCTTCGGTCCTGAGCCGTCACGCTGATTCATTGCGAGTTGCCTCCGGAGCGCTCAGTGTTGGAATTCCACGTTAACTGGAACACCACTGAACGGGGTACGTCTCCGGCCTGGTTGCCGAAAACTGTATCTCGGGTTTCACGATGTGCTTCGGACTGGAGATTCTGGCCCCTAACGGCGAAGCGCCATCGGGGATTCAGATGCCAGCACATACCCACATCCACCCGGTTATAGGCCGGGACGCCCTGCGCAACATTCGCGGGCGAGGCCGCTCCCAGAGGTACTGAGCTGTAATGATAGAAGCCGGAATCGAACTCGATTCGGCGGGCCAAATCCAGTCGGGATTGCAGGTTGATGAGATGCTTTGGGTTGGCGGGCAGAGCTTGCGCACTACCTCTGATCTCGGTAACACCCGTGGAGACAGTCCACCGGTCAATGGGTCGCCAGCGCAGACTCAGTTCACCGCCATTCGTTTCGCGAGCGTTCTTGGCGTTCGCAAATTGAGTGTCAAGCAGGATTCGATTGGGAAAGAATTCGGGTACCGGCTGACTTCGTCCTATCAGGTTCCGATAGTTGTTGTAGAACAGAGTGGTATCCAAAGAGAGCGAATGGACTACCTGAACACGATAGCCAACTTCGAACGCTTTCACGCGCTCGGAAAGGAGGTTAGGATCCCCAGCGATGTTTAAGATAACGGGAAGACCGTTTGCTGTTCCCGCCGGCACTGATAGTTGTAAATTGCTCTCATTTCGTGCCGGGATGCGTACGGTGCGGGAAAAACTGATCCAGAAGGTGTGGGACTGGCTGGGTGTCCACACCGCGCGAACCTGGGGTTGGTACTCGAATCCAGTGTAGCCATTGTGCTCGATCTTGGCCCCCCCGATGACGCGCAGACGGTCGGGGACGACTGCCAGTTCATACTGCGCAAAGGCACTCACTACATTGTTGCGCCGGCGTTCAGGGACAAAACTCGCGGGATCCGCCGACAGGTCATCTCCCGTGCTGAAGAACGACCCTCCCCAAATTAGGGAGTGGCGCTGGTTGAAAGCATAACTGTGCTGAAATTCCAGGTCGCAGGTATTTCGCATCTCGGCGGGGGTGCCATATCTCGCATACCAGTCGCAATACGCCAAAGTGTCGGTGCTGGACCGGTCGGAGATGCTGTGTTTCCATCGTGCCAGTACATGGCTGGACTTTATCAAGAACGTAGCCGGAATACGCGTGTTGAAAACCGTGCTCCCGAATCGTCCATCGAACGTGCCTGCGTCAATGCTAAAGTTGTCGTTTCTGGACGCCGCCCAGTCCACTCTCGTTCCAGCTTGTGGCAAGCTCAAATAATCGGGCAGATTAATGTCGGATGCGGCCTGCAAAGGTTCCCAATAACTGGCTCTGCCAAAGATGCGGTAAGTCACAGTTGAACCAATTCGTCCCCCGTATTGGATGGTTGATGCGTATCCAGCCTCCGGGCTTGCCGAACCGGAGAACATAAAGCCCTGGGTTTCAGCCGCTCGTTTGGTAACGATATTGATCACTCCATTGACAGCGTTCGCACCCCACAGCGTCCCGCCCGGCCCACGGATGACTTCCACTCTTTCAATGTTCTCCAATGGCATGTCGAGAACATCCCAGAAAACGCTTCCGAATTGTGGTGTGTAGACACTGCGTCCATCCACCAGAACCAACATCTTGTTATTGTTCAGATCGCTGAAGCCGCGTGTGCTGATCTGCCAAGTGTGCGAATCGGTGCGGCCCACATACAGGCCTGGAACCATGCGCAAAGCTTCGGGCAACGTGATGAAGCCACCGCGCCGGATCTCTTCTCCTGTCAGCACATAGATGGCGGCAGGCGCGCCGGACAGAGATTCTGCTCTCTTGCTCGCGGACGTGACCTGAATGTTGGCTAATTCCTCGATACTCAGCGTCGATAAGTCCGGTTGCTGCCCGACGCACGGAACCGTAGCCAGAAGCAAAGTTACAAGCATCCCCAGCAGGTTCTCGAAACTGCCTGAAAACGGGCATCTCGCGTCAAGACGGCTCGTTCGGCGGTAAAGCTCTCGCTCACTCCGGGGTTTCGCTTGCCTGCGAACCGGAACTCTGACTCCACTGCCGCTCAGTCCTGAATGCTTCATAGAACCTCCGGCGTGACCTGCCACACATTTTCGCGAAGGGTGCAAGGCACACAGGTCTCTTCGGCAGGAGTGGAGTTCTTCTTGATTTCAACGATTTGCGACATTAATTCGTTGTAAGAAAGGTCCTCATCGTGGAACTTGCGCCGACCAGGTTGAAATTGCCCGACAGAAACACGAAACTATCTTTCTGTGGCTATTCCATTGTCGTTGAACGGTAAGGTCGCGCTCATCACTGGCGGCTCCCGCGGTATCGGCGCGGCGGCAGTACGGCTGTTCGTAGGGGCAGGGGCGCGAGTGATGTTCAGCTACGAAAAAGCTAAAAGACAATCAGAACAGTTGGTCGAAGCACTCGGATCTGAGAATTGCGCGGCATTGCCTTGCAACTTATCTGGCACGGACACTGCGGAAGCGCTGATTACAGCCACTGTGCGCCGTTTTGGTCGTCTGGACATCCTGGTTGCAAACCATGGAATCTGGCCACCCGAGGATGCGCCGGTCGATCACATGCCGGCAGACCAATGGCGCAATACAATTGCGGTTAACCTCGACAGCGTATTCGCCCTGGTCAAGCATTCCGTGGCGCAAATGAAAAGGCAAGGACGAAACGGCGCCGCCGCTGGCCACCTCGTGCTCGTGAGTTCCACGGCGGCACAACGCGGGGAATCTTTTCACTGCGATTACGCGGCTACTAAGGGTGCGCTCATCAGTATGGTGAAGGGACTCTCCACCGAACTCGCCCGAGACGGCATTTACGTTAACTCCGTGGCGCCCGGCTGGGTTGACACCGATATGTCAGCTCCCGCCCTCGGTGATCCGAAAACTCGGGACAAAATCTTCGCCACCATCCCCTTGGGTAGGGTCGCAACGCCCGAAGAAATCGCTGGTCCAATCTTGTTCTTATGCACGGCACATGCGGGCTTCATCACAGGCGAGGTATTCAACGTAAATGGCGGCGCTGTCCTGGTGGGCTAGCTCGTGGGTTTACCGGGTGCCGATGCTTCCATATCTTGGTACCCGGCGAGTTTTCAGCATCTAACCGAACCGGATGAGGTTCTTATTTTCTATCCTGCTGTTCGCGATGTCTGTCCTTGCACAGACCACGCCCGCTACATCATCGCCTTCCCACCCCGTACGTGGAGATCAGGACAACGCCCGAAAAGCTAAGGCAATAGTTGATCAGATGATCCAGGCTTTGGGCGGTCAGGCGTATTTAAGCATTCAAGACATCACCCAGGAGGGCCGCAGCTACAGCTTGTATCACGGCCAACCCAGGGGCGGAGGAGTGATCTTCTGGCATTACTACAAATATCCGGACAAGGATCGCACCGAATTCACAAAGAAACGCGACGTGATCTACATAAACAACGGCGACAAAGGATACGAAATTACCTTCCGCGGAACTCACGCCCAAGACCCCAAAGAGTTAGCCGACTTCCTTCGTCGCCGTCACTATGCTTTGGACGTGGTGTTGCGCAAGTGGCTGGTTGAGCCCGGAGTGGCGCTTTTTTATGAAGGACAATCTGTCGCGGAGGCAAAATCAGTCGATCAAATCACTGTCATGAACAGCCGTAACGAAGCCGTGACTCTCTTCATAAATGCCGATACTCACTTGCCCGTCAAAAAAACATTTACTTGGCGTGATCCCACAGACAAACAGCGAAATACGGAAGACGAAATCTACGACAACTACCGGGAAGCTCAGGGTATTACGACGCCTTTTACCATCACCCGTTTTTTCAACGGGGAAATGACCAGCCAGCGATTTTTGACGTCAGTAACCCACAATCAGGGACTAAGTGATTCGAAGTTTGAGGCCCAGCCCGGTTCGCCATCAAAGTAGCGGTTTGTCCATTCTCGTTATTCGCCGGAATAACCTTCGCTGGTGCACTGACCTCTCCGGGGAATTTGTTCCCCAGCTACCACGCTATGTGGCAAATTTACCACAGCCGAGGTTGGCGACACAGGCTGTAATCTCCTCATCTATCTACACATAGCGTTTGAAACCCGAGCAGACAATTCGCATCCCCGTCGAATGCCGCGGCGTCGGCCTGCACAGTGGCGCTCCCGTTCGCGCGCGAATTCTTCCTGCTCCCGCTGGCTCAGGGATCGTGTTCCATCGCACTGACTTGGAAGGTTTCCAAGTGGAAGCCGTGAGTCGCAATGTAGCCCGTGTCAGTTATGCCACGAGCCTGATGAAGAAAGGCGTGCTGATCTCCACCACCGAACACGTGCTTTCGGCATTTATCGGCTGCGGCATCGATAACGCGATTGTCGAACTAGACAACCTTGAACTGCCGATTCTTGACGGCAGCGCCCGCCCGTTCGTGGAGGCGATTCGTCGCGCCGGCATCCGCAAGCAGCGTCGACGGCGAACCTATCTTTGCATTCGGCGCGAGCTCGAATTACGTGATGGAGATAAATTCATCGGTATATATCCCGCTGACACCTATTCGGTCGGTTATACGATCAATTTCCCTCACCCACTCGTCGGCAAAGAGACTCTCAGCGTTGATCTCTCGGATGGAAACTACGTTGCGCAGATCGCCCCCGCCCGCACCTTCGGCTTTCTTCACGAGGCCGACGCGATGCGCCAACAAGGCCTCATACGAGGCGCCTCCACGGAGAACTGCGTAGTGCTTACGCGTGATGGGCTGATGAATCCACCGCTGCGCTTTGCCGATGAATTCGTGCGTCACAAAATTCTCGACCTGATTGGCGACCTTGCGCTTGTAGGCAAGCAGATTTTGGGCAGAGTGGTTGCGGATCGCGCCGGACACGCCATGCACACGGCCCTGGTCTCGCGCATCCTTCGCGACCGAACACTGTGGGAAGAAGCTACCCTCGAAGACGCCCTAACCAAGCCTGCCTCAACGCACGATGCTGTGCCCCAGATGATCTAGCCGCTAGTTGATTGAGTCTTGAGGATGGAACTTCCACCCGAAGCAATTTCCGACAAGCCCAACTGATCGCTGTAGTACCCTGCTGCTATGGACCGGGTTGAGACGCTAAGAGAGGTCCTGGCGCGAAATCCCACTGATGCCTTCGCCCGCTATGGACTGGCCCTTGAATATTCCAACGTGGGTGCTGTCGATCAGTCCCTTGAGGAATTCGGGAAGCTTATCTCGGCTCATCCCGACTACACCGCCGGCTACTTCATGGCCGCACAAACCCTGGCCAAAGCCCAGCGCACAAATGAAGCCAGGAAAATGCTGGAGGATGGAATCTCATCGGCCCAGCGCACGAATAATGCGCACGCACAATCGGAGATGGAAGCCATGCTGGCCGACCTGCAGTAGCTTCCGCGGTGGTCAACAGTACTACTCCGTTTTCCTGGCCATCCTCGTCATACTCCATTCCACTAGCCCCGGAAATACCTGGTAAAGCTTGACCACCGGGTGCATCGTCCAGGGGACAATCACTTCCCGTTTCTTTTTCAGATACCCCCGCAGAACGGCTCGCGCAACCCGTTCTGCACTGATGCCGCGAACGGTCGCGGGCCGCACTGTCTTTTTCTCCCGTCCACGCACAGCGTGAGCCCCAAACTCCGTACGGACATAGCCGGGACAAACAGTCATAACATGGATACCGGCACTCTTCAGTTCAACGCTGGCAGCTTTCCCAAAGGCATTCATCGCGAACTTCGTCGCACTGTAGGCGGCGTGAAACGGAAGCGGAATATGCCCTGCCACGCTCGAGATGTTGATGATGGCGCCCGAACCCTGCTGCAGCATTTGCGGCAGCACCGCCTGCATGGCTGCGACCGTACCGAAGAAGTTGGTGTCGAATATGTCGCGGCAGGCCGTCATATCCAGCTGTGACACGGAATCCAGCAGCCCGTGGCCGGCATTGTTCACCCAAATGTCGATCCTGCTGTAGTGGTGTCGAACCAGCCCGAGGACGCGATCGATTTCCTCTCGATTTCGTACATCACAGGAAAGCGCAAGCGAACGATCGACGTGCCCGATTCTGGCGCGGGACGCCTCGGCGCGGTTGGCATCGCGTGAGAGCAACACGACAGTAGCGCCATGCTCGAGCAAGATTTTGGCAATCGCCTCGCCGATTCCCATCGACGCGCCAGTGATGACGGCGACCTTTCCTCCAAGCCCTGGCGTGTTTGAAGTCATAGCGGCATCCTGTACGGTAATGGCAAGTCTAGCAGGCGTAAAATGAGCAAGCCGGGAACGCCATTCGCGACGCTCCGGAGATAGTTCATGAGTGCTCTCCTCCCGCTGTTTCCGCTGGACGTGGTTCTGCTTCCAGGCGCAGCGCTGCCGCTGCACGTTTTCGAGCCACGCTATAAGGAAATGATCACCGAATGTCTGGCTGCGGAAAAGCCTTTCGGTGTGGTTCGGGTGAAAGAAGAGGGCGTTGCCGAAATTGGCTGCACGGCCAAAATTGTAGCTGTGACCAAGAAATATGATGACGGGCGCATGGACATCGTGACCGAGGGCCGCGAGCGTTTCGAGGTAATGCAGGTAAATCAGGAACGCTCGTACCTTCAGGCAGAAGTCTTGTACTTGCAAGATGAGCCCGCTAACGCGAGCACCGACCAAGTTTCACGTGCCGTGGAAATGCACGGCGAGATCATGAGACTTGCGGGCGCAGAGCCGGAGCGGCTCTCTGCAATCGATGCGTCTGGCTTGTCTTTCCATCTTGCCGGTTCCCTCCCGCTCGATCTCGACTTCAAGCAAAACTTACTCGGGATGAAATCCGAGCGCGAACGGGTTCAGGCAATCATCTCTTACTTCGAGGCCATTCTTCCCAACCTGCGGCGCTCAGTGCACGTCCGCCAAAAAGCCGGAGGCAATGGGCACGTGCAATAGGCAATCGAAAGCGTTTTCGGGGCAGCACACCAGCTACATACGTGCATCGAACCACCCGGGGCAATGCCTAGCCGAGCGTATAATCCAAAACAGAAGCAGCTTTCCTGGGGGTTGTGTCCATGAGTCTCCCGCGAACACTCGGCGATCTGCGCCGTAGTCCATTCTCCGAAGAGCGTTTATGCCGCCGGCGCGTCAAGGACGAGTTACGCGAAAATCTGGTCACGAAGTTGCGCGAGAGTGGTCCGGTTTTCCCCGGGATCGTTGGCTTTGACGACACCGTCGTGCCGCAGATCGTCAATGCGATCCTTTCTCGTCATAATTTCATTCTGCTGGGACTGCGTGGGCAGGCCAAGAGCCGCATCCTGCGGGCTCTTACAACATTGCTCGATCCCCAGATGCCCTGCATCGCAGGCTGCGAGATTCACGATAATCCCTACTTACCGATCTGCCGCCGCTGCCGGGAAGAGATCGCAATCAAGGGCGACGATACCGCCATTGACTATCTCACGCCGGATGAGCGTTACGTAGAAAAGCTTGCGACACCAGATGTTACGATTGCGGACCTAATCGGTGACATCGATCCCATCAAAGCCGCACGTGGCGGTCACGAACTCGGTAGCGAACTGACAGTGCACTACGGACTGCTTCCACGCGCCAATCGCGGCATCTTCGCAATTAACGAACTCCCCGATCTGGCAGGCAAAATCCAGGTGGGATTGTTCAACATCATGCAGGAAGGAGATGTGCAGATTAAGGGCTACCCCGTGCGTCTCCCACTCGATGTCGCCCTTGTGTTCAGCGCAAATCCCGAAGACTACACCGCGCGCGGCAAAATCATCACTCCATTAAAAGACCGCATCGGCTCAGAAATCCGTACCCACTATCCCGCAACGATAGAAGAAGGCATCGCCATCACGGCACAAGAGGCCTGGACCCAACGCGACGGCTATCAGTTGCACGTCCCAAAGTACGTCAAAGAAGTAATTGAGCGCGTTGCCTTCGCTGCTCGCGAAGATAAGAAGATCGATAAGCGCTCCGGAGTGAGCCAGCGCTTGCCGATCTCCTGCATGGAAAATGTAATCTCCAACGCCGAACGGCGCGCCATACGCCACGAGGAGAAGCTCGTTGTGCCCCGTATCGGCGACGTGTACGCGGCCATGCCCGCGATCACCGGCAAGCTGGAACTGGAGTACGAAGGCGAGATGAAAGGCGCCGATCACGTTGGCCGCGAACTTATTCGTGCGGCAATCGCAAAAACTTACGATGGCTATTTCAATGGCGCGAATATGCAGCAGGTAGTGCAGTGGTTCGATCTCGGTGGGGAGATTCAGCTCGCTGACATAGCCAGCGCCGGCGATTCTCTTCAGGCGCTGCGGGGCATTCAAGGCTTGATGGAGAAAGTCGTCAAGCTCGGAGTCGGGCCCAAAGATACCGCCGAGTTGCAGGTATCGGCCGCGGAGTTCATCCTTGAGGGCCTGTACGCGCACAAACGCATCGGACGAAACGAAGAACGCGTTTTCACCGCCGGAGAAAAACAGCCCAAGCACGTCGAGAAGCCATTCGAGCGCGAAGAGCCACCGTATCGCAGCAGAAGACCCTTCAACTGAGCCATGGCGACTCTCGGTTCGTGCCGTACCTGCAAAGGACAAGTAAGCAGCGAAGCCAAGTCCTGTCCTCACTGTGGGCAACCTTTTCCGCTTCTGAACGGAGTCGACGAAGCACAAGGATACTTTCATGCGGGTAACAAGATTGCCGCGATTAAGTGTCTCCGGGAGAAGAATGGTCTCGACCTAAAGGATGCGAAAGACATCGTGGATTCGTGGGAGAAATAGCCCACCGGAGATCAGAAGTTGAAGCGCGTCAAGTACAGCAAATACGTACCCGATCCCGCCGGTGAAATGAGCATGGAAGACCTGCTCAGCGCGCTCTCGGACTACCTTCTGCAAAGCGGATTCCAGAACTACATGTTTTACGATCTCCCCGGCGAGCAGACTCTAGAAGATCTTCGCCGCGCCATCGAGCAGGCACTGCTCGATGGCAACCTACTCGACCAACAAATGCGTGAGCGGCTGCAGCAAATGCAAATGGAGCAGCTCGATGAACTGATCGAAAAGCTGATTGAGCGCATGCAGCAGGAGGATTACATCAGCATTGACAAGCCGCATGATCCTGCAAAACAATCCAGCGTCGGTGGGCAGGTCGGGGAGGCGCAGCAGGCGCGCTTCGAGATCACGGATAAGAGTCTGGATTTCCTCGGCTTCAAAACTCTGCGTGACCTCATGGGGTCCCTGGGTAAATCGAGTTTCGGGCGGCACGACACGCGTGACCTGGCCACCGGCATCGAGGCCAGCGGGGCTTCGCGGCATTATGAATTCGGCGACACTCTAAATCTCGACATTACTGCCACACTCTCCAGCGCCATTCAGCGCGAAGGTCTCAGCCTTCCGTTGAACATCGAATATTCTGATCTCCAGGTGCACCAATGCGAGTATCAGTCATCATGCGCCACCGTGTTGATGCTCGATTGCTCACATTCGATGATTCTGTATGGTGAAGACAGGTTCACCCCCGCGAAAAAAGTCGCGATGGCGCTCTCGCACCTGATCCGTACGCAATACCCCGGCGATTCGCTTTCCTTGATTCTCTTCCACGATTCAGCCGAAGAAGTGCCGCTTTCGCAATTAGCCCGAGTCAAGGTGGGGCCTTACTACACCAACACCCGTGAGGGCTTACGCCTGGCGCAGCGTGTCCTGCAACGGCAATGCAAAGATATGAAGCAGATCGTAATGATCACCGACGGCAAACCCTCCGCCCTCACTCTGGAAGATGGCCGCATTTACAAGAACGCCTTCGGTCTCGATCCCCTGGTAGTCAGTCAGACGTTAGAAGAAGTTTCAAAGTGCAAGCGTGCCGGCGTGATGATTAACACCTTCATGCTCGCCTCTGACTACGGCCTGGTTCAGTTCGTGCAGAAAGTCACCGAGATGTGCCGCGGCAAAGCCTATTTCACTACTCCATACACGCTCGGCCAGTATCTCTTGATGGATTACATGTCGCGGAAGACGAAAACCATCCATTAGATTCGCTTTCTCAACACGCTCCTGACCCCCGCAAATTGGTATATACCCTCCCCCTCGGTCTTTTGGAATCATGATTTTAGCGAGGGCAATAAAACTAGTTGACACACATGTGTCCTTTCTGTATACTGTTTTCATGGACGCACCCCTTCAAGAGCCGAGAACGCTGCAAGAAGCGATTGTCTACTTTTCCGATGCCGACCGCTGTTTTGCGTATGCGGTCAAGCTGCGTTGGCCGGATGGCCACGTGGTTTGTCCGCGCTGTTCCACGGCAAAGCACTCGTTTATCAAGACTCGCCGCATCTGGTTCTGCTACACGTGTAAGAAGCAGTTCACGGTCAAAGTAAAGACCATCATGGAAGATTCGCCCATCAGTCTTGACAAGTGGATGATTGCCTTCTGGATGCTGGCCAACTGCAAGAATGGCATCAGCAGTTACGAGCTGGCGAGCACGATCAAGGTTACGCAAACCACCGCATGGTTTGTGTTGCAGCGCATCCGCGAAGTTATGAAAGGCAAAGGGTTCGGCAAGAGTACGAAGATTGGCGGCGAAGGCAACGAATTGGAATCGGACGAAACCTTCATCGGCGGAATAGCGAAGAACATGCACAAAGGTCGCCGCCTGAAGGCTGACGGGCTTGGACCGTACAAGAACAAGACCATCGTGCAGGGAATCCTTGACCGCAATCTTCGCAAGGTTCGCGCTACGGTTGTACCGAACGTGGCACGCGAAACCTTGCAAGACGAAATTCTTCGCAATGTGAAGTTTGGGAGCACGATCTACACCGACAGCGCAGTCGCTTATGACAGCGGATTGCAGCGGCGTTTCGTTCACGATGTTGTCAACAAAACTGAGGCTTACGTTCGCGGGAAAGTTCACACGAACGGGATGGAGAATTTCTGGTCGCTGCTGAAGCGCAGTCTCAAGGGAACCTACGTTGCTGTAGAGCCTTTTCATTTGTCGCGCTATGTGAATGAACAGGTATTCCGCTACAACCATCGGAAGGAAGGCGACCGCAAACTGACTAATGCTGAACGTTTGGCTGTGCTGATGTCGCAGGTTGCTGGACATCGGCTCACGTACAGTGACCTGACGGGCAAGAGTGATTCGCCACATCACGCGGAGACAGGGACGGGGGAAACGGTTGAGCCGTTCTAGTCCTTGTCGGAGCGTTTGGATTTGCGCGAAGTAGGCTTGTCCTGCTTCGCGTTTTTCTTTTTGTTGCGCGGTTGTGCCTGTAGAATTGCGGTCGCAAACTGTTTGAAGTTTTGCAAAGCTTGCGGCCCTTCGTGGTAGGTTGCAACTTTCATCAGGAACATTCTGGAAGGCTCGACCGCGAATCGAGCCTTCCGGAAAACTTGGGAGGAGCGTTGGCACACTCCAATTCTGAGTGTAGCGCAGGGGTGTTCTCAAATGCAAAGCACTCATGTCAAAAACGGGTGACTTTATCGGGTCTTGTGCAGCTAACTTTCTGGTGTCTGGAACCGTAGCGATAATGGCTGGCACTAAGGCTGGTGCCACGACTTTTGCTGTTGGCCTTGTATTGACGCTTGTGTGGATATTCTTCTTTCGCAGGAATAAAACTGATTGGATAAGAGCGAAGGCTCCAACGATCCCGAGTTAGTCTTTCGGTTGAAGGACCAAAGACGCTGGGGAGGAAGGAGCC
>QIAA01000189.1 GCA_003224905.1 Acidobacteriota bacterium
CTAATGAAAAGAACAATTCGTAAGCGTTGGCTATGCGTCCTCGCCATGATGGGCGGCGTAATCTTGTTGCTGGCTCAGACGCAGCCACCGAATACAAGTAAGAGCGACGCTGTATTTAAGCAGCTCACATCTCTGGTAGGCGAGTGGGAAGCAGTTCAAGACGGCGTTCCTGTCTCAGAAACTTACACTTTGACTGCCAACGGAAGTGCTCTCATGGCCGAAACGAAACCGGGTACTGATCCTGCCATGATCACTATGATCACCGTCGACGGCGACCACTTGATCGCGACTCACTACTGCGCAGCTCGCAACCAGCCTCAGATGGAGACTGGCGTTCCAGACGACCTGGTGAAGGGTGTGACGTTTTCGCTGGCGCGAGTAACGGGAATGAAAACGCCAGATGACTGGCACAACACTGGCGTTACGATAACACTTGACGACAAGGACCACATGACACAGCGGTGGACGTATCTTTACAAGGGGAAGCCGGGCACGAGCGTCTTTCACTACACACGCAAGAACTGACCAATAAACGGCAGGAAAATCAGCCGTGGACCTTGCTCGCATTCAATCAGTCTTGGCTCAGCGTGGATTTGACGCCTGGCTGTTCTACGATCACCACCATCGCGACCCAATCGCCTATCGTCTTCTTGGGCTGTCGGAAGAAATGCCTGTCAGCCGCCGTTGGTTCTATGTGGTCCCCGCGCAAGGAACGCCCAAGAAGCTAGTACACCGCGTCGAGCCGGAGCACTTGGACTCGCTGCCGGGAACCAAGGAAACGTATTCAGCGTGGCGCGAACTCAATATGCTCGTGCGTGCGGGCTCCGCTGAGGTCATTGGGCGTATTCAAACCGAGCTAGTGATTATCTAGAATAATTCCCTAGAGCGTGTTTCAAATATCGACTGCCTTGATTCCTCGCCCCTTGAGCCCTGATCTTCAGGGCACTTACGAGGATCGCCGGAACGCGGAGAGCTGTTTGTTGAAACACGCAATAATTTTCCCTTCGTGCTATAGAGGTTTTGGTGTGTTGGTACTAAATGGCAGTCATTCATCGAGATGGCTATGTCTGGAGTTCTTTATGTTCAAATCGATCTTGCTCCTCTTAGTTGCGAGCGTGCTGACATCATGCGTGAGCTCAAGGAAAGCCCCAATGGAAGTTGATAGAGACAGGGCCGAAGTCGTCGCCACAGTGATCCGATTTTGGCAAGCTTACGAGCGAAAGGATCTCGCCGCGTTGTCCAATTTGCTCACCACTGCAGATGATTTCACCTTCTTCGGGAGTGACGCAGCCGAAGTGGTGAAGACTCGCCCGGGGTGGGAAGAATTGATGCAAAACGATTGGCAGCTATTTGAAACGATAAGGTTTGGGGAGCCAAGAAATATCGCAGTTCAAATCAGTGCGGACAAACAACTGGCTTCGATTGTGTACGAAGTTACAGACATCTCGCTCGTTGAAGGTAAGAACATCGAGTCTCTCGACCGCTTTGCCATGACGATGAGGAAGGAGGGTGGAGCGTGGCGTATTGTCCAGGGAATGACCGCTGTAGCGACCAAAGGCGGGTCCTCGGCAGAGGTCGCAGCTCGCCGACGGAAAGAGACGCCCAAACCGTAACTGTTCTCGACGAACACAGTGGAAGCAACGACGGCGCGACACCTGTCTGAGACCCTTAGGCAAAATTCGTCGAGCGATTGTGCCCCCAAAAACAGGGTGGAACACCGTGGTGCAAAGAATTGACGCGGCCACGTTCCGCTGAGGTCACTGGGCGTCTTCAAAGCAAGCTGGGAATTATCTAGCCCCCTTCGTTCGATAAGGCTTTTCAGCCTAAAATGATGGTTATTCAGGGGTGATGTGTGGCTGTCACATCTAAGGCTCACGATGACTGTTGCGCATCTCTGAACGTAGAGCCATTCCGCGTTCAGATGATTCGGGAAACGGCGTGTGTGTCGTTGGTTAGATTCGATCACCCGCCGGACATTAAGCTCCCCACCACTTATTCGTCGCACGATGCTGCAGAGCACTTCCGGGTCAATATTGTCGAGCACGGCTGGTTCAGGCTGAAATACGGCCGGCGCGAATGGACGCTCGGGGCGGGAAGCATGTTTCTGAGCCGCCCAACTGAGGTGTACGGCTACTCGCACGTCAAATATGCGGAGCCCGATACCTGCTTGAGAGTCGAGTTTTCTGGCCCCATCGCAGACCAATTGAGGCGCTCTGTGTTCCGGTTGCCGCTCGTACTCCCAACGACCAATCGGCTGAGCTTCCTACGACTGCGCCTCAGTTCGCTGCTGTCCAATGCTGCTGAGATGTCGCTGGATGCCTTGGCATTTGAACTCGTGGACGCAGCAGCCAACGCTGAGCACGATCGACACCGGCTGTATCGTTCCGAGCAGTTACGCTGGTACGCTGAACGGCTCGGCGCGGCCCGCGAACTGATGGACTGCGACCCAACGGCAGACCACTCGTTGTGGCATCTCTCGTCACAAGTTGGGATGAGTGTCTTTCTATTTGCACGCGTGTTCCGCGAATTGGTTGGAATGTCTCCCCACAGGTATTTGGTGCATCGGAGACTTGACCGCGCGCGAGATCTCCTGCGTTCTGGAATGTCGGTGACAGACGTGTGCTACGCCGCTGGCTTCAATAACCTTAGTCACTTCATCAAGTCCTTCCGTGCACATTTCGGAATGTTGCCGTCAAAACTGAAGGCGTCCTCCCCAGTTCCAGCAGCCGGAAGCGAATCCCTGATTCAATAGCCAATGCACGGAAACAGCGTTAGCAATTGAATCCCGATGAGCAGTGCAGAGGATGCAGCCACAGCTGCCGGTTGAATACGGGCGGTGCGAGCTGGGGTCGCATAAAGAAGGAGCAGCACCAGCAGAACCGCCAATTGCAGCCACCAATCGGTAATTGCGCCAAACCAGCCTGGCCGCGAGCCCCACGCCAACAGATCCCTCGATCTGGACGTGTTTGATCCGGAGATCGCTCCCGGAATCGTCGATAATCCAGTGCCTGGCGGCCTCTCTCTGCACCAGATGGAAGACCTCATTCATGCCGCGTGCTGTCGGTTCCGATTAAGAGCCGCAGCGCTCACCACCTATAGCCCCGGGCGCGACCGCGATGGGAAGACGTTGCGCACTAGTCTTCGCGTGCTAGAGGTCTTGGCAGAATGCACACGAGCGAAATGGCAGCCGAACTGAATAGGTACGCGCCTGCTCATTATGACGGTTGTTTGCGACCTGGCACCGTAGCCATATAAGCAAGAAAGCGCAAGTGCCAGTCCGCCAGGGCTGTTCACAATTTCATCCTGCGAATTAGTCGAGGAGGTGCTGCGCCATGTTTCGGATACTGCCCAGGATGAGATTGCTAATTGCCATCTTCGTCATAGTGGTTCCGATCGTTTGTGTCGCGGCCGCTACAGAGTCGCACAATTCGGCGAATTCGACGAGACTTCCTTTACGAGAGGCGATGATCCGTGTCTTGGGATCGGCGAATCCCAATCCGTCGCTCGGTGAAGAAGCGCAAACATTCGACCGACTTATCGGCAGTTGGGACGCCGATTTCAGCTTTCCTCAAGCCGATGGCACCGTTCGCCACAAAAAGGGTGAGTTGCATTTCGGTTGGGTCATGGATGGTCACGCCATACAGGATCTATGGATCGGCTACCCGACTGGCGAACAGAAAGAACGCACGATTGGCACCACGTTTCGATTCTTCGACACGAAATTGAAACAGTGGCGCATCGTTTTCATAAACCCACAGTTCAACTATGTGGTCACGACGCAAGGCGGTCGCGAGGGTGATCGCATCGTTTTACGCGGCTCGGACTCCGACGGCCTTCCGATACGCTGGACGTTCAGTGAGATCACGCCGCAGTCGTTTCATTGGACGGGCGAGAAATCGCATGATGGCGGAAAGACGTGGGTGCTCGAAGAAGATCACCACATGAAGCGACGCGCTGGATAGCTGTGAAGGATGCTTGACCTGAACTGATGCCCATGAGTACTGCCGAAGCAATTGTGGAACTTCTGCTCTTTGCCGTTCCCGCGTTCGTGTTGTTCTTCATCCATCGTCTGGCGCGGCTCGAAGGGCGACACTGATGTACGCGCCGCACTTTGCCGCCGCGCTCGCGATAAAGGGGAGATCTCCTGGCGCACCGTTGTGGGCTCTGCTTGTCGGCGCCTTTATTCCCGACCTGCTGTGGATTGCGCTTGCGCGGATCGGCATCGAGCCTGCACAAACATCGAACTTTTTCGACGATTGGTCTCATTCTCTCGTTTCGGTCGCAGTTTCTGGCGACCGTGTTTGCATCAGCTTTCCTCCGGAGGGGCAAGCCTGTTGTTTTCGCAATTTGGCTGGCTGTGTTCTCGCACTTCCTACTCGATTTTCCGGTTCATCCGAAGCGACTCGCCCTAGCACCAAATGACCGGAATTTATCTGGGATGGGTAAAAGTCATCAACGCGCTTAGTGAGGTCATCCAATATCGTCTGTACGTCGCCCTGTGGATTGCCGTCGCGCCACTTCACCATCCGAATTTGTGACTGCTGGAAACGCTGCTGTTCGGCAGGATCGCGGTCGCGCACACCGAATATCACTGTTGCCGATCCAAGGACCGGGGTGTTGTCGCCAATTTGTGCCCAGTAGCTCCGATAGCAGTGGCCGGTAATCACGGCGAGCGACATTCCTGCGAAGAAGCCGCTGATCGTCGATTCTGGTGTGTTGAAGTCTCCATGAGCATCTAGCCAAACGACCCCGCATCATGAGTGGGCGAATCCTGCAAGGATTCCTGCGCTGACATCGCATGATCCGGCGAGCACGATGGGAATCTGTTCCGCCACGACCGCTCGCTGCACAGTCTTTTTCAAATTCTTGTTCACTGCCAAGGAGGCAGTAGCGCTATCGCGATAGGTAGTGCCACGTTCCACCTGGTCAACTGACACCGTGAAGCCGTTGGAGGTGAAGATGTTCGCAGCGCCATTTTGCAAGAGATGCTGGGTCCCATCACTGTCGCTGTGGCGATCATCGCCAACCATGTAGGGAACCTGAATAAGCGAGACCTGCATGTTGCGCTCCTCGAATGTCTAAATGTCCATTTCCGGAAGACATTGATACGTCTCGGCCCGATGTAAGGGCTTTACCAAGCCTCTGAACCGCTATACGGATTGTCTGGGGGTCGAAGGCGCTATAACCGAGGACCAATCCGCCGCGCTGTAATCTGCGAACAGAAAACATCGAAAGTGGTACAGCGCTCACGCCGGCAATCTCAGCGACGTTGGCCGACTATCGATCATCAACGCCGACTGGCAGCCAAGCGACAAGATACATGCCGACACCCGAGCTGGAGGTTGTGAGTACGCCGTTCCCATATTCGTGGATCGCATCGACCAGCGCCTCGTGCCGTTCACGATAAATCTGGAGTGTCAGTCTGACGTGCCGCTCCAGATGACCATCAGCAATGAATTCAGCCAAGGCGGCTTGATCAATCCCAGGCGGCTGGCGGCTCACGGCAGTGCGAGCCATCTTTAGCGTATGGACAATGGGCCTGGGAGCAACCAAGAAGCCGATCCTGAGGAATGGAACCACGTTCTTGCTGAAATTTCCAATGTAGATGACACGTTCGTTGCGGTCGAGGTTCTGCAGGCTTGTCACCGGGCTTGTGCCATAACGAAATTCACTGAAGTAGTCGTCTTCCAGAATCCATGCGTTGTTCCTTGCGGCAACGCGGAGAAGATCAAAACGTCTTTCCAGCGTCATCGTGTAGCCGAGGGGACATTGAAAAGACGGTGTGACATAAATCATTTGAGGTGTTGGGCGTTTCTTTGGATCAACAGCGGAATTCAGACCCTCAGAATCTACGGGAAGAGGTACGACACTCAGTTGCGCGCTCTTAAATGCCGCTCTCGCGCGAGGGTATCCCGGGTCCTCCATCCAAACCGATTCGCCAGGATCAAGCAACGTTTTGGCACAGAGATACAGCGCCTGTTGCGCTCCGGTCGTGATTATCACTTGGTTAGGGTCGCTGCGAACGGCGCGCGACCGCGAGATGTAATCGCAGATGGCTTTCCGCAGCGGGAGGTAGCCCAGGGAATCGGCGTGATCATAAAGCTGATCCGCTGCTCGTCGCCAATGCTTCGCCGTCAACCGCGACCAAAGGTTAAGAGGCAGGCTGGCGATATCGGGTAGGCCGGGTCGGAGGGGGCGGATTGGCGTGGCCGCCGTCTGTTGGAATGGGTATGGCGCTGTCCGTCGCGCAATTCGCGGCTTGCGACGCACGTTTGGTATTCGATTCTGCTCCGCCGCCGACGCAAGTGTCTGCACGTCATGAGGGATGTGGGAGGAGACTCTAGTACCTGAACCGACTTTGCCTTGCAGATATCCCTCGAAAATAAGTTGTTCAAAGGCGTCGAGCACGGTCGTGCGCGAAAGGCGCAAATCACTCGCTAATTGACGGGTAGACGGCAAACGTGAGCCTGGCCTCAACTGGCCGGCAAGAACCAGGCGGCGGATGCCCAGGTACACCTGCCGGTGCAGGGGTACTGCGTTGGCCCGATTCACTGATACATCCAGAAGCACTTCAAGGGATTTTTTCGGCACAATTCACTCCTGTGCTCGTCGGCACAACGCTATAAATGGTATCTTATAAGCCCCCTTAAATGGAGCTGGTAATAATGCCATTTCATCCATGAAAATTACCGAGGTGTTGTCAGACGATTCGAAATCGGGGGCGAATCTCCAACGCCCTGCACCAGGGGTTGATGTCGCGGTGCTCGCTCTGAGGTTTGCCAGTGGTCTGGCGTTCCTGTATCACGGCGCGGCGATTCTGTTCGGTGCGTTTGGAGGCCCCGGCCCGGAGCGTTTCGCAGTGGACCATCGATTTCCAGTCGTGGTCGGCTATTTAGTCGGTCTGGCACAAGTTGTGTCCGCAATGGCCGTGCTGGTGGGTGTCTTTATCCGACTCGCGACTGTGGCTTTGATCGTTGTGATGCTGGGAGCGATTTTCCTGGTGCATCTTCCACACGGCTTCGACGTTTCAAATGGCGGAATGGAGTACGCGCTTACGCAGTTATTGATTGCGTTCGCGTTGCTGCTGATGGGAGCGGGGGCGTATTCGCTCTCCTCGCGACTTCCTGCACGGCTGCAGCGACTTTGATGTTTCACAACGCGCCGCATGCGTAATGAAAAGCCATTATCCGAGCTTGTGCGCCTGCGTAGGGCAACTGACAGTTTTGCAGCGGAGCCCATATCAGCCGGCGACTTGGAGGAAATTCTCCGCGCCGGCCTGGAGGCACCGAGCAGTTACAACCTTCAGCCTTGGCGCTTTGTGGTGGTTCGTGATCTGCAACAGCGAAGAAAGCTCCGAGCTGCTGCGATGGACCAGCAGAAGGTCGAAGAAGCCCCGGTTGTGATTGTGGCCTGCGGAGACACTCTCGGTTGGCGGGAGGACCTCGCAGAGGTCATTCGCTTGGGTCAGGAGCACGGCATTGGCGGTGACGCCTGGGCTCAAAGAAAGCGGAAAAATGTCACAGCGGATCTCGGTTCACATCCCAACATATCCATGTGGGTGGCGAAGCAGACGATGATCGCGGCAACGACGATGATGTGGATGGCAGAAGCGCTAGGTTATGACACAGGCCCGATGGAAGGCTTCGACGAGGAGGAGGTAAGAATGGTGCTCGGGATCCCAAGACACGTTCGGGTGCTCTTTCTTTTGGCCATTGGTCGCTTGCGTGGAGAAGATGGCAAATATCCTGGCCGGGTCTCCCGTGCGCGCACTGTCTTCGCCGAATGCTACGGCCAGCCATTCCAATTCGTAAAATGATCCCATTATGAGCAGCGACGAACAGGCAATCCGTACATGGCTCAACGATTGGCTACGTGCGTCCGCAAAGGGCGATTCGGAAACGATGCTGGCAATGCTGACCGACGATATGGTCTTCCTTGTGCCTGGCCAGCCGCCGTTCGGGAAGAAAGAATTCAAGGCCGCGTGGGACGGCCCTATGAAAGGGGCGTGCGTTGAGTCAAAGGCAGATCTAGAGGAGTGCGTCGTGAGCGCCAATACAGCCTGTACGCGTACGCGGCTGGCGGTGGCTATCACCACGCCGGATGGGAAAGTCTCCCGAGCGAAAGGTTACACGCTTAGCTTCTTCCGCAAGCAGGCAGATAGCCGTTGCTGCTCGCTCGCGACGCGAATTTGCTGACACCGGAAACGTAGCACTGCAATTCGTGCTCAACCGGTATTCGTTCTAAAGGAGCAAGTATCCGGCTTCCGGCTTCCGATCAGTCACTTGTGGGATTCGCAGACGGTGCCAGACCTACCACATTGGACGATTTTTCTGGGCGCTGCTTTCGTGCTCCTCATCACGCCGGGACCGTCCATCATGTATGTGATGGCCCGTGCCATCGCACAAGGTCCTCACGCAGCAGTGCTTTCGGCAGTCGGTCTCGCGTTAGGGGATCTGTTGCAGGTGGTTGCCTCAGCGGTCGGGCTTTCCGCTTTATTGACCTCCGCGCCAGCGGTTTTTTCTGTGCTCAAGTTTGCGGGAGCAGCTTACCTTGTTGTCCTCGGAGCCCTGACGCTTATCAGGGGCATACGTGCGACGGGCCCCATCGAAGGAAAGCCTGGACGACAGCAGCCCCCGAAGCGCTCGCTGATTCTGCAGGGATTTCTCGCACTGAATCCAAAGACGGCACTGTTCTTCTTGGCTTTTTTGCCGCAGTTCGTGGACCCGAGGGCTGGTTCGACAAGCGCACAAATCCTGACGTTCGGGATCGCCTTTGTTGTGCTGGGATTCTGTACGAATTCGCTGTTTGGCTGCCTTGGTGGAAAACTGGGTGATGTTGCGAGGTCGAACAGTGTTTTCCGGGCGATTACTCGTTTCGCGAGTGGAATTATCTTGATCACGCTGGGGATCGCTGCCGCGTACATGCCGCCGCCCCAACACTTCTCCGTGACCAAGGGTGGAGCACGGTAGGCGTCCGGTAGGAAGGGCCTGTCGTCTTGCGAAGGACTGCATTATTGGATGGAGGACCAAGAATGATAAGACTTTATGGATTGAGAATGTTGGCAGTCGCAGGGCTCGCTTGCGGAGTAATACTCACTGCGCCGAATGCGCCGGGCGGACAGACCAAGGCGACGGCAGTCCGAGTGGCGTTGTCCAGGTCGCTGCCCGCGATGAAGGGCGATGGCCTCAAAATCACAGTTCTGGAAGTTACGTATGCACCCGGCGGGGCTTCGCCGGCGCACAGTCACCCCTGCCCAGTCGTAGCGTATGTAGTGTCGGGGGCAATCCGCTCGCAAGTGAAAGGCCAGCCGGAGGCCGTTTACCGAGCTAACGGAGTTCACCTGATATCAGCAAATGCCAGTAGAACGGCACCGGCCAAGTTCCTCGCCTACTTCCTTTGTGATCATGAGACAAAGCTTAGCGTGCCTCCGGTTGACGGCCCGAAGGGAAATACTCAATCAACGCCGCAGGAATGAGACGAGACATGGAAACGAGTGAGAACAGGGACAAACCTGGTCGGCCTGACTGGCCACGTTGGGCGGCTCTGTGTGCGCGCATTGCGCTTGGTGCTGCATTCCTTTCCGGGATTGCTGACCGCTTTGGACTTTACCGTGGGCGAAATGTTGGCTACGGAGATTTTGCAGGCTTTGTACGCTATACCGCCAAAGTAAACTCCTTCATGCCACCCTCCGCCATCCCATTTCTGGCGTGGGCCGCTACGATAGCGGAGTTCTTCTTCGGCATTGCTTTGATCTTGGGGATCTGGCGTGTCTGGGTCGCCTTGGGAAGCGCCGTGTTGTTGATCTTGTTTGGAACCGCCATGGCGATTTCGTTCGGCATCAAATCGCCGCTGGATTATTCGGTTTTTTCGGCATCCTCGGCTGCCCTGCTCGTTGCCGCGTACGAGAGTCGGTGCAAGGAGTGGAAATGAACCGGCTGGTCGGGAGCGCGTTCGTCGCCGTAGTGTCGCGACTCCAGGCGCTCAAAACCGGCACGTCGCCCGGTATCGATTGGCCAGTAGCATCTTCAGGTTTGTTGCTGTGCGGTTTGCAGATCGGCGACAGACGTACACATTACGAGAATCAGACACGCCGGTGGTTTGCTTGATGACACGCATCAACCCGATGATTCTTGTCGTGCTCGGACTTGCGCTCAGTCGTACTGCTGGAGCCCAAATCCAGCGCCAAGACTTCCTCATTCCAGGCGGAGTGCGGCGACTCCATGTACGAGAGGTACGGGATCACCACAATGCCAAGCCCAGAAATCTGATTCTTCTTCACGGCGGAGAGCTTGGAGGCGTGCCCTCATTCGATCTGCCTGTCGCCGGCTATTCCCTTGCAGCAGACTTCGCCAAGCGAGGGTTTCGAGTCTTCGTTATGGATGTTCGTGGGTGGGGCAGTTCGACGAAGCCCCGTGAGATGGATCAGCCACCCCAGAACAGCGCACCGTTGGTATCGACGAAGGAAGCTGCGGATGACATCGAGACGGTCGTTGGTTGGGTCGTACGTCGCACACATAAAAAGACCGCATTGCTCGGATGGGCGAGTGGCGGTCATTGGGCGTGCGCGTACCTAGCCGCGGACCAGCCGCTCTGAGCGGCGATTGTCTTGCTAAATACGTTTTACTCCGTAAATGCGCCCTGGGAGCTCCGGCCCATGCAGGAAAAAGAAAATCCAGAGCAGTTTGATCGTCATGCTGGTGGATACCACATTGTGGATCGAAGCGGGCTATTGCGGCGCTGGGATGCCTCCATTCCAAGCGCAGACAAGACTGAATGGTGTGATCCGGCAGTGGCTGATGCGTACGTTTGGCAGACGCTTGGAACGGACCCGACCGCCTCCACGCGTAATCCGCCGAGCGTCCGAATTCCGATTGGTTATCAAGTCGATGCGTTCAACCTTTCACTTGGGCGGCCGCTCTTTGCAGCGAAACACATCCGAGTTCCGGTGTTGATTGAGCGTGGCGAATTAGATTTTTGGTCACGTCCGGCAGATCTCAGCGCCCTCGCAAGAGACCTCATCAACTCGCCCAAGGTTCGCACCGTGATGATTAAGGGCGGAACGCACTATTTGTTCTTGGATCGTCCCGAGCACGGCATGAGCCAATTCGTCTCCGAGGTATTGAATTTCTTGACTTGACTTGTAAGGCTGATTTCGCATAGATCGGCACTTGGCGACTTGCAAGAAAACGCAAGCCAAGCCCCGTCCCCTTGCGTTCAGATAGACGGGCAGCTCGATTCGAACTACTCGGGACAATCGGGAAGGAGGCACACGAGAATGTCGCGAATGACAATCCGATCGATGATGATCGTAGGTATGCTCGCAATCGCTTTGCTGTGCGATGCGCAAAAATCAGAGCCAATTCCGCCGGATATGATGGGCACTCCCGGCCCTATCGTCGGATTTGTGCGTGATACTGCCTGTCTCCTGCGCAACAAGAATGCTTCAGTGGCCAAAGACGCAGAGAGCCGAAAATGCATAATCCAGTGTGTGGGGGCGGGATCTCCCCTGGCAATCCTCACAAAGTCGGGAGAGCTGTACATGCCCCTCTCGGCTCAACTTCCTGATCGCGACGAACGCCGTCGCTTGCTGCCATATGCAGGTAAATATGTACGCGCGACGGGACGACTGTTCGAACGCGGTGGAACTCACGCGATCAGCATCGAAAAGATCGAAGTAGTATCCAGTTGGTGATGCTGGACAACGCCGTTGTTCCACCATGATTAGCGAGGACTGTGGCAGTCTGGCATCGTGCAGCACTTGGATGTTTACCAGCGAGCAACGCGAGCAGACCAGAGCGGCACTTGTGAGTGCCGCCCGAGCGGATTCCGACATCACCGGAGCGGCACATCTCGGCTCCGCCGCCGCAGATCGTCTCGACGATTGGTCGGACATTGACTTGGCGTTGTGCCTTTCGCCTGAGGATGAACTGGAGGAAGTCATCGCCGCGTGGACGGCTCGACTGTACCGGGACCACGCAGCCGTTGCTCATTGCGACGTGAAACGAGGCAATACGCTCTATCGCGTCTTCCTCCTGCACAATACACTCCAAGTGGATGTCAGCTTTTGGCCCGCGGGGCAGTTCCGCGCGGTCGGACCGAAGTTCAAGCTCATCTTTGGCGTCGCTAATGAGCCACAGCCCTCGCCTGCCGACAGCACAGCCGAACTGATCGGACTAGCATGGCTTTACGGCTTGCACGTACGCTCTTCGATTGCGCGACACCGCCTCCTTCAGGCCGAATACATGTTAAGCAATATGCGAAATCGGGTTATTGCATTGGCATGCCTTCGACACGGTTTTTCCACCAGCGAAGGCA
>QIAA01000301.1 GCA_003224905.1 Acidobacteriota bacterium
TAACAGTGCGGTTGAACCATATCCACGAAGTGACGCGCACACCTCTAATCCTCGGGGTAGGTCTATTGTCAGCTACGATAGCTTGGCTGGTTGCGCTCCCAGGGATGCGATCGGGAAAGGAAAGCGCGAGTGACTGATTCACCCTTCTTGTGACCCGCCCTCACGAAGAGTAGTTGACGAAAACAGGCGATTTCACTCAGAACCCGTTGTGAGCGCAATGGCGATGTTACGCCAGTTTCACAGTTTTGGACAGACTCTGTTGGACTGCCTCTGTTGGCTACAATGTCCAAGGCAAACAGATGCAAGATAGCCGCCAACTTCGCAGAGCAAAGCTTACAGAGGGAATCGAGCGTCACCGTCGTTCGCTGTACGTCATGAAAATTGCGGAGGATAAAGCGCCGTTGTCGGTAAAGGACAGGCTTGCCAGCCGCATTCATAGAAATCGCGGATGAACTTCACAAAATGGAAGATGAGTTGCACGAGCTTAACGTGCAACAGATTCGCGAGGAATTGTCGGGCAGGTAGCGTCGCCTCTGGGTTCTGAGTGTAAAGGCGAGTGGCTGTTGAAAAACTCATTTTTGCAAAAATCGCGAAAATAAAATTGCGTCAGGATGCCTTATAAGCGATCCTCTCGGATCGCAAGACATTTTCCATCCCCAAAAATTTGGCCGTTCGGAGCGAAAACCGAGTTTTTCAACACCCACGCGATTTATCGCCAACAACGATCTCACGGCGCGGGGCAAGGGCGAAAATTTCAGTTTGAGCAGGTCTGGTCATCGGTCCGAACTACCGGCTGCGGAGCGTCTTCAATTTTTTCTGTGTCGCCCGTTTCTGATCGACTTTCCTTTCTACAGCACGCTTGTCGCGATTGAGAATGCGATTCGCCCTCTCCATCCAAGTCGCCAACTCCCTGACCAACTCAGGCTTTCTGCGAAGGGCATCAAGTTCGAAGGCTGAACCCGAGGCGATTCGATACAGGAAGTGCAAAGCTCGGTCGATGGGATCGCTGGATTGCAAAACGCGCTTCAGTTCCTCTGCGTTCCTAGCACCACACAGGAGGTCCGCGTGCCTGACAACTTCAGCTAGTTTCTCGCCATCGAGCAAACGTAATGTACTGATGGCTGAAGTTGCTGCTCCGTCGTAGTGCTGACGACGCTGCACGTTTCGCCCGACTGCGTCCTGTCGTCTTTCTAGCTTACGTTTAACCTTCTCGCCTACGGTAACGGTGCCAGTCTTGCGCAGACGCTTGCGAACGACTGACCTGAAGCGTGCCGCCGTGAAATCGTCTGCAACCAGTTCCACATCGCCACGCAGACCGTTAATATCCCGACTTAACGTACATGTAACGGGCGGCGATGCTCCTTTAAGGGCGACATCCCGAACATCCGCTGGTATCCCAGACTTTGTTCGTGCAAGAAGTTGCTCGCTCTTTCGACGGTATTCGCGGTTGACCCGCGTCTTTTTCAGTCTCCATGTCTTCGGAAACATGCGAGACGAGTGCCATCCGAACGTGAAGTGGTCTTTCGTGTACTCAAGGTGCTTCTTCTCCTGTGGCGATTTTCGCTCCTTTGCCATTCTGAAAATATATCAGTTCAAGCACAATGAACCGTCCGAAATAGCTTCCAAGGGAGAAGCAGACTGGGGCAAAAGGCCCCATTGGAATCAACTGTTAGCATAACTGGCGAAACCAGGCGTTTGCGCTCACGATCCCGTCAATGAGCGCAATGGCGATGTTTCAACAGTAAAACGCCAGGCGTGGTGTCAAATTACTTTCTCGATGATCCGCTAAGCGCCACGCAGGGTCGTTCTAATTCTAGGCAAAAAGCGCCCGGTCCGTTCCATGTACGCTCTATAAGTGTCCCCAAAACGGGCAACCAGATTCTCTTCTTCGGTTCGCGTTCGGATGATGAACAGACAAAACAGCACGGCGCCGGTCACAAAGAGGAACCAGTTCGCCGCAATCAGGGAAACCGCCACCGCGAGCAACGCGGCAGAGTCGTAGAACGGATGCCGGACCCAGCGATAGGGGCCATGTATGACCAAGGTGTGCTGTTGACGTGTGACCACCGTATCCGTCAAGTTCTTCCCGAGGCAGCGCAAGGTCCACACCAGCAGCCCGCAGGCAATTGCAATCATGCCGACTCCTGTCCACCTCAACCAGGTTGGAAGGGACACCGAGGACCAGGCCATCCAGCCTGGATCGACCACCCAGGCGATCAGCCCCAGCCAGAGAGCAATGCCCACAGGCCGTAACGTCGCCAAAATGAACAGGCCCTCCTGCCATCGATCGAGTTTTTCGCACGTCGCTTGTGACTTGAGCCTGTGGTAGATGCCGATTGGAAGGATCAAGAGCAAGACAGCAATCAGTACGGCCCGGAAAATTTGGTCGTGGTTCATGTGCCCCGAATCATAACTGACGCAATCAAGGCGATTTCACCAACTACGGGTCAATGAGTAGCCCACCAGATTAAGCCAACAAACAAAATTTGCATCGGTGTTCGCAACCAGAGCGGGGTCGCCGGCCTCCCGCCTAACGTCAGTCCTTTCAATGCGGCATTGACGTTAGCAGTGAACATTCCGATGAGCAGCAGGACAAGGCAGATTCCGGCAAGAGAACGAAATCGTGGGATCAGCAAACCTGCCGCGCCGAGAAATTCACCAACTCCGGTGATGTAGACGATCAACATCGGCTGCGGGAAGAAGGACGGGATCATCTGCGCCAGATCGCGTCTCATCTTGTTGAAATGCGCCACCCCGGTGAAAACGAACATGACGGCAAGGGCATATCGGACCGAGTCGTGCCACGTGGCGAGGGCCGTGACTCCGAGCGCCCCGATACCTCGCAGGATCAGCCAAGAGCCGAACAGCACGACCAGCACTATCATTAACTAGAAGCCCTCCTGCAATGGCCGCCCCAGTGGGCTTGGTTTCTCAGGGGGAAGAAGACCTCCCCAGATCAGCGGCAGGGTCGCCGCGATCAGGATTGTACTCTCAGAAATTGCCAGAAAGTTCTCGGAGGCTCACGAAAAGGGCACTGTTGTGATCGATCAGGCCAATTCTCAAGCTTAGCAGCTGGTGTGATGGAAATTTTTCACCAACTATTAACACTTAAGAATGAAACGACAGCGATTCGAGCTAGTCTATGGCGGGCAGTGAATGATGTTCGTGAACGATACGCCATCGTCCATCATGCTTACGGAACCCCATGGTGAGGCGGAACTTGAGGTTGGTCTTCTCGCCATTGCGCTCGATGTTGATGCAATGCCCGACAGCCGTTGCAAAGGCCACATCGTCTCCGGCTGTGATCTCTACATCCTCAAAGTCGAACACAACCGGTTTTGCGGACGAGGCGAAGAAAGTCTGCCAGGTCGCCATATAGGCATCTATCCCGCGAGACAAAAAGGGCGGCGGTACATCGAACATCAATATCTTTGGGTCATGGTCAGCACGTATTGCCGTTAGATCTTCGTCACGCACGGCCTTTGACCAGCGTGCGATCAGTTCCCGGAGTTCCACTTCATCCTTTGTTGCCTGGCTTGGTTGTGTCGTACCTGCCATCGCTCAATGCCTTTCATCTCGACCGGCAAATGCTTCTAGCTTATGCGCCTTGTTGGTGAGGGTGCAATCTTATGTAACGTGCTCCATGTGCCCACAAAACCGTCCTCGACTGCGGATTGTCTCGTCTCGTTCTTGCGTTAACTGTCGAGAACAGGCGTTTGCGCTCAGAACGGGGTTGTGAGTGCAAAGGCGATGTTTCAACAGTTAGGCTGGCGGTCTGACGTAGAAAGCTCGCCAAGTCAGGTTCATTTATTGCTAGCTCAGGTATATCGGTGAGTTGGTGCCACTCGTGAGGAAGCCACGCATGAGCAGGCCACAGTCAAA
>QIAA01000008.1 GCA_003224905.1 Acidobacteriota bacterium
AGGGGCTGTGAGAGACGGCCTCGACGACGCGGCCGAGAGCGAGATCGTTGTCGGCGATGGAAGCCGCGGGACGCGGAGTGCCGGGGGCGGTACCGTGGGTGTGGTCGTCGGGGAGATAGAGCAGGATGAATTGCGGCAGCTCAGTTCCCTTCCCTTCTTTGCGGGCGCGAACGAAATCTTCGAATTCGTTGAGGAATTCGTCAGCGCGGAGTTGGTCGGGATACATGGTGTTGAAGTCGGGATAGAAAGGGTCGAAGTGGTCGCGCAGAGACGATTTGGTTGCGCGCATGCTTTTCAGTAGAGGGACGGGCCACGGCCACGGGCTTGGCGATCCGTGCGGCTGGCCGACGTTTGGAGGGAGCGGTTCACCTTTTTTGACTTCGTCGCGCGGGCAGGGAGCGCTGCGAGCGGAAGTGGTGCCTTCGGTGGGGGAAGCGAATTCAGCCGCCTGCGGGTTGCACCACTCAGCCTGGATGAATTCTCCATATATCTTATAGCTAAGGTTGTGGGCAAGGAGATTATCCCAAAGATATCCGGTATAAGGGGCGTCGACATCGGATTCGCCGAGCTCGAGGGGAGATTCGTCTGACACGAGGCCCTGGTAGTCGTAGATGCGCTCCTTGCCGCGATAGGCGATCTGCCAGGTTTTTTCGTTGTAGTCGCTGGTGATGGCGGCGGTGGACCACTCGTGGCCGTCGCCGGAGACCTCGCCACTATCGTAGAAATTGTCGAGCACGCCGAATTGCAAGGCGAGTTTGTGCTCGTTGGGAGTGACGTCGGATCCGTACATGGTGAGGGAGCGGTCGCCGTTGCCGACGGGCAGGTCTCCGAAGATCTGATCGTAAGTACGGTTTTCTTTCAGGACGTAGATGACGTTGCGAATCGGGTTCGTGCTGGACTGGAAGTCGATCTTGCCGGGATCGGAGCGGAAAAGATTGCTCTCTTCGACCTGACTGGTTAGATCTGACAAGTTCTTCTCGGCATTGCGCCAGTTCAGTCGTGAGATGGAGCCGTAAAGCAGCGTGGCAATGTAGGGATGCTCGCGGTGTTTCGTCTCAGTCTTGAGTTGACTGATCCCGCTATTGGGGCCTGTGCTCTGCCCCTTGGCAGCGGCGATCAGGAGGTCGTCGCCGACGGTGAGCAGCGCGCTGGGATACCAGCCGGTGGGAATCAGGCCGATCGGGAGATAGAGGAGATCGGAGCTTTGTGGGGACATGGTAGAAACGTTGAAAACGGCCACGGCATTGATTGCGGCGTCGGCCACAAACAGCCGTGTTGCATCGGAGGACACGGCGAGCGCGTTGGGATATGTTCCCGGGAAATTCTGTCCCCGCACCACCGGCGCGAGCTGCGCCACGGCCTTGCCGGTGTCAGTTGCGATCGCGGCTACTTTATCGATGTTGGAAAGGGCGACGTAGAGAATCTTCTCGTCCGGGGTGAGGAGCATCGCCGTGGGATGCGAACCGGGAGCTGTGGGATCGGTAGGCTTCGACAGAGGAATCCATCGCGTCACAGTTCCCTTCTCCAGATCAAGTTCGGCAACCTGCGAAGCATTCCACAAACTGCACCAGGCGCGGTGGCCATCGCGAGTCGTAATGACGGTGTAGGGAAAGGAAGATGGAATCACCTGGTGCGTGCTGAGATCGAACTGCTGGAGGACCTGGCCATTGGCAGAGTCGAGAAGCACGACGTTGTCGGAAAGATTGTTAGCGACAAGGAGGCGGTCATGGCCTTTACCGGAAATGACGGTAAGGCCTGCGGGATATGGGATGGCGGTGCCTTCCGCGGTGTGGCGCAGGGCGCGTCCTACACGCTTGCCCGCAGCGAGTTTTTGCGGGGCGAGCTTGATGAAGCGCTCCGGCTTGAGCTTGCCGCCGCGGAACTTGTAAACGGCGATGCCGTTTCCTGTGTTGTGCCGCTGCTTGCCGATTGGATCGGTGATGGAGCCGATGGAGGCGTAGAGACGGGCGCCATCGGAACTGAAGGCGAGGCCGAGGAAGTAGCTCTGATGGGCGTCGTCGCCGAGGCGCTTGTCGGGAAAATCGGTGAGGCGGTTGGTCTGCAGATCGAGGATGGTGATCGACTGATGGGCGCGGGTCGCTTGGGTGCCGTAGCCGTCGTTCAGGAGCGCGGCGTAACGCTTGTCAGGGCTGAGCGCGATGGTGGCGGGGAAACTGTTTACGGAGGCGATCAAGCCTGGCGGGGGAACGGTCAGGAGCTTGCTGGTGGGCAGCGGGATTGTGCGTTTTGTTTCCGGCGCCTGGGCTGAAAGCGAGCCGAAAGACAAAAGCAGTAGCGCAAAGCAGAAGATCCGTTTCAAGATTCCTCCGCAGAAATGACAAAAAGGTTGTAACAGGATACAGCAACAGCAGTGCGCGCTGCCGAGTTCGACTAGATTGGGCGTCTGTTACTGATGCATCGCCTCGCCAGGAATGATGTGAGAAATAATCTGCCCGACTGATTGTGGAAATTGCGCACCGAGCAGGGCAAGTATGGGCACGATACCGTAGGTCAGGATTCGAAACACAAAGTCGCGATCCCAGCTGATCTGGCCAGGTTTAGTACCATTGAGGCTGCTCAGCACCGGGTCGCGATTGATCTGAATGAAAACCCACATGGCAATACCAACGAAGGAAAGGATCACGACCCAATTGAAAAGTAGTAACAAGTTATGGGGCTGGAAAGGATACGAGCTGATGGCAAAGAGCATCAGCAGGAGGCCTGCTACCGAGGTGACGATAAGATTCTGCAATTGAGGAAAAACGTACGCCAAGAAGTGTGCGGCGCGGCCCACAAGAAAATCATTCGCCAACTGGCACAACTCCTGCTGCTTGGCGTTCCGCGGTTCGCGGGATGTTATCGATGAATTGTGCGGACCCTTCCTGCAGAATTCACTTAAAGCCAGTGATACTTCCGCGGCAACACTAGCCAGCGCTTTTTCGGTCTTACACTTGTGCTGAAGGGTTGTGCGCCAATTGTGGTTACTCTTAGCTGAGAGTGCGTCCGTTAGAGACTGTGTGGCCTGGCCAGCGGCAGAAAGAATTCTGTTGCCACACAAAGCGAGTTCTTGTGGCTCTGGATTGTCCTGAGGAGGCAAGCCACCCCTGCTCTGGATTTCCGGAGTGGCCCAACGAAACTCCGCAGCGAGATGTTCAGCCCCGGCAGCAGCTTTCAGATGCAGCTCACCCTCTACCGCAGGCTTCACTTCGGCCAGAGTGCTTGCGCGATCGCAGAGGGCATTAGCTTGATCTACGGAGTATGCCAGAAACGCCAAGTCCGGAGGCGGTGCGGCTAAGTCAATCTTGGGCAGCCCAGGTGCATTAACCCGGAACCGTTTGTAAGCGGACCGCATGGGAGCGCAGGCAAGATAGCGCAACAAGCGGTGCACGTCTCCCCAAACGCAGCAGAAGCGTAGAACGCCATGCCAGAGGGCGAGATTCACCATCAAAAAAGAGACGCCCAGCAGCGCGTAAAAGGCGTGGTGCTCGAATGAGGCTACGAGCCGGATGTGAAATAAGTAGACGCACGAAGCTAGTGCCACAAGGCTAAGTACGAGTGAACCTGGCAGTTGAATCGATGGTCGCTGTAGCCGTTCACGAACGCCTTGGTCGAGTCTGTTGAAGAACTTTGGTGGTCGCCCAACTGTGGCGCTTTCTTTCATGCTTTCTATATCGGAGCTTGGAGTTTCGCGGATGGGCAGCGGGACGGGGCGGTTGCCCACTTTGTCCTCATCTGGGCTCCGTAAGTGCGGTGTTTCAGCACCCATGAATTGCACGTCAGTATCAATCGCTTCCAAGAGGCGCATACGATGGAATGAACTGAGGGCCCAGAGAACCCCAGCCAGTGAAATCATTAACATCGGAACGATGGCGGAAACTCCGCTAAAGAAATCCAAGGAACGCATGGAAGTAAATAGGACAGAGCGAAATTCATCCAGGTTCCAAATCGGATAGACCCAAGATATGATCAGCCACACTAAAGGAGCCAACACTGCCACTCCCGCCAGCGCTTTTGGGGCTGCCGATCGCAGACTCATTTCTTCTTGTACGTTCCGTTTCAGCTTAAACAATAAAGACGTACTGCTGAGAATCAGGAGCAGAAGACTCAGGCAGCCGAAGATGCCACAGGCCACAGTTCCACGCCATTCATCGAGCGGCCAGGCTATGACCCCTTTTTTCCACATAATGACCAGCGGCACAAGAAAAGCAGTCAGCACAACAGTTAGGAACACCCCCAGAATCCAGCAGGCGGACAGTAAGTAAAGTTCTCCACGAAAGCGGTATTTCTTCGACTCAGGAGCACCGAGCGCCTGTCGGAGCCACACTCCGGTGACAAAATTCAGAACACGCTGCACGGGGCCTTTGCTCTCAGCCTGTCTCGGCTCACGAAAATGAGAAGGGTGCAAAATGGCTAGACAGAAGCATACGCATAGAACGCTGGCCAGTAACACGAGGATGATCGTCCCGTCCGGATAAAATCCTCGAAACCAAACCGCCATTTCGTGGGTGGTCTCTTGACTGTCAGTGCCTAAACGCTGCTCTGAGCTGGTCCTGGGGATGATGCCCGGGTACATATATGCCCGAAACTCCTGGCGCTCGTTGTCATCCCGGCTTTTATTAAGGTCATATACATCCAATGGCCACACACGATTCCTACCCACCACTGTGATCCACAACGGGGGAGGGGTGATGTGATTTTCAAATGGCACACCGTACTCCAGCATCTCTGTTGGGGTTTGACCCTGCTGATGTAGCAGTGCCATGGTAGCGTTATACACACCATGAGAAGCTTGATCCGGAAACTGCAGGCGCACATGAGAATCCCCCTTAGCCGGATGAGGAGGACTCCAAAGAGTGTTGGAGTTGAATAGAGGGTAGGAGGTGATCACCAGCATTCCGCGCAGGCTAGGATTCACCTCTGGATGCAGAAAAAGCAGATCCGGATTGAGGACGAACACCACGGTAGTGGGACAATGCTGGTGGACTTCCTTTGCCAGAAAAATAGTGTCACGGATGTCGGTGGCCATAATTCCGATATAACGAAAGCCTTCTCGGGAAATGCTTAACAGAAGGTTGGAGACGACCTGTTCATTTGATGGCAGATCGAGTTGCGAAAGCGGCGGTATGCTATCCCTTCGCTCGTTGACCTCTTCCAATGATTGGGTTAGCGGTAGTCCCTGGTAGATGCGTTCAGCTTGGGCGGAGCTTTGTTGAGCCTGCCGCGCCTTTTCTGATGCCGCCCTTAGTTGTGAGATGTGAAGGGGAAAGGAGATGGTTGTGACTTCGGTAGTGTCTCCACACCCAAACGCACGCCCATAAACTGTTCCGCCTTCGGACAAGAGAGCAACCCTACGACGGTTGTCATCCGGTTCGGCCACTTCCAGATATCGAAGCAGCTTACAAGCGGTGATATGAGTCGGAGCTTCCATGGAAGTGAAAGACGATCTCGTCCTTTGATGGATGTTGTAGAAATCCAATGCTTCATTAATTGCGGTGGCGCTTCCCGAAATCATTCGGACTGGTATGACACGAGGTCGCTCAAAAGAGTCCATCCACGAACTGAGGGCAATATCGAGAGATTGCGCAGACCCTGAGAATGTCGGTGCCAGCAGACGGATCTCCTTGCAGCTTTCTGTTGACGCCCTTATAGCTGCGGGTACGGAGCCGTATTGTCGATCGGGCCAACCGCAGAAGGCTGCCACTTCGTGCAATGCACTTTGCAGGGCCTGCTTGTGAATCCCGCTGGTTGGGGTTTCGCCGATCAGGTACAAGAGAAGAAGCTGAGTCTGGGGAATGCGTTTTGAGGATTCGCTCGAGGCCCCAGGCTTACTGAGGAGAACCACTCCCGGTTCTCGCTCAAATGATCTTTCACTTAAGCATGCGCGCTGCTCATCCTGGGATTCGTCTCTTTCCTTGTTGTCGTTCGCGTCTTGTCCTCGTCCTAGTAGACAATCCTGCCACGGCAAGTAGAAGCGGACCAAAGAATAACCGCTTCGCTGGATAGCAGCCTGCATTGACCCAAGAAGCCTGTCAAATTCATGGGGAAGACCCGAATCAACCGGGTCTGGCACAGTGGCAAGCAGAAAATCGATTTGGAGATTGTGGAGACGATTAAGTCGTGGCTTTGAGGCTGACACGGGAACCTTCCCCTTTGGCAGCTCATGTCTGGGTAGCGACCCAAAAAAGTCCAAAACCATTTCAGGTCCCGCATGCAGCTCAGACTCAGGAGGTTGTTTTTTAGTGCGTACTGGTTGTTTCCGAGAGCCATGTGAGACCTGGGCGGAAGGCGAGGGCATGGGTCGTGGTGCGGCCGCAGGATAAAACAGCGCGAATGCTGCCAGCAGTGGAATGAGGAGAACGGAGGTGCCTCGCCGATCCATGACCATACCTCAGGCGGGCGTGGGTGCCCGCAGTTCGGCCCGTGAACGGGGAAGCGAAGGGAGTATGCGCCGAAGTCGCTCGGCTGTCAACAGCTCATCGCGACGTCTGTCAAGGAGGGTGGAAAATGCTTAGATCCTTCCGCCTCGCTGTGCTTGGCGTCAGGATGACGATGACAAGGTGCTAATGGTAGGAACCACGCGACGCCACCATTAGTGGACAGTTACTTAACGTGCTAGTGGACAGTTACTTAACGTGCGTCGGGGACCGGTTGCGTGGCTGTGGATTCGGGCGCTACGTTGTGGCGGACGTCGGCGCCGCGGACCCAGAAGATTACGTCTTCGGCGATGTTGGTGGCGTGGTCGGCTACGCGCTCCAGGTTGCGGGCGATCAGCAAGGCATCCAAGGCTTGACGTGTGGCTTCGGGGCGGTCGTTCATCACTTTCACCAGGGTGATGAATGCGTCGTCACGCATGCGGTCGATTACGTTGTCCATTTCGAGGACCGCCTGGGCCAGTTCGGCTTTGCCTTCGATGAAAGACTCCAGTGCGCGGCGGACCATCGCGGAGACTGCCGTAGCCATGCGCGGAACGTCGACTGGAAGGTCGACCTTGGGAAGCTCGACCATGTCCATTACGCGTTCGGCGATGTTGACGGCCTGATCGCCGACGCGTTCGAGGTCGGCATTGATCTTGGTGACGGCGAGGATGAAACGCAGGTCAACAGCCATGGGCTGCTGCATGGCGAGGAGGTCGAAGGCCAGCTCGTCGATTTCGCGCTCGGCGATGTTGATCTGAGTTTCGCCTTCGAGCACCATCTGGCAGCGCTTCAGATCACGGTCAATGTAGGCCTGGCAGGCGCGATCTACGGCCTGCTCGGCCAGTCCGCCCATGCGGAGCAAACGGGCGCGAAGTTCGTCCAATTCCTTATGAAAACGGCTGCGCATTATCCAAACCTGCCTGTGATGTAGTCTTCTGTCCTCTTGTCGGACGGGTTGGTAAAGATTTTCTCCGTCTTATCGAACTCGATCAACTTGCCTAAGAGGAAGAAGCCGGTAAATTCTGCTACTCGTGAAGCCTGCTGCATGTTATGGGTCACAATCACGATGGTGAAATGTTCCTTGAGCTGGAAGATCAGCTCTTCAATTTTTCCGGTGGAAATAGGGTCGAGGGCAGAACAAGGCTCGTCCATGAGGATTACCTGCGGCTCTACGGCAAGGGCGCGGGCGATACAAAGGCGCTGCTGCTGACCTCCGGAGAGGCTGGCGCCTGATTTCTTGTGCATTTGGTCTTTGACTTCGTCCCATAGCGCCGATTGCTGCAAGGAACGCTGGACGATCTCGTCCAGTTTCCTACGGTCGCGAAAGCCGTTTAGCTTAAGTCCGGCCGCCACATTGTCATAGATCGAATAAGTGGGAAAGGGATTGGGCTTCTGGAACACCATTCCGATGCGGCGGCGGATCTGCACGGCCGAAGTGCCGTTGTAGACGTCCAGATCGCCGATTCGGACTCGGCCTGCGGCGTGGGCTTCGGGAATCGTTTCATGCATGCGGTTCAGGCAGCGAACGAAAGTTGACTTGCCGCAGCCTGAGGGGCCGATTACTGCGGTCGCATGGTTTGGCACGACGTTCATATTGATGTCGTGGAGAGCCTGGGTCTTGCCAAACCAGGCATTCAGTTTCTCGACCTGGATGCCAACGCCCATAGGTCAGCTCGCTCCTTTAAGCATACCGCGGCTGGCGGCGATTCGGACTGCAGTTACGGAAAACACGATCAGGATGATCAGGATCAGCGCTCCCGCCCACGCCTGGCGATGCCATTCATCAAAAGGAGAGATCGCATAGGAAAAAATCTGCAGCGAGAGCGCGGCAGTGGGCTGATCCATCTTCCAATTCCAGTACTGGTTGCCAAAAGCGGTGAACAGCAAGGGAGCCGTTTCACCCGCCACGCGCGCGAAAGCCAGCATCACGCCGGTGATGACGCCCGAAGTCGCGGTGCGTAGTGTAATCGAAAGTGTAGTACGCCATTTAGAGACGCCCAGGCCGTATGCGGCTTCGCGCACGGCGATTGGCACCAGCAACAGCATCTCTTCCGTAGCTCGGGTGATGGTGGGGATCATCATAATGGCCAGAGCGACACCGCCCGCCAAAGCGGAGAAATGACCTTGGCTCAGCACTACCAGGCCGTAGGCAACGATACCGATAATGATGGAGGGCACGCCGTTCAACACATCGGCGGTAAAACGAATCACGTTTCCAAACTGGTTGCGGCCGTATTCGGAAAGATAGATGCCCGCGCCGATTCCCAGCGGCACACCGAAGGTGCTGGCGATCAGCAGAATGTAGACGGATCCGGCGATAGCATTGGCCATGCCGCCGCCCGGTTCTCCGACGGGCTTGGGGGTTTGGGTGAGGAAAGCCCAGTTGATTGAGCCGAAGCCTTTGTAGACCAGATAAGCAAAGATAGCTGCCAGGGGCAATAAGACCAGAAACACCGCAGTGGCCGCCAGGCAGGTTGCGAGAGAATTCATTCCCCGACGCCACAGACTGATTGGAGCAGCGGCAAAGTCCGGCGATGAATGTGAGCTAGGCATTGCTCCTCGCCGGCATGCCGCGAGTTACGGTCCATACCAGGAATTGGGCAACCATGTTTACGATGATCGTCACAATAAATAGCGCCAAGCCGACTTCGATCAATGAACTGAGATAAAGATCGCCGGTGGCTTCGCTGAATTCATTGGCAATCACGCTGGCCATGGTGTAGCCGGGAGCAAACAGAGATTTTGCAATTTCCGGCCGGTTGCCTATCACCATGGTGACAGCCATGGTTTCGCCGAGGGCGCGGCCGAGTCCGAGAATTACGCCGCCCAGGATTCCCGCTCGCGCATTGCGCAGCACACCGGTGCGGATCATCTCCCAGCGAGTCGCTCCCAGGGCGAACACGGCCTCCCGCTGCTGCTGCGGGACAGCAGTCATCACCTCGCGCGTGATCGAAGAAATGATGGGCACCACCATGATGGCCAGGATGATTCCAGCTGCCAGCATTCCAATTCCGTATGGAGGACCTTCGAAGAGGCCAGTCCAGCCAAAGTAGCGGGCCAGCCCTGGCTGCACATATTGCCTTAGGAGCGGCACGAGGACGAAGATAGCCCATAAGCCATAAATCACGCTGGGTATAGCTGCGAGCAATTCAGTAATGAAGGCCAGCGGATTGCGGAGCCAGCGTGGAGACATCTCCGTAATGAAAACAGCTACACCGACGGCCAGTGGCACTGCCAGGATGAGAGCCAGAATCGAAGAAACAATGGTGCCGTAGACAAAAGGCAGAGCGCCGAACTGGTTGTTGACGGGATCCCAATCGCTGCGGAAGAAGAACTTCAATCCGAAAGCATGCCAGGATAGCGCCGACTTGGTGATGAGTTCGTAAACGATGAGCCCGACTAACGCCAGCACGGAAAGGCCGCAGCCTAGAATGGCTATGAAGAAAAAACGATCGGCCAAGTGGCTGTCCCCTGCCTTCAGGAGGGGCTGGTAGCGAGCCTGGCTGCTCGCGGCAAGTCCGGGTTTCGTAAGAGGTTGCGGGCCGCCCAGACCTGGAGCTCCTAAGGCTCGGTTAGCCATTTGTGGGGAGGGTAGCAAAATCGTGTTACAGCAGTGTTAAAATAGGCGCGCGTTTCTGCCGTTACCATCCGGACCCCTTAGCTTGGTTGTCTCAGGTGCCGTTTCCGGCATTGAATTGAACTTGTGAGTAGCCGTCTGACCCTATGCCCGTAGATCAAGCACGTACCCGTCTCAATTTCGAAAAACTCAGCCGACAATTGGCAAAGCTTAAGAAGAAGGCTGCGGCCGACAATGTTCACCGTTTCCGTACTTATAGCCGGCGCGTGGAAACCCAGCTGAGCGAACTGGTCCCGCAGCCCGCGCGCAATGAGAAAAAGCTGGTTAAGCTGCTCGGCAGGTTGCGAAAAAAGGCCGGGCGGGTGCGCGACCTGGATGTACAGATCGGAGCACTAAGGAGCTTGAAAATACCGCAGGAGCCCGGGCGCAAGTCGCAATTACTGCGAGCGCTGGCGGAAGATCGTGCGCGACGTGAAAAGAAACTGTTGAAGAGCTTCGATGGCGACGGCGCGCAGGAAGTTCGCAAGCGGCTGAAGCGCACGCGAAAGAGGATTGATATCCCTGCCAATGCCGACCCGTTAGGTCTCGCGGTACAGAAAATCGTCCAACTCAATGTTGAACATCCTGCGCTGACCAATGAAGTTTTGCATGAATACCGGATTGCGGGCAAGCGGGCCCGCTACCTGGCCGAACTCGCCACAAAGAGCCCAGAGTCAGAGAAATTTCTCGAACGAATCACGCGCATGCAGGATGTTCTTGGCGATTGGCATGACTGGCTGCAGCTCACCGAAAGAGCGGAGAAGCTTTTCAAGAACGTGGAGCGGTCGCCGCTGGTGGCCGCGCTGCGCAATGTGAGCCGCGCCAAGTTCCGACAGGGCGTAGCGGTGCTGAGCGAGACTAGAGTGGCGCTGGCAGATAAGAAACCGGCGCATGGCCAAAGTGCGCCTGCGAAGAAGGCTCCTTCTGAAGAAGGGCGGGTGCAGGCGGCGGTAGCGTAACGAGCTTTTAGCTATTAGCTTTTAGCTTAAACCTCCTTCTGACTAGCAACTAAAGGCCAAGAGTAACCTCCTGACCGCAGGGGCGAATACCCAATCGGCCGGGAAACGCCGGCAATTCCTCAATTTTCGCCTTGCAAAAAATTCGAAGTCATGGCATCTTCAAACATCTTCTTACGAAAGGACGCCCGAATTGGTGTATTTCAAGAACACAACGCTTCGCGGGCAACTGTCGCCAATATTTTGGCTAAGTTGCGATAGGGCGTCGCTCCGGTCGCGCTAGTCGATCCTCGGCGCTCTTCCCGCACAATTTGAAACTGCACAGCACGACCTAAAGGCAGCTAGCGATGTTCTGCAGCTGCGTCGGTGGCTGAGAACTGCCTAACTCGGACATTTCTGCCCGGGCGAAACTTACTCCGGCCAACAGCCGGTTAGAAAGCTGAATATGTTGGAACTCTTAAGAAGCATGTTGACTGGCCAGAACCAGTTCGCTACTGGGGGTCTGCTGCTCATGATCATCGGCGGCTTGAGCGTCTATCTGCGCGCCGTGCCAGAAAAACTCTGGCATTGGTTCGTGGACCAGACCACGATGATGATCACCGTTAAGGATGACGATGCTGCATTCGTATGGGTGAAGGAATGGTTTCTGGAGCAGAAGTTCCTTCGGCGTATTCGCCGAGTCGATCTCGATACGACCCTGCGCAATGAGAGGATCGCGCTGATTCCGGCGCCGGGTGTTCATTGGTTCTGGTACAGCGGGAGGCCGTTTCAGGTCTGGTTCTCTCGATCGGAGAACATTCGTGAACGAACGGCGAGACGGGTCGAATCGCTTACGTTTCGCACAGCCGGGAGAAATCGGGATTTTCTGCAACGTTTCGTGGACGACGTCGTGAGATGTCACACCAAACGGCAGGGTGTGCAGTCGTACTTGTACATATACGAGGATGGTTGGGATCACGTTGAAGGGTATGCACCACGATTCCTGGAGTCGGTAGTTCTGGATTCAGGTGACAAAGAAGATCTGTTGCGGGACATAACACGATTCCGAAAATCCAAGCAACGCTATGAGCGCTTGGGGATACCTTACCATCGGGGCTACTTGCTCTACGGACCGCCTGGAACGGGAAAGACATCGTTGGTATCGGCGCTGGCGGCGCATTACGGGCTGTCCATCTATTCGCTTAACCTCGCTGACTTCATGGACCGGACTCTAATGAATGCGGTCAATCAGGTTCCAGCGAATTCAATTCTGCTATTTGAGGACATTGATTGCATGCGAGGCAGTCAATCCAGAGGTGAAGCAGATGCTTGCAGCGGAAGGAACGAGCGCGCGAGTACAAGCACAAAGGAGCCTTTGCTGAATGGGGTCACACTTACCGGATTACTAAATGTGCTGGACGGCTTTTATGCACCCAACGGCGTTCTGTTTGTGATGACTACGAATCATGTCCAGAAATTGGATGAAGCGCTGCTCCGTCCCGGACGAATCGATTACAAGCTGTATCTTGGAAAGGCAACTGACCGGCAAAAGATCGAACTGTACCGCAGGTTCTTTCCGCAGCGTTCAGAGCTTGAGGCGCACGCTTTCGTGGATGGATCGCGCTCGGCAGAGACCATGGCGGAGTTTCAGGAGTTGCTGTTGGTATTGGAGCATGAACGAGGGAGACAGATAGTAGGCACCGCTCGGAAAATGTACGATTGCGAGAGCGAAATCACGAACTGCGGAGTGTAATCGCAGTGTCGAGAACTCTTCTTGCCAAATCAGAATTGCGATTGTTTGCGAAGGACGCTCGACCTAGCCTCAAAACTTTGCTCCTTGGCCCTGCGCCGCGACTTGAAAATCCCGCTCCTGCACGACGCAAATTCCGCCGCCGTGCGCCGGTTCAATTCAAATGACTCCATTCCATGCCGCCCGTTAGACGAAAGTGAACTGACCAGCTCTGATCAACGGACCCGCACACTCACCCGTGACGTGTCCCGCCCGAAAGCAGGAGCAGCATCAACAGCAAGGCGGGTGTTCCCACCTCGATTAACAAAGCGTACGAGGTCAGGCGTTTCGCCCGGCCAAAGCGCGCCAGTAATCGGCTGACCGCGAGCCCCACGATAACAATGGGCGAAGCTAACAGGCGATCCACACAAAACCAGCCCAGGAGGGAATTCCCCTGGTTCACAGCGGGGATGAGGAACACTCCCACGCAAATTGGGGCAGTAAGGCTGAGGCCCAGCAGAATCTTCGAATATCTCGTATACGCCTTTTCAGAGTTTCGGATGAGCAGCATGAGCAGAAACGTCGGAATTAAGAAAAGGCCTCCGATAAAGAGTCCTAGTATCCAGTCGCCAAAGGCATACATGCCCCCCGACGCCATCGCGTCGGCGGGATGATTCACGTACTGCATGTGGCGGGCATATACAAGCACGGCTGCCACCAAAAGGGTGGCCCCGTAGGCTGCTGCGACAACTCCAAGTTGTACGCGCCGGGGAATCGGTTTCATGGCAGGGATTCTAATGCCGCTGGCTGCAACCTCAGTCAAGGAAGATGCGATCTTCGCCACTAAAACGAGTTCCCATTGGTCGATTCGATAGTTTCTGCAAACAAGGTCTTAGCGATCACTCGGCGCATCTTCGGTTAAGAGTGCCCGTCATCGCGTCAGCGTCGTGGCGATTAAACACCTCGTTGAAGCTGTCAAGGCCATGCGCGTCCCATGCTCCTCTGAGCGCACGCTCTGCTGATGCCTCATGGGAACCTCCCGCGGGGAACACAGACTGCCAAACAGGACCACGGAGCACGTTACTACGACGATGTGGCGATTTGCAGAGCGCATGCGCATCCAATTCCTCCAGGAAGTCTAAGAGTTTAGACCTGCCGAGGCTTTTCTGATTGAGGTAGGTGATTCGACGCTGCGGACAATCGTCAGTTGGCGTACCCGCCGTTTCACCAGCAACCCGGTCCTGAGTGGAATTTCAATACAGGTCGGCCGATTGAGGGCATCACGAGTCCGCAGCACTCATATAAGCTATTGATGAAATTGGGAAATCGTTCTGAAAACTTTCTACTCTATTCCACTTTTCAGCGGTTTAGTCAATAAGTTGCTAAGCTACCTTCTGATCACTGTTGGAGCCTGGGTTATCGACTAAATCTTGTCGGAGCCGCTCCATTTGTGCCGATGCTTCCTTTATCTGCTCAGCATATTCGTGGCCTTGTTGCGGTAGAAATCCCCCGTAGTTCTCGAGCAGCAGGCGGGCGTTCGCCTCGATGGCAAAGGTCTTGGAGCGGGCTTGGTTGGAAAGGGCCGACGTTAGTTTTTTTAGCCGCAAATCGCGTACCGCTAGTTCTTGTCTGTTCTGAGCAGCTTCCTGTTCAAGCACTTTCCCATAGTAGCGGATGAGTCCAATCAGACATGCTGTCAATATGAGTAGACATGAGTTGGCAACAATGGTTTTTGCTAAAGCCTTGCTTTGGATAGTATTTTTCTCTCTCTCGAATCTCGCGAAGCTGCTGGTCTCCGCCGCGGATATTGACGACAGAAGCCCGCGAGCTCTAGCCATGTACTCCATACCTTCGTTTGTAGCGACCAGCATGAATGCGCGGTGGCGATACCCCTGTTGACGCAAACTAATGGAGCGCTCCATCTCAGCTTGCTTCGAGTCAGCCAAAGACTCGAGCTGCGACTCCAGGGAACGTTCGCCCTCCGCCCGATTAGCTAACGCTATACGAAGGCCGGCAAAATCGGTGCCGATCCTGCCCTCCGCGTCATTGTAGGGCTGCAAGTACGAAGGATCGTCGGTCAGCAGGTATCCGCGCTGACCGGTTTCCATATCGGTCAAGTCTTTCAGAACAGCGGAGATTTCCGCCTGGATTATGGAGCTTTCCAGTGTAAGCGCCGCAATTTTATTCATCTGTTTGAGCTGGTTGGAAGCAAGATAAGCATTGCATGCCATGAAAGCGAGCAGCATGGGAGCCCCTACTTGCAGCGCAGCTTTTCGAATTATCTTAATTGTGTGATCTTTCACGTGATGTTGAGAGCACCCTCAGCCGTGATTCGACTGGCTTTGCAAATCTTCTCGGCAACCTTGACCACTGCGTGGTTACTGTGGACCGGCCCTTCCGCGGACATAACCGAACTGGCAGCCAGGGTGAAAAGCAGAGCATCCTCCTGCTTGTCGAAGTAAAGCACCACCTGATTCGCTGCCATTTGCGTGCCTCCTACTAATCTGTAGGAATAATAGGCCGCTTCCCCATAAGAATAAGGCTATCTCTTTTGGTGCGTCTTAAAATGGGACCCATGCCCATATCCCGCGGCGCTGTCGCGAGATTCACGACAGAGTGCTAATTTCGTTGTCATTTTTTGTTATCTTCTTCTGCCGGATTGCTGACCGGATAGGGAGTCCGATGAGAGATCTTCTATCGCTGGCCGTATTCGTATTTGTTAGTTGCTTCTCCTACGCACAACGCGACACGGTGATCGTGCGCCCGGTTCCCGTCAATGACGTGCTGATCAATCCAAATATGGGAATCACGACCTTCAACCGATTCAATGGACAAGCGACCAATCCGCCGCTGGAGTGGTCGGAAGTGGGCCCGATCACGAGGTTGCCGCAGGCGGCAACGAAGCCGGATTTTCCTGACACTAGCATTGCTTATCTCCGCTGGTATTGGACTGCTCTGGAACCGGAGCAAGGAAAAGTCCGCTGGGACATCATTGATCTCGCTCTCGAAGAGGCGCGAGCGCATGGGCAGACGCTGGCTATCCGGCTGATGCCGTACTCCAACAAGGATCCGCTTCCCGAGTGGTATCAGAAATCTGGTGCACGCCGAGCCAACAAGCCCACCGACAAAGATGGCTCAATCTGGCAGCCTGATTTTTCTGATCCCACTTATCTGAAGTACTGGGGCGAGTTGGTGGCGGAGGCCGGAAGGCGCTATGACGGGAATCCTTATCTCGACGGCGTGGATATATCCTCGGTCGGCTACTGGGGTGAGGGCTGGAGTCCGTACATGCCTGCGTTCTCGTACCAGAAGGCGCTGATCGATATCTGGTTCGACGCGTTTCCCCATACAACGCTGTTGATGAATTTCGACGAACAGCAGGCGCTAAGTTATGGAACCAGCCGAGGCGCCGGCTGGCGGCTGGATTGTCTCGGGGATCTGCGCACGAAATCTGACAATCCCGACTTTCAACCGGAGATGCTCGATATTTATCCGCAGCAGGTGGTACGGGCTGGCATTCAGGAGGTCTGGCAACAGCGGCCGGTGTCGTTGGAGGTCTGCGGCACGGTTTCCGAGTGGAAAAGAGATCATTTCGATGTGAACTACATTCTGGAACAGGCACTGCGTTGGCACGTCACTTCGGTGAATCTGAAATCGTCGCCGATTCCAGATGACTGGAAACCTGCGTTCGAAGACTTTCAGAAAAAGATGGGCTACCGACTTTTGCTGCGCCGGCTGGAATATCCCAAGGCCCTTGTGGCTGGCTCTATGATGCCCATCCACATGTGGTGGCTGAATGCGGGAGTGGCTCCTCCTTACATCAATTATCCGCTCGCAGTTCAGTTGCGTTCCATAAGGGACAGCGCTGTGATCAATGTCCCCGTGGACGTAAGAAAGTGGCTTCCCGGGGATGCGGTCTACGATGGCAGTCTTTATATCCCGGAGACACTACCGGAGGGAACTTACGATTTCCGGGTGGCTATGCTCGATCCACGCAGCGGCAAACCGGCTATTCGTTTTGCAATCGCCGGCCGCGACCCCGACGGCTGGTACACCGAAGGACAGATTCGGGTGAGCGCAAAGCAACGGCCGCAGCAGTGATCGCTGTGTGAGTAAGGGCCAGTCACGCTCAAGGGAGGGTATTTCGTTTGCTTGCAAATCTCTTTCGTTGTCTTTCTAGTCGTGCTCTAATGCTACCGGTTTAAAAAGGGGCAAGAAAGGGCAAGAAAGGGTATGAAACGAATCTTCCGCTGTTGTTTGCCTTGGTTACTCACGCTCATGACTGCGTTTGCTCAGGTCGACACCGGAACCATCGCTGGCAGCGTTCGCGATAGTTCGGGTGCTGGGCTGGCATCCGCTTCAGTGACTTTTGTCGACGTCGCGACGAATGCAACAACGAAAACGCAGGCTGACGCATCGGGGAATTTCGTCTCGCCTCCGCTGCGGCCAGACAATTACAAGGTGACCGCAGAAGCTCCGGGGTTCAAAACCCAGACGCGCAGCACAATCACCGTTCGGGTACAGGATCGGTTGCGAGTAGATTTCGATATGACCGTGGGCTCGGTGTCGGAGAACGTAATCGTGACTGCGGAGGCACCGACCATTCAAACAGATACTTCTTCTCTTGGCGAAGTGATCATGGCGGACCAGATCACAGAATTGCCTCTCAATGGCAGAGATTATATCCAGCTTGCGACATTGACCACGGGCGTGGTTCGCACCAGTTCTGGAACGAATGGCAACACCGGCGGCAGCAGCACGGGCGGTCTGAATAGTTTTGTCGCCAACGGTACTCGCGGGACCCTGAACAACTTCCTCCTGGATGGGGTGGACAATAATTCCAACGACAACGGGGGAGTGGTGCTACGCAGCAATGTTGATGCGATACAGGAATTCAAGCTACAGACGAACAGCTATTCAGCCGAGTTTGGGCGCAGCGGCGGCGCGGTGGTCAACGCCATTACCACGTCCGGCACGAACAATTATCACGGAGATGTCTTCGAATTCTTGCGAAACTCGGCGCCAGATGCGCGTGATTACTTCGAAGATCCAACTCAGAAGAAGGCCTCGTTCAAACAAAACCAATTTGGCGCGACTTTCGGTGGACCGATCATGAAAGACAAGCTTTTCTGGTTCATCGATTACCAGGGGACCAGGATTCGCAATCCCCTCACATTCGTATCTTCCATTCCCACGCTGGAGGAGCGAGTTGGCAATTTCTCTGCGGCGGGGGAGCCAACCATCTACGATCCTCCGACTGGTCTGCCGTTTCCCGGAAACATTATTCCGCCTGACCGTATCAATGCAACTTCCCAGGCTTACGCAAATCTCTACCCAACACCGCAGTCCGGACAGGGTAACAATTTCACGATTTCTCCTACTGAGCGTGACCGTATCGACCAGGGAGATATTCGCCTGGACTATAACGCTTCGCAGCGCGACCAGGTATTTATCCGTTATTCGAAGAGTGGAAGAACGGATATCCGCCCTGCTCCGCTGCCGGGATTGGCGAATGGCGGCAATTCCAGCACCGGTGTGGGTAATGAAGACACAGATGGCGCCGCGATTGGATTAACCCACATTTTCACGCCAAAGATCATCAATGAGTTGCGCGTGGGCTTCAACTATGTGCACATTCGGCGCGGGGTTCCTGAAGGCGGCAACAAACTGCCGCCAGCCGAATTCCGGATTGCGGGTGTGCCCGACGATTCGCGGGTGAACGGCTTGACCTTGTTTTCGCCGAGTGGCTTTCGACGGCTGGGCGATCCCAACTTCGCGCCTACCATTCTGGGCAGCCAGGAGAGGCAGATCACTGACGTGCTGAGTCTGGTGCGCGGGGCGCATACCGTGAAGTTCGGAGGCGAAATCCGCTGGAGTGAATTCAACATTTCGCAGGAAGCATCACCACGCGGACGCTTCTCGTTCAATGGCCAGTTCACTCAAAACCCGGTGGATGACAGCGGCGGCAGCTCGATCGCGGACATGCTGCTAGGGCTGCCGATCAGCGCAAACATTTCCACGGTTATCGCAATGGGTAATCGCCAACATGTGCCATCTCTGTTTGTTCAGGACGATTGGAAGGTGAACCGGCGCCTGACACTGAATTTGGGACTGCGTTATGACTACTTCTCGCCGATCATCGAGGTGAACAATCGCCAAGGAAACTTCGATTACACGACCGGAACCCTGATCCAGGCTGGTCAAAACGGGGCCTCTGATGCGCTCACGACAGCAGACAAAGCCAACGTCTCGCCACGAATCGGCTTTGCTTGGACGCCGACCGACAAGGCAGACACGGTAGTTAGAGGAGCTTATGGGATTTTCTATAGTGGTCAGGAGATTCGCACTGCGGCTCCGCTGCAACTTGCCTACAACCTGCCGTTTTTCTATGAACCCTCGTTTGTGAGTGATGGGATTACGCCCGTGATCACGGTAGCGCAGGGTTTCCCTCCGCTTAATCCAAGTCTGGCAATCAATCCCGGGGTGACCAGCGTGGATCCTCATCTGCACAGTCCGTATTACCAAAGCTGGAACCTGGCAGTGCAACATTCCTTCCCAGCAGTGATCAGCCTGGAAATTGCGTATGCGGGCTCGAAAGGCACGCATCTGCAATCTGTGACCGATCCGAACCAGGATCCTGTGCCGGGTCCCGGCGACGTGCAAGCTCGGCGGCCGCATCCTCAGTTCGGTCCATTTACTGCGATTCAAAACCGCGGAAACTCGATTTATCACTCGCTTCAGCTGAAGGGAGAGAAACACCTCAGCCATGGGTTGTACTTCCTCAGCGCGTTCACCTGGAGTAAGGCAATTAACGATCTGCCGGAGATCTGCTGCGCTTTTCCCTTCCCGCAGAACAGCTATGACGCAACGGCGGAACGTGGACGGGCGGATTTCGATCAAAAGCTGCGGTGGGTGCTCAGCTTTGACTACGAGCTCCCGATCGGCGGCAGCCGGTCGCACATCGAGAATCGCGTACTCGACACAGTCGTCGGAGGCTGGCACGTAGGGGGCATCTACACACTGGCGAGCGGCTTCCCGTTCTCGGCAGCATTGGGTTTCGATCCATCCAACACCGGCTCGCAGGGCTTGTTACGGCCCGATCAGCTCCGGGATGGGAACCTGCCGTCCGATAAAAGAAATCCGAACCTGTGGTTCGATATAAATGCGTTCGCGCCTCCTGCCGGGATCGCGTTTGGCAATGCGCGGCGTAACAACCTGATCGGGCCCGGTCAGAACGTATTTGACGGATCGCTGCGAAAAGAGTTTGCTGTGACGGAATCGCAGCGACTTGAATTCCGCGCGGAATTCTTTAACTTTTTTAATCATCCGAATTTTGCGCAACCGGACAACTTCATCGACGACGGCCCTGGTGTAGCGGGCACGATCACCGCGATAGCCATACCGATGCGCCAAATTCAATTTGGATTGAAGTACAGATTCTGATCCCTTTTCCCCCGATTAGGCTCGGGTCGTCTAACGGGGTCGTGGCAGGGGAGAGATCGCGACAAGCAAAGCCCCGAATTTCATAAACGGTCGGCACTTAAGAAGAGCTGAGAAACTTGGATACCCTGCGTCATGAATTTCACACGTCGTAAATTTGTGCGACTGGGGATCCGAGCCGCGCTCTGCATGCCTGTTGGGTCGACTTTACGTGCAAAAGCGGCAGAACGAGAAGGCTGTTCCGCACTTGCAGCAGGCGCTCCGTCTGCAACCGGATTTAACTGAAGCCCGTGGCCTACTCGGGACCGCATATGTCCGATTCTAACCACCTGACCAAGCGAGCTGTTAGCTGCGTGCATCCACAACAAGTCCGTCATGGGAACCGAACCTCGACACCGCGGTCCGCATTCACTTTCCTCGTGGCTTCCACATCGAGATCGGAAACAGCTATCCTCCGCGCCCGCTGCTCGGTGAACACCAGAGGGTCTTTCCGACAATCGCGTAATTCCGGACCTCGCTGCGATGACCGTCACGAAAGACCAGAATGGTGGGGGTGTTCTCTTCAATCAACGGCGAAGGCTGTGGCGGAACCTGTCGAGCTTGTTGCAACGCTTGTTCCTATCGTAGCTGCTCGACATCGCTTGTCAGTCGCCTAATCTCACCGGCCAGATCCCCATATCGATCGGCGACGGTCGATGGAGGCGGTTCAGCGACTTGGTACGACGGCGCTGTATAGACCGGATAAGGTAAGAACACCGGTTGAGCAAAGAGGAACCGATTGGGGAAGAAGAGCTGCTGGCAAGAAAAGGAGTCGAAGAAAGTGCTCGTGAAACTCTTGCGTGTTCTACCCGCGCATCGAACGCCACTTTGGACCAGTTCCGCCCATTCGTATTTCTAAAGTACATAAGAATAGAAATTCGGCCTCACACTGCGCATGGTGTTTAGTGTTCTAACAAATGGACATGTCCTCCTGTGCTGCCCAGGTTGATTCAGACGAAGTTACCTGGACGAACGGATGCGATCAGCTGACGTACTCGTCACTTCTAAGCACTGCCGCGGTAGGTGCGGAGTAGCTCGCACTCGCCGAATCCCCACGCATAGACCGCCACGGTTCCCCTCGAACGCGGCTGAAACAGCCAAACAGCAGCCTGGGTCATCATGTCACCATGTCATCATATCGGGCCGCCCAAAAAGTCATCATTGATCTGCGAAACATTCGGGTGCGAAATTTGGAGGTGCTCAGAGCGAAACTTTGTGGATTTCGTTTCATCGGAAACCTGCCCATAATCAGATACCCCAAGGCATCCGTGATGTGATCCAAGTTCGAACTCGGGTCCGAGAAATTGGTGCCCTCTTTGTAGACGAGGCCATCGAGTGCTTTGATCAAGTGGCGGCATTTGGGAGAGATCAGCAACCTGCGAACTCCATTCGCGTTGCAAAGCATCGAGTTTACTGTATTGTATCGATCTACCAATGCGTAGGGCTCGGGCACGCGGTACACTCCCCATCCGGCCCGCTCGATGATAGCGAGATCGTGAAGAAGCAATCGGCAAAGCTCGATGCGAGCACGCAAAATGTATTTCGGCATGTTCCTCGTCGCCCACGGCTATCTCGGGCACTCTTGGCCGCTATAATTGCCCACGCTCATGGATTGGGCTGGTGCGTCCGCGATCGGCTGGCTGTTTGATGGACGGCGCGGGGCATCGGACCGCCTGATTGCGCGCTGGCTGTTCCTGCGCGCGCTCGGCATCATCTACTTTTCCGCATTCTTCTCTCTCATATTTCAGGTCCGCGGGCTCATCGGCCCAGCAGGAATTCTGCCCGCCGGAAGCTATCTTCAAGCCGTCGCACAATCTCTGGGACATTGGCAGCGCTTTTGGTATGTACCGACCTTGCTCTGGTTCTCCAGCGGATCGGTCATGCTGAGTGGGCTGTGCTCCGCGGGAATGATCGCCTCGGTACTGCTGCTACTCAATCTGTGGCCACGCGGAATGCTCGTGGTTTGTTTCGTCTGCTTTCTATCATTCGTAAGCGCGGCGCAGGACTTTTCTGGCTACCAGTCGGATGGAATGTTGCTCGAAGCGGGATTTATCTCTCTCTTCTTCGCACCGCCCGGATTTCGCCCGGGCTTAGGCGGAATGCAGCCAGCTTCGCGAGCCAGCTTGTTTTTACTCCAGTGGGAATGGTTTCGCATCTACTTCCAATCCGGCGTAGTGAAGTTGCTGAGCGGAGACCCCGAGTGGCGGAATTTCACGGCAATGGATGATTACTACCAGAACGGGCCCCTGCCTACGTGGATTGGCTGGTACGTGCAGCACTTACCACACTGGTTTCATGCGGCAACAGTTTATGCCACGCTAGCTCTCGAGCTCGGCCTGGTGTGGATGTTCTTGCTGCCGCGACCCTGGCGGATTATCTCCTTCTTTATCGTTACGCCTTGGCAGATCGGCGTAATCCTGACGGCCAACTACACGTTTTTGAATTATCTGGTTCTTGCCATGGGTATATTGCTGCTGGACGATCGCTTCGCGCTCCGTGTTGTGCCAGCGAAATGGAGACACAAGCTGGTTGTGGCTGTATCCGGAGCAAAGAACGGAAATGACGTACACATCGAAAGATCGCTGGGCAACATTCGTCCCCATTGGAGTGCGTTGAAGCTTGCGGCAAGCTCTGTAGTGCTGATATGGATTTTCTATGCAACCACCGCTGAACTGATATGGATGTTTGGGCGAGTGCCACTACCCACCTCCCCGGTAACTGCGCTGGAGCCATTTCGGATTGCCAATCAGTACGGTCTTTTCGCAGTGATGACACGCGGACGATACGAAATCGAATTTCAGGGCTCTACGGACGGCCAGAATTGGGTCCCATATCCATTTCGCTATAAACCCCAGGCCTTGAATCAGCCACCTGGGATCTATGCGCCGTATCAGCCTCGATTCGACTGGAACTTGTGGTTCGCGTCACTCGGTTCGTGGCGCCAGTATCCGATCGTTCCGAACACGGAAGTACGGCTGCTCTCAAACAGCCAAGATGTCCTGGCGCTGTTCGCAGGAAATCCCTTCCCGAAGGAGCCACCACATCAGATTCGTTCCGTGCTTTGGCAATACTGGTTCACAACCATGAGACAAAAACGCTCGACCGGAATGTGGTGGCGGCGAGAATTATTAGGGCTGTATGCGCCGACGCTGGAGCGAGAGGCTGACGGCCAAATCGAGGTCATCGAATGGCCCACGGTGCAGCCGCGGCCATAAGCCCTGATCGAGTACGTCGTCATCGAAATACGGATGGTTTCCAGACGGTTTTGCGATGAAGCGTAGCGCATGTGTAATCGGTGCTGGTCCGAATGGACTGGCGGCAGCTATCGTTCTCGCCCAAGCAGGATTGCACGTGGATGTACTAGAGGCGGAGACCACGCCTGGCGGGGCCCTGCGTACTCTGGAATTAACGCTAGCCGGTTTCCTGCATTGATTTTGGATCAGCGATACATCCACTGGGCGCGGGCTCGCCATTCTTTTCATCCCTCCCCCTGTCTGACCATGGACTGGAATGGATTCATTCGCCGGCGCCGCTGGGGCATCCCTTGGATGACGGCACTGCGGTGATGCTGGAACGTGATCTCGGGGACACGAAGGCTGCGCTTGGCGCCGACGGCGAGATCTGGGTCAAGCTGGCTGTGGGTGTCCATCTAGCGTCCAGTCTGTCGGTCCCAAAGGGGCACGCGCCGTCTGGCAAAGCGATCTTCCCGGTGAAAACGGGTGTACCATAAATACCGAGAAAGCTGGCTTCATCCTACTTGCGAGTAAGAGGACTGGGGGCCCGGCAGTTTTTCCTTCCCAATTCTCCGACGGCTGGTTCCCCGGTGGTCTCTTGAAAGGGGGAGCCATGCATAATCAAGCTGAATTCGGCCAATCGGATCTTTGGCGGGAGATGATTTTCCTGCTAGCTTTTCTCGTGCTTCTTCTCAGGGCACCGGCACAAGCGCAGAAGAGCCAGCCGCCCGCATCAGGCCCGCCCAAGTATGACCTTCGCACCGAAGCCAAATTCAAGGGAACCGTTGAGGAACTGAGGCTGCCACCGAAAGGCAGCGCGAAAGAGGTCGCGCACTTGCTGGTGAAGGACGGGGCGGACACAGTCGATGTATACCTTTGCCCGAAGTCCTTCTTCGACGACATGGGCATGAGCTTCAGCAAAGGAGATGAAGTCGCCTTCACTGGCTCGAAAGTGAAGCAGAGCGGGACCGACCTCATCCTCGCGCGGCAGGTGGTGAAAGGTAATGATACGTTCGTGTTCCGAGATGAAAAGGGTGGGCCCGTCTGGGATTGGCATCATTGAAAATGGGCCGGACAATTTTTAGCGTCCATTTAGCGTCCAGTCTGCCGGGTTCCATCGAGAATTGCTGCAACTAAGAAGACTAATAAATTAGAATCCTGCGAATCCCTTGCTGGAAGTGAAGCTCGACGCCGATCTACCCGAGGACTTGCGAAATACAATCGGATTGGCTTTCCGTGGCTGAGGCAAAGTGACTCCCGAGGCATGCCGCCACACGGCACAGGGGCAGTTCGAAGGCCATGGCTGCTGACCGCGGTTCGGACCACATGCAGCCAAAATCTTGGTTGCGACATTTAGAAGCTCCTGAGTCCCTGCGTGGAGAACTCGAGGACATGACGAATCCATGCCCTTGTGAAAAATGCAATTTCTTGCGTGTTCATCCCGCGCATCTTGCGACGCAGCATTGAAATCAAAGGACTTTTTGGCTTTGTTTTGCAGAATTTGAGAGTGTCACTGGGCTCAGCTCGGTCCCCCTTTTCTTCGGGCTTGCAATCTTTCCAACTCGGCGGTCGCATGATTTTAGTTGGCGGCTGATCATGGCTTCGTAGCGCAAGAGTTTGTCGAGGTCCCTTTGACGATGGGAAGAGGAAATGTGGGGATTTTGTTCCATCCCATTGGAGCGTTTCTAAAGTAGAACGGAATTGAAATGTAGCGTAAGTTTGGTACACAGTTTTGGGACATGCATCTGGGAGCGGGAGTTTTCTGGCTAGGGAAAGAAAATCTAAAACGCTGAGCCGCCCCAAAAAAATAACATTAGCTTTAAGTTATAATACAAAACTATTAAATATCTAAAAGAATATGTCCCCAAGGCTTGCTGCGCGCGCTTGCCCTTCTCATCTTCGTAAGTGCGTCCCCGATAGCTGATTGCCCACCTCAGCTATTAGCCGGCCAAGGTTTGAGACCGCTTGTTACGCTCCCGTCCCCCTTCGCTTTAAGCGGTCGAAGCGGCAATTTTCGAGGCATGTTCTGCCGTCGAGCGAGCCGCATTTTCTAGGTCTTTGCGCACGAAGGCGGCTGCCTCA
>QIAA01000088.1 GCA_003224905.1 Acidobacteriota bacterium
AGATCACATTTTCGTAGTACAGACCTGCTCCAGCGCGAATAACCGTGCGGCCGTTGTTGCGCGGGTCCCAGGCGATACCCAATTGGGGGCCAAAATTGGACGCCGGCTGGCGTACGCGACCGCCCAGGCCAGACCCGAACAGGTCGAGGATGTTCCCGGTACACGGTGTTGAAATTGGTACGGTCAACTGGGAGCACGGAATTGGCGCCAAGTCAGAATCAGTACGGCCTGTATCGTGCACGTAGCGCAATCCGCCGTTCAAAGTAAAATTGGGCCGAATCTTCCAGGTATCGCCAACGTAAAACTGAAAACGGGAATCGAACTGCCCGCCGGCGGGCAAACCGAATTCGGGTTTTTCCGTAAAAAAGCCCTGACCGTTGCCGAAAATGATGCGATCTACAGGATAGTTCAGGGGATTGCCAGCACCTCCAGCGAAGGGGCCACTCGCAGCCGCCGCCTGATTTTCCGCACTAAAATTCGAGCGTACCGCTGGATCTAGACCAAAGAACTTAGCAAATCCACCGCCCAAAATTCTGTTATAGGAGACGCCGAACCGCAGAATATGCGCGCGAAAGTTGCGACTACCGTCGTACTTAACCTGCTTATTGCTTTGATATGTCGCTTGCGGCGCCAAGATGTTTGGCCCTGAGCAGAAAGCGTCAGCTCCGCCGGCAAGACACGACGTGCTGGACCCAATTGCCAGAGCTATCCCGGGCGCTGGGTTCAGAATACTGCTTCCGGTGACGACATCTCCGATGCGATTCTGGAATTTCGTATAGCTAAAACGGATTTGGTGTGTAAAGCTGCCGGTATTGAAATCTGCACCGGCCAAGTGACCGGGAGTATTGTCCTGATTGCCAAAAGGTTGGTAGGAATTTGCCACGAACCCCGAGACGTTAATGTTGTTGTTATACGTTATGCGATAAAACAGTCTCGCGGCGTTGTGGAATTGATAGTCCATGCGGCCAAGCAGCAAGGTCTCTTTGAATGGCGAATCGAATCCTCCCGATAGGCTGCCGAAGGGCGCACCGAGCACGACCGGCGCGACCAATGCCTGCTTCGTTCGTTCGCCGGTCAAGAAGAAGAACAGTCTGTCCTTAACGACCGGTCCGCCAACTCGTCCGCCAAACTGATTACGCTGGAACGGCAGATCCTGCCCGCCGGGAAGATTCGCGTTCAGAGAATGGTCGCGGAAACCGTAATATGCGTCACCGTGCACCGAGTTCGTCCCCGTTCGGGTTACGACGTTGATGGCTCCAGAGGAAGTCAGCTCAGTTGAGAGATCAAGAGACGACTGACTGATTTGGAACTCTTGAATAGCATCCTGTGGAATGTTTTGTGTGGTCGTTCCCACCGTCTCATCCGTGATATCACTCCCATCGACTTCAATTCGGGTAGTGCGACCCGCTCGCCCACCGATGGAGACAGCGGTGAATCCGTTCTTGGTCGGATCGAAGTTGCCCCCGTCCTGGATCTGTACTCCTGGCTCCAATTGAGCTGCATCCAGAAAATTTCGACCATTGATAGGCAATTGATCAATTTGCTGCGCGGTGATGACTCCCTGCACTGTGGCCTGTTCGGTGTTGACACGAACTTCGGACGCGCTCACTTCGATCACTTGCGATTCCTGTCCAAGTGAAAGTCGCACATTGCCGTTCGATGTAGTCCCGACCTGTACTACAACCGGCAACTCGGTGGTCTGAAAGCCTTTCGATTCAACTCGGACGGTGTAATCCCCCGAGAGCAGAGCGCCCGATGAATAGACGCCGCTCGAACTGCTCGTTGTGGAGACCGTCTGGCCTGTGGCCTTATTCTTGATGACAACCTTTGCTCCGTTGACGACAGCGCCGCTCTGATCAGTGACTGTGCCTTGAATGCTGCCGGTTGAGATCGTAGTTTGCGCTGCTGACAAGAAAGCAAGCGCAAATATGCAAGCAATCAGTAGGACCGGCACGCTAATTCGTCGAATGACACGAGGGAAACGAAACCTTTGTGACATTTTTTTCTCCTCTAGGGAACTGACTGAAAAGAAGGGCCGTAAAGAACCAGCGGAGCTGGCTGAGACTTCGCAACTAAAATTGGTCGGAGCCGAATGTTCAGCTTTCATACCCGCGAACCTGTGAATCAACCAGAGTCAACAGCGACAATTTGAACAAGGTCCGATGACAGAATCGTGTCAGAGAAGCTAGTGATTAGTTGTTATGTGCAAGACAAAGACCACGTTTTAAGTTCTCACGAATCCAAATGATATCAATACTTTACGGTCCAGTCGTGGGAGCTAACGTGCAGTTTTATGGTCGCGGATACAAAAATCGGGATCCTTGGCTCCGGGAAATGGAACACCAAGAGAGCGATCTCAAGAAGGCTAACCCCGCCTCAGAAAGTGATTTTGATTCCCAGCTCTACCTGCCGTGGTGTGGCTTGGGTAAAGACTCCCGATCTGGGAAGGATGCGGGTAGTTGTGCGGCTTAAGGCGGTGGTGGCGTTGGCTTCGCCGGGGAGACCGTTCAGAATGCCGCCTAGTCTCATGCCGGGGGAGTCGAAGTTTGCGTAATTAAGGACGTTGAAGGCGGAGACCCGGGGCTCCAAGCTGATGCCGTCGCCGACTTTAAGGGGGAAAGAGAGCATGATGTCGAATGTCCGCAGCCAGGAGAGGCCGACATTGTTGGGCGGCGCGGACTGGACATCTGGCAGGGTGGCGCCTAGCTGCTGCAACTGGGCAGTGCTGAGCAGGCCAGCGGAGACGAGTGCTCTTCCGGCTGGGGTGGGCTGGCCGGCGGAACTTGAGTTGTAGTTCTGAATCGTCTTATTTAGGTCGCCTGCTTTTACCGCGCGGCCGAAGGCGCCGATATTGGTGGCGGGAAGGATGTCTCCGAAGGAGTTGTTGCCGGTGTCGCTCTGACCTCCGAAAGCGCCGTCGCCGGTCGCATCGGTGCGGAAGATTTCGCCGGGCTGGTTGGACGCCGGAAGGAAAAGAGTCTGGGGGAGAGGTGAGGCGAAATGTCCAACAAGGCTCAGGCGGGCTCGCCTGACCTCGAACGTAGTGGCTAGCGAAAAGAGGTGCTTGCGGTCCTGGGAGGCGGAGCCGAAGAAAGCAGTCGGGTGGTTGAAGTCTGCGGCGAGAGGCAGAAGGTCTTGATCGCCGATGCCTCCGGCGACATTGCTGCGAAAACTAGAGTGGGTGTAGGCCAGGTCAAGGTGCATGGCGTTGACGCCGCGCACGCGGCTACCGACGTCGGTGCGGAGGAAGAACTGCAGGCCGCTGTAGAGCGAACGGCCGGCGGGGAAAAATACGGTGCTGCGTCCGATCAACGGATTGACACCGGCGAAGGCAGCGCCGTGGCTTGCATCCAGGCCCAAGATCGAGGCAGGCAATCCGCCGAGGAACTGGGCGCCTGAATCAAGTCCGTGCCCGGCGAAATCTGCGATAGTCGCCGTGGGGACAGTTGCCATGTAGCAGGCCACGGCGCTCTGTGAACTGGCGCCGGCGCTGGTGGCTGGCGTACATACGCCCGCGCTGAGAGGGTTCGCGGCGATGGTGGCGTTGATCGCGTTGAGTGCAGCCCGGGGAACGTGGCATATGCCAGTGGGGCTGGTCAAGCAGGGCTCGTCGGTCGTTTGGAGAAAACTGGAATCCCCCACGTGATTCGTATCCACACCCAGCAAGTAATGAGTGCCGACGCTGCGCAGGTATTCGAAGCCAAAAACTGAATTCTGTCCAACCTGATGATGAAAGCCGAGGTTCATCTGTACGGTACGGGGTGTCTGGAAGTTGGGGGCGAATAAAGCGCGAGAGCTCAGGCTCTGGCCCACGAAATTCGGATTGGGCGAGTTGGAATTCAGCGCCGCGCTGGCAGTCTGAAATGCGCTCTGCAGATCCGCAACTGCCGAGGCCACACTTCCCGCAGGTTGCCCGCAAATCTGGGTCGCGATGTCCAGTCCATTGATGCTGCTGACGGGAACGTTGCCGGGGAAAATCACCACGCCATGGCTGGCACAAGGATCGTTTGACTCCGCATGGAATGCGCCCTGGGTACGCCGGGACGCGCGATCATAGAGCACATTTTGAAACAGCGTATCGTCGTAATAGAGACCGATTCCAGCGCGGAGGACGGTCTTTCCGGCTTTGCCTGGATCCCAGACAATTCCGAACTGAGGAGCCAGGTTCAGGTCGGGCTGCCGCACACGATTGCCGAGTCCTGGGATTTGTCCGAAGTGGTTTAGCAGATTGTCGCTGCCCGAGCAGGGGGCCGATGCCCCAAACGAACTGGCGGCGGAACAGGGAACCGTGCCGAGGTCAGAATCGGTGCGTCCTGTATCCCGGACATATTGAAGTCCTAAAGTCACGTTCAGGTTCGACCGCACTTTCCACGTGTCGCTTAGATAGGCGTGCAGGCGAGTGCCGGCTATGCCGCCACAGCGGGAATCGAAAGCCGAATTCTCAGTCAGACATCCCAGACCGTTTCCGAGGACGATGCTCCTTACGGGATAGTTCAGCGGATTCGCAGTGCCCCCTGAAAATGGCCCGGCTGCGGCAACCACGCTGGAAGCGGCAGTTGTATCGGCGCCGACCTGGGGGGCGGTCCCAAAGTAATTCGCGAGAACCAGAGCATTAATTCTGTTCACGCTGGCACCGAAGCGCAACGTGTGGGCTTGCACGACTCCGAGGCCGTCGTATCTGACCTGCTCATTTCTCTGGATCGTGTTCTGGGGCGCAAATGGATTGGGGCCGCTGGCAAATCCTGAACCGCCGGTGAAATTCAGGCCGATGGAGGGCGCAGGATCGAAAACGCTGGAACCGCTTGCCGCATCCGCAACGCTGTTTGAGTAACGGTTGTAGCCGAAACGAATGCTGTGAGTGTATTTACCACGGGTGAAATCGAAACCAATAGCGTGTCCGGGGGTGTGCACGCCGTTTCTAAATACCTGGAAATTGTTTTCAGGGAATGAATTCAGGTCGCTGAGATTGTCATAGGTGAAGCGATAGAAGGCGCGTGATTGCTGGGAACGCCGGTAATCCAGACGGCCTTCGAGTTGGGTGTCGCGGAAGGGGGAGTGGTAGCCGGAATCCAGGTCGCTGAAGGGTGGATTGAAGAGGACAGGGGCGACCATATCTTGTTTGAAATACTCACCTGACACAAAGAAGAACAGCTTGTCCTTTTTCAGGGCCCCGCCCCCGTTTCCTCCGAAGACTTCGCGGGAAAACGAATCGCTCCGGCCGCCGGAAAAGTCCGCTACAGCTACACTCTTGTTTCGAAAATTGCCTAACAGTTCGCCGTGCAGATCGTTGGTTCCGGAGTTGGTGACAACATTCACCAAGCCCTCTGCGGACAGACCGGAGGAGGGTAGGAGAGTCGACTGTCCGATCTGGATCTCCTGCACTGCTCCGAGCGGGACATTCTGAGTGGTGCCGCCGATGGCCTCGTCATTCACCTCGACTCCATCCATCTGCATTCGCGTGGTGCGCCCATTGCGTCCTTCAATCGAGAAGGAATAGAACCCGCTCTTAGAAGGAGAGAGCGTCTGACCGTCGAAAACCTGTACTCCCGGTTGAAGGTAAGCGAGATCAAGGGAATTACGATTGTTCGGCAGCCGATCCATTTGCGTGCCTGCAACTGCCCCCTGCACGGCCGGGATTTCGGTGTTGACGAGTGCAGGACCGGGATGCTCCGGCAAGCGCTGAAGCCTTAGATCTCCGGTGGCGGTAGTTCCCGCCTGGATTCTGATCAGAAGCTCGGCAGGTTGAAAAGCCTTGGCTTCGACGTGCAGAACGTATTCACCAGGGAAAAGATCGCGGAAGGTGTAGGTGCCGGCGGGACTGGTTGTGGTGCGGCTTACGGCTCCCGTGAGCCGATTGGTGAGGGTAAGTTGCGCGTCGGGTACAGACGCGCCACGCGGATCACTGATGGCGCCGCTCACGCTGCCGGTGTTTGACTCCTGGGCGCGCACGCAGAGGCAAGCAAGTATAAGGGCTATGAACATCACGCCGAGCGCGGCGCGGCATCGATTGCGCGGCATCGTTTAGAGTGCTACCCCCTCCACGCAGAGTTAGACGGTTGGATGCAGACTTCCAGCAGGCTCAAATTGTTAACGTAACCTCAGGAGATGGATAAGCCTCTAAGACTTTCACACTGCAATTTGTCCGTCAACAGGTGCTGTATTGCTTCTGAACGACGGCGCGCATTGGTTTATAATTCAATTTCCGCCACAATTCTGGAGTAAATACAAGAACATGATTCGAGCTTTGCAGACGGCCGGCCCTACAGTGAAGATCGTTTTGGGCGCGATTTTGCTGATTATTTGTGGGTCTATGGTAGTGACGCTCATTCCGGGTGGGTTGGGATCGAGTTTCGGAATCAGCGGCCCGGGACAGGGCGTGGTCGCAAGCGTCGCAGGGGACCAGGTTACCACGCTCGAAGTACAGAGAGAAGCGCGGCAGATGCTGCGTCAACAATTCCCCAAAGGTGGCGCCCAACAAGCGACTCTGCTCCCATTCTTCGCCTCACAGGCCGCGCAGAACCTCATCAGCCGCAAGGCACTTTTGGCCGAGGCAGAACGCCTGGGGCTGCGCGCCACCGACGAAGAACTCATGGATGAACTGCAGCATGGGCGTTACGCCGCGACGTTCTTCCCAGGAGGAAAATTCGTTGGCGAGCAGGAATATGAAATGCGGCTGCAGTCGGCGGATTTGACCGTTCCCCAGTTCGAACGCGGTGTAAAAGACGAAATCCTGTTCAACAAATTGCGTAACCTGATCGCCGGCAGCGTGCTGGTCGCGGATGCGGAGGTCCGGCGCGAGTTTGAAAGGAAAAACACCAAAGTAAAGTTCGATTACGCCGTGCTGCGCAAGGATGATCTGCTGAAGCAGATTCATCCAACTGAGGCCGAACTGAAGGCCTTCTACGAGCGCAATAAAGCTACCTACAACAATTCCATACCGGAGAAGAGGAAGATCAGGTACGTAGTCATCGACAACGCGAAGATCAAGGCGCAGACCACGGTTAGTCATGACGAGCTTCAGGCCTATTACAACCAGCACCGCGAAGACTACCGCGTACCTGAGCAGGTGAATGTGCGGCACATTCTGATCAAGACGCCGCTGCCCGGGCCGGATGGAAAAGTCGATCCCAAAGGCCTGGAAGAGGCACGCAAGAAGGCGGAAGATGTCTTGAAGCAAGTAAAGGCGGGCGGGAATTTCGCCGAGCTGGCCAAGAAGTATTCCGAGGATACTGGCAGCGCAAAAGAAGGTGGGTCACTGCAGTGGATCGGCAGAGGACGAACCGTTCCGGAGTTTGAGAAGACGGCTTTCTCACTTCCGAAGGGCGGAACCAGCGATCTGGTGCAGAGCAGCTATGGCTTTCACATTATTCATGTGGATGACAAGCAGGATGCGCACCTGAAGACACTCGACGAAGTTAAAGACCAGATCGAACCGATCATCAAGCAGGAGAAGGCGGCGCGGGCTGTGGACAGTCAGGCAGCATCACTGTTGAGGCAGGCACGTACGGCGGGCCTGGACAAAGCGGCTGCGGCAAGCGGGTTAGAACCCATTACAACCGACTTTGTGAGCCGCACCGATTCGCTGCCGGGGGTGGGGAACTCGGCGCAATTTATGGAAGCTGTATTCAACCAGCGTGAGAAAGCGCCGCCGGACGAGGCTCAATTAGAGCAGGGATACGCAATTTTTGAGGTGCTGGCGGTGAAGCCTCCGGCTACGCCTACCTTTGAGGAAATCCGCAGCCGCGTGGAGAGCGAGTTTAAGAATGAGCGAGTAGTGGCCCTGCTCTCGCAAAGAACCCAGGAGCTTTCCGACCGGGCCAAGGCCGAGCATGACTTGAAAAAGGCGGCAAAAGAGCTGGGTGCTGCCGTCAAGACCAGCGATTTTGTTTTACCTGACGGCCAAGTGCCGGATATTGGCTCGATGGCCGGTGGGGCTTCCGTTGCGTTCAGCATGAAACCGGACGACGTCAGCGGACCGATTGTGAATGGAAACACCGGCGTGGTTCTGGTAGTCAACGAGAAGCAGGACCCGACTCCACAGGAGTTCGAAGCAAAGAAAGATCAAGTTCGCGACTCACTGCTGCAGAGCAAGCAACAGGAGATGTTTGGTCTTTTTGTGACCAATCTTCGTACCGACATGGAGAAATCCGGCAAGAT
>QIAA01000009.1 GCA_003224905.1 Acidobacteriota bacterium
CAAAACTCGAATTTTAAATTAACTCGCGCGAGCGTGGAGCACGCTCAAACTTTGAGCCGAACAGTATTGATCCTGGGCGACTCACGGAACCCACCGGTCAACTCTCGGCGAGCAAACGAGGCACGAACTTTCGCAAGGTCCTGCGGAGTATCAATTTCTCTCCACCACAGGCCTTTGATGAGAACGGTGTTCACTAGCAGTGTAGAGGCCATCAGGTTAATGACATCGTGATACCATAAGCGCAAAGTCTCAGGGTCCCGGACAGCCGTCTCGAGCGCGGAACGAAAAGCAGGAACGCCCTCAGCGCGAAATGCCATTAGGCCGATCGATTCGCCGTCGATTTTCGAGTCTGGAAGGTATTTTCCGACCGCTTTGAGTCGTCCACTGGTGGTGAGCATAACTTTCATATCGTCAGCGTCGTAACTGGCTTTTTGATCGATCGCCATGACGAGTGGGGCCTCCGGCGCGGCCAATACCCGACGTAAAATTTCTGTGTCAAAGAGTGTATCACCATTGATCAGAACAAAATCCTCGGTCATGTCTCGAATTGCCAGCCAGCAGGTCACGGCCGTATTCGTCGTAGCAAAGAAAGGATTATAGCGCGTTTGAACCGTCAGAGACGCGATCGTGTGCGTGGCCAGGAAGTGTTCGATCTTCTCAGCCTCGTAGCCAACCATGATTGTGACGTGTCGAATCCCACAGCGCGCAAGCGTGCGCAATTGCACCTCAAGCACCGTATGATCTGCGTCCACCGGTAAAAGGCATTTGGGAAGCCCATTGGTGGTGGGGCGCAAACGACCCCCATACCCTGCATTCAAGACGATTGCTTTCATAACGAGCTTAGACGGATTGGCATCGGTTTATTCCAATTCGCATGAGAAGTCAGCTTGCCTCTGCGGCAGGTGGCACGATAGGGAGCATTAAGTTCTCTAGGTAATAAGAGAAAACCACGACGGAATCAAGAAAAAACAACTGGTGAGGCTAGAAAAGAGGTTCTGGCGATAGCGGATAGACCTTCTCTTTTCAGCGGACGTTTTAGAGCAACGCTGCCACCGGCTTGAGCGATGGTTGCGCAAGGCCGGAAGCTAGCGTTATATTCCGCTATGCTCGTGCGCAATCGCATCGAAAGCAAGATAGAATAAGCATTTCTGTGCACCGATCACCGTGATTGAATTACTGGAACGTACCAAGCGATATTCCGGAGCGGCGAAGCCACGGTCACAGGACTATGGAAAGTCAGCACGGACAAAACTCAGCCCGACCTTCTCCAGAACTTTCACATCGACCGTCGACCGATACATTACGGGAGATATATCCAAACCGCTGCTGATTTTCTGCCCGGCTCTCTTATTTCTCTACATCAACTTTTCAGCCATCCGCTACCTGGACCTGGTTGCCAGCGGTTTGCTGCCGACCGATGTTGTCCTCCCGCTGCTCTTGATCGGGTTAGCGATGGCCTTGGAGATTCTCCTCCCGATCGGCTTCCACATCTCGGTCGTCGTCGGTCTGAGCCGGCTCTATACGGATTCCGAAATGACGGCGTTTTTCGCCTGCGGCATAAGTCCCATGCGGATTTTTCGCATTGTCGCTGTGGTATCGCTGCTGGTCGCGGTTCTTATGGCTTGCCTTACGTTGTACGTGCGTCCCTGGGCCTACGATTTGCGCTATTTGCTTGAGCATCAAGCCATCGCCGAGTTCAACTTCGCCGATTTGAAACCGGGGCATTTCTACGAAAACCCATCCGGAAATCGTGTGCTGTTTTTTGAAGGTGTCGATCCGAACTCCGGCCGTATGCAGCGGGTCTTTATTCAAACCACTTCGGGTGACACGGTAACCATTGTGTCGGCGGACGAAGCCTTTCATCAGCCAGGCGACGACGGGGGGGGCGCGGGATTTTTAGTGTGTATCCGGGCGCGCACTTACGACTTTTCACCGAGTCAGGTTGACATGTCGCAGACGGTTAGCGCAGAGCTTCGCGTCAAGTTAGACAATCCCGATGACGCGCCGATCGGTTATAAACGCAAAGCAGCGCCCACCTGGCAGCTGGCTCGTTCGCTCGCGTCCCCCGATATCGCAGAGCTGCAATGGCGGCTATCGACGCCGGTCTTCGCGTTTCTCATGGGGCTGCTCGGGTTTCCGCTCAGCCGCGCAAGGCCGCGCGAAGGCAAATACGCGAAGTTATTCATGGCGGCTGTGAGCTATGCGGTGTTTTACAATCTTCAGCTGATCGCCAAATCCTGGGTGGAACAAGACGTCGTTAAATCGATCCCGGGTCTCTGGTGGCCGAATCTCCTGCTGGCGCTCCTGATTGCCGGACTGATTTGGAACCGCCCAGGGCCGGCGCAGCAAAAAACCGCAGCGCGCTTATTTCGGGCTTAGCTACAAGCATGCGTTTACTTGATCGATACATCGCGAGAAGGGTTTTTAGAGGCTACGCACTGATCATGCTGATCCTGGTCTCCGCGTTCAGCCTGATCGCACTCGTACGCGAGCTGGATAGCGTGGGCAAGGGTACATATAGCGCTTCCGATGCGGCGTTGTATGTCTTGTTAACCTTGCCGGGATGGATGGTGGAGCTGGCGCCAGCGATGGCGCTCTTGGGAGCAATCGTCGGGTTGGGAGAATTGGCGGCCGGCGAGGAGCTTACCGTCATGCAGGCCCTGTCCGTCTCGCGGGCGCGCATTGCCTGGTCGGTGCTGAAAACCGGCCTGCTTGTGATGCTTGCGGTTATAGGCATGCAGGAGTTCGTGGCTCCGAAGTTGAACCAATTGGCTTTTGAGCGCCGCACTCAGGCGATTTCCGGCATGGAATCCACGAGGACCCGGCGGGGATTCTGGTCGCGCAATGGCCAACGTGTGGTGCATGTACGCCGCCTCCTTCATGGTCGAATCCCCTCTGAAATCGAAATCTATCAGTTCGACAACAACGGAGGACTTCGTTTCGTGGCGTGGGCGAAGGAGGCCATTATTCAGAATTCAGATCGATGGGTACTTCAGGACGTGCGTCAGCAAATTATTACGAAAAATGAAACCTTCACTGAGCATTTTGCCCAGTTACCCTGGGACTCCCCGTTTACGCCGGAGGAAATCACTAAAATCATGTTGCCGGTGGAAATGCTTTCTCCCTCGGAGTTGTACGGATACGTACAGTATCTCAAGCGGGCCGGTCTTGCGGCCGACCGTCCTGAACTTACACTCTGGCAATCGATCAGCATGCCGCTGTCGGCACTGGCGATGGTGATTCTGGCCATTCCGTACGTGCTCGGCCCGATTCGCCAGGTAAGCGCCGGTAAGCGCATGCTGCACGGGGGCTTAATCGGCGCCAGTTTTCATGCCAGCAGGCAGCTTATCATCCAGCTCGGATCCCTGGTTCATCTACCTGCGGCGCTGATAACTCTGAGCCCTGTGGTGGTGATACTCGGGGTTGCGGTTTGGCTGTATCGGCGGCCGTGATGAAGCGGCAGCCTGGAGCGGTTTATTAGTCGGTCACCGACTTTGACTATGAACACATGAATGTAGTACGCATAACCACCTGTCCAATCTTTCTGCTGCGATTTTCTACGCCGTGCAAGCGTGATATTTTGCTCTGACTCGCAAACTTTGACCATTGAATCAATGGACGTAGGAAATAAGCTCAGGTGAATTCAGCCGCGAATCTTAAACGTGACCGAACGACTGCGACTCAGTCGGCGTCCCGGAATTTTTCACTCCGGGAGATGAAGGAGCTTATTCAGGATCTTTTCGCGCCCAAGCCCTTGCTTTACTGGACTGACTTCTTGATGACGGTATCCGTCGCCTACGGGTTTGCTGCCATGTATATCATGGCGCCCGCCTTTTCGTTGATTCAGGTCACCACATTTTTAGTGTCGGGAGCTGCCCTTTTCCGTGTTGGGACCTTCATCCACGAGATTGTTCACATGTCGGGACGGACGATGGTAGGCTTTCGCGTGGCCTGGAATGTTGTTTGCGGGGTGCCTTTGCTCATGCACTCACTCCTTTACAGCAATCATCTTGATCACCATAACCCACGCAAGCACGGGACTCCGGCTGACGGAGAATATCTGCCCCTGGCATCGGCGCCTACCCGAGAAACTGTGTTGTATTTTGCGCAGGTTCCGGTTCTGCCTCTCCTGGCAATCTTCCGCTTCCTCGTTCTGGTACCGCTGTCTTTTCTCCATCCCCGCCTCAGGCGATGGCTGCTGGAGCGGTGGTCTTCATATGCAATCAACCCATACTACCGCCGCGCCGTCCCGCCGACGGAACCTCAGCGTCTCTGGATTGCACTGGACGCAGTCTGCTTCCTGTGGTCGGCCATGATTCTGATTTTGGTTCTAAAGGGATTCCTTACCTGGACGATGGTCGGACTTTTCTATTGCTTGTCGACCTATTCGCTCGCGCTCAACTGGGTTCGGAATCTGGCGGCGCACCGGTATGCGAATATGGGAAGCGAAATGACTTTTGCAGAGCAAGTTGAGGGATCCGTCAATATCGTTGGGAGCTCGTTACTCACGCTGCTGCTGTTCCCGGTGGGGTTGCGCTATCATGGCCTGCATCATCTCTTCCCTTCACTACCGTATCACGCCCTGGGAAAGGCCCATCGGCGCCTCATGAACGCGCTTCCCGAAGACTCGCCCTACCGGAGGACCTGCTGTCCGGGATTTTTTACTGCGCTCCGCGATCTCTTGCGCGGCGCCCGCCTCGCGGCAAAGCGCGGTGATGATCCGATGCGTTTGTGGCGCGGTGCAAATGCTAAAATATAGCCCCAAAGGCGCCGCGCAAATCGCCTTCGGTGGCCGATTTCACGGAACCTATCCACCCAATTACAACGAAGGGACCCACCCGGTTACAAGTGGTCCCGATAGTTTTCTGAGCTAAGCGACGAGCGATGGTAACCTGGCCGGCTGGAGGAGGACTTCAGTTGATGGCCAAAGAAAGGACCAGCGTTCGTATGCAAATACAGATCAAGATCATATCCGAGCAGGGGCACTCGATCCGCACCATTGCGCGGGTGCTCAGGCTATCGCGCCGCACGGTGCGCAAATATTTTAGAACCGGCGCCGTTGTCGCCGGAGAACCGGCGGTTGGGAGGTCCAGATTGATTGGGACTACGTGCGTCAGGTTGGCGCCAAGGGGACCACGATAACAGATCGGGCGGGAAGTGGCGCCGGCAATCAAGTACGTAAAATTCTGGCGGGCCTATTGGGAGTATGCCAGCCCGCTGGCCTCACCCAGTGAAGCGACCATTCGGCTTGATCATAAGCCGGGAGAAAAAGTTCAGGTCGATTTCAGCGACGGGGTGTGGCTCACCGACAGCACCACTGGCAAGAAAACACTGACGGAGTTTTTCCTAGGGGTTTTACCGTTTAGCTCGCACGTCTTCGGCGAGTTTGTCCTAGACCAGAAGCTACCGACCTTTGTCCGACTGGACGAGCGGATGTTTGCCTATTTCGGCGGAGTGACGCCGCATCTGGTAGTAGACAATCTCAAAAGCGGGGTTCACAAGACCCACCTCTACGATCCCGATGTCAATTCGACTTACTGCGACTTTGCCAATCACATGGGATTTGCGGTGCTGCCGGCGCGTCCGCGAAAACCACAAGACAAGGGATCGGGAGAAACTCATATCGGAGTGGTGCAAAGAGATTTCTATCAACGGGTCCGTAACCAGGTCTTCTATTCGCTTGAAGAGCTCAACGCTATTCTGCGCCGATACCTGGAGAACTTAAGCCAGGAGGTGATGAAGGATTACGGGGTCAGCCGAGCCCAGCGTTTCGAAGAAGAGAAAAAACATTTAAAGCCATTGCCGCCCTCACGCTTCGAGCTAAGCGAATGGCGCGGCGCCAAAGTGCATCCCGACTGTCACATTCAGGTAGTTAAAACTTCTACTCGGTGCCGTTTATCTATGTCGGTCAGAGCGTGCGTGTGCGCTTGAGTGAAAAAATAGTGGAGGTCTTTAACGACGACGGCCAAGCGTTGGCGGCGCACAGCCGGCTCCACGGTACAGGGAAGTTCTCCACCTTCGATGCGCACTACCCCGAGCACAAACTGAGCGTAGCTCGCTTCGAGATCCGCTACGGCAAAGAGCAAGCTAAAAAGCTCGGGGCCAACGTCGAGAAACTGGTTGAGCAACTAGTCCCAACCGAATATCCGTTGCGCCTATTGCGTCATGCCTAATCACTTTCATCTTGGGCTCTGGCCATATTGGGATGGTATCTGGGGAGATGGATGCAGTGGCTTTTGACGTTCCATGTGCGGCGGTATCATCGGCATTATGGAAGTAGCGGTCATTGTGGCAGGGGGATTTAAGGCTTTCCCGATTCAGCAAGACGAACATTTGCTCACGTGTTGCGCTATATTGAGCGAAATCCATTGCGGCCAGGATTGGTAGAGCAGGCAGAGAGATGGCCTTGGTCAAGCTTCGGGCGCGGACAAAACAGCCAGGACAACAATATCGTTTGTCCATAACCCGTGGCAAAGCCTGAGAATTGGGTTTGGCGGGTGAACCAACCACAGACAGATGGTGAGTTGGAAGCCCTTCGATACAGCGTTAATCGAGGAACGCCGTATGGTATAGCGGATTGGTTCAGCGCACAGCGAAGGAACTCGGCATCGAAGCAAGACGTGCGACCGAGAGGACGTCCCCGAAACCGAAGCGAAAAGTAGAGTGTCCCCTTTTCCCTTGCGAACTATTGCCGCCGCTACCGTCCGGCGGCGCGCGTGGCGCAGCCCATCGATACCTCGACTTGCCATCTGGGCTTTCGCTGCATCGTTAGGGTGAATAAGAGACGTACTTGGCGGGACAAAAAGAGAAGAATCTGCGCGATCTGGTGGCGCTGCGCTTCGACCTCCTGAGGACATCTCAGGACCCGGTCGTCCGGGGCATCGTACTGCTTTTACTTTTGCGCTTCGTCTGGGCCGCAACGATCAATCTCTCTCCCCAAGAGGCCTACTACTGGAATTATTCGATTCACCCGGATTTGAGCTACCTGGATCATCCACCGATGGTGGCCTGGGTGATTCGAGCAGGCACGCTGTTGTTGGGGAAATCCGAGATTGGGGTAAGAATCGGCGGCTTGTTGCTGATTGTCGTTTCGACTTGGCTCATCAACGCTCTGGGGCGGTTGTGGTTTAGCCGTAGGGCGGGCCTTTGGGCGGCGCTCTTGTTTCAGGTGATTCCTGTCTATTTTATTTACGGCGCGATCATCACCCCGGACGCTCCACTGATCTGCTTCTGGCTTCTCACTATTTACCTGGTCTCGATCGCGGTCCTTAAGGACCGGCCATCCGCATGGTACGGCGCGGGCGCCGCTCTGGGCTTCGCTATGCTTTCGAAGTATACGGCGCTGTTCCTCGTTCCCTCGGCGCTGCTCTTTATTATTGCGGATCGCGCGCACCGGAAATGGCTGCTCAGGAAGGAGCCCTATCTCGCTTTTTTTCTTTCCCTGGTCATTTTCAGCCCCGTAATTCTCTGGAACTACCAACACCAGTGGGCTTCTTTCACCTTCCAGTTTAGCAGGCGGCTTTTGGGAGAAGAACACCAACGGGCCAAGTACACCGAGATTGTGGAAGGCCACGCATACGATCCAGAGCTACTAATCAGCCATGCCCGCCACAGCTTCATAGAGTCCTTGGGCATTCAACTAGGAGGGATCTTTCCGACCTTTTTTGCGGTTCTAGTGCTCAGTTTTGCCGTTGCGCTTTATTTTACGATCAAAGACCAAGGCTCCAGGTGGAAATTTTGTCTGTTCTTTTCATTCCCAATCCTGGTCTTTTTTGCCGTGTACAGCATCGGCTCGAAAGTAAACGCCAACTGGCCCCTGCCGGGGTATCTGGCGCTGCTTATTGCCGCCCATACGTGTTATCGATACCTGCGCTTCAAAAGCGGGCAAAGGTTCAAAATTGCCCAGCGCAAGATGTTAGTTTTTTCCCTTTATTTCATGCCTGTCTTCGGTGTGTTGGCACTCTTCCATCTGGCGCTGGTGATACCCTTTGTTCCGGTAAACAAGTCGTTCACTGGGTGGCGGGAATTGGGCAAGACCCTAGAGCGAGAAAAAGCGACCATCGAGACCGAGAAGGATAAGACAACCTTTATCTTCGGCATGGACCGGTACAATATTACGTCGGAGCTGGCGTTTTACACGCAAGATTTTGAGGACGTTTTCTCCCTCTCCCGCAAGCTCCAGGGAAAGAACGCTCTAGGCTTTGAGTTCTGGGAGTCAAGGGTTCCTCTGCCAGGCTCCAACGCCGTCGCAGTGGATGATTCGGAATTTCCTGATATCGCGCTGCTGCAGCAACATTTCACGCGAGTGGATGAGCAAGTAACGGTGGTGCCGATTGTGAGGCATGGCAAAATCGTGCACCGTTTTTACTTGGTCCGTTGCTACGGTTATCTGGGGTTGAAGCAAGCCGCCATTGAAGGTTAGAGGATCTTATCCTTGGCAGCGGCTACAGGGTGTGCAATATTTCGCTTTGACTGTAGGCCGCTTATTCTCCATGATTCGCCCCTCGGGCATCATTTATGTCTGTTAACCAACGAACTCCTTAGTAAGGGGCAACGGAGCCCAGCTTGTTCCCTTATCGAAAACAAGACATGGCGTACTGCAATCGTTACCCTGGCGCTTATCGGGCTGAATGTTTTTACCTGGCTCCTGGTGCAGGGTGCGGGCGCCGCACTGCCTCTGGCTCGATCCGTCTGCGATCTCGGGCTATAACCGGCTGCAGCCAGTTATGGCACATAAGCCGATGGTTCCCGCGGGAGCCCCGGCCGAACTGCGGCTCGACGCCAAGAAGGAGAACGTCATTCCGCTCTATCCGTACTGATAGTGCTGTGAATATGCCTTGTCAAAAATAAATTTTTCAATTGCTTATGCTGTCATTCTGAACGCAGCGTAGCGGAGTGAAGAATCTCGACCAAGATCCTTCGCGTTGCTCAGGATGACAGACACTCGCGTGATAATGCATTTGTTAACTTTATTATTTGTCAGACACATAGGATAAGCTAAAAGGGAAATACTTTCTCGTGCACCTATCGGGTTGCGCTCGGCCCACGAGCTGGGCAGAAAGTGCTGAGCTTGCAAAGCCTGCCGAGCGCAGTCAGCCCGTCCGCCCCAGAGCTGCGTGTCGACGCGTATGGCTTTAGCATGCGGCGGTGCGCTGGCGCGCTGATCAGCGTAAAGAACTGGAGCAACTCTGCCGCTACATCACCCGGCCAGCCATCGCCAACGAACGGCTCAAACGTGGCGGCGCGCCTTGCGCGTGAGCGCCCTCGCTTGAGGTCTCGGCGGCATGCTCTGGCGGAGCGGGAACGATTTGACTGCGCAACTTCGCGTTGGGCGCCAGCACGCCATGGAAGCGAATCAGATGGAGACGCGGGTGCGGCACCAGGGCCGCCAGGCGTTCCATGAACTCCAACGGCTCCATGACGATATGAGAGGTGCCCTCTTTGTACGGGCTCTTCAGTTGCAGCACGACTTGGCTGACGCGGTTATTGGCTCGCGAGAAGCAGAGATTAAGACATTCGAGAATGGAAACTGGGATAGTGGAAAGCCGGAGACTCTCGGTTCAGAAGACCACTTGCGCCAAAGATTTCGCAGACGACGGTCAAAATCGAGCCTACTGAAGATTGGGCAAGGACTCCAGGATTGACGAACGCCTCCTCGGAAGCCCATCAGGCGCTGATTTCCAGCTCCTCAATACGCGAAGGAACAGGCTGGATTCTCTTTATCCTGATGTATACGATCGGCTGCCCTTTTTCGGCTTGCCGTTTTGCGCCATCCCGGCTCCATCGATTAAATTCTTCGTCTCCTTCAACCAGCATGGCTACTAGCGCATTGTCCGGAACTCATTCAGCGAATTCTGTGTGATCCCGAACATAACGATCAAATTCAGTGACGAGTTCGGCATTTTTTTTCAAAAACATTCATGGAAAATCCCGTCGTAGAAACCGCTCTTGATAGACATCCCATACCCCTTCTGGACCTCAAACCGCCAGAGGCAGTTGACGGCGTCGGACTGGAGACCGAATTTCCGCTCTCCTGTGCTTAGAAGCGCGACTGCGACCCTGCGCGCGACGATTAGAGACTCGCCGGGCAGCAAGCGTTTCCGGTCGCAGGGTCGGATTTAGGCAAGTCCCTGATCCGTAAACGAAAGAAATGAAAATAGTCTCGCTAATACCCTTAGCGTCCTGTTAGTAGTCACGAAACTCCTTGCCTTTCAGGTATGCTCGGGCGCGCCGCATCATTATCCGCAGCCGGTCGTTGACGACTACGATAAAGATTTTGCGGTACCGCCCTTGCGGGCAGCGGATTTCGCGCACGCCGTGCCAGGAGTTGCCCTGGCGATGGAAGAGTAGGCTATGATTGCCCAGGTTTTCGCTCGTGATAATTCGTTCGAATGCTTCGAACTCGGGCGCGGTCTTATGGTTGAAGCGTCCGCCGTCGTCCAAGAGCAAGGTTTCGCCGCCCCACGCCGGGTCCCAATCTTCGGCCGTGTTGAAATAGAAGATGTGGGAGCCGAGTTTTCGTTTGGCGTCGCAGTGGGGCGAGACGGAGCAACCCTGCGGCGCGTAATGCCAGTGAAAGTTGAGCTGGATTCCGCCTCGGCCGAACAGGCGCCGCAGGAACCGGCCGTAACGCTCGCCCTTAAGTTCGGCGATAAACTCGCGCCAGCACGGTTGCAGGTCCAGCTTATCACGGTATTCAAGAACGTAGCGGTCGTGCGGCTGCTGGCCATGAGAGCGCTTGATGCCGAACATCGGCTCGAACAGGGAGATATCGGGCAGGTTCGCTAAGAGGCGCTGGTAGCCGGTTTCGGTCAGCGTTCCAGCCGGGTTGAGCCATGGATAAGGTTTGGCTGCCTGGAACTGCGCCGGGTCGATGGTTTCGAGCTTTTCGTAATCGAGATAACTCATGAATCAGGGTCTGTTGACGGTGACAGGAACGTAAAAGGAATTTGCCGCTCGCTCTCCGCTTCGCCCATGAGCCCACGTATTCTGGTCACAGTGCGCGCAAGATCGTCCGGCTTTGCTTGTCGCAGCGATTCCGTTTGACCGGGAGAAGACAGCAGTCCACGTTTCATCAATTCGCGATGGAGCGCCTGAAAATCGCGTTTCGGTTTGATGATGCCCCAGTAGATTAAGGCCTCTTCAAGTCGTTGTGATCCAGGAAACGCCCGAAGCAGCCGCTTCGGTTGTCTGCGCGGCGTCCAATCGAACAACTCGACCGGACGTCCGGTGGAGCAGGCTTCCGCCAGCATCGACGCGCTGTCGGCGGTGACGATGAAGCGGTCGGCGAGCGCGAGATAAGCCAGATACGCATTTTCGTCCTTGGTCGTGGGCTGCCACCGGTAGACGTAGGCAGGGCTTTGTACGGCCGCCAACAGCGCATCAGCGGCATCCGGCGGCGTGCGCGGGCTGCTGCTTATAAGAAGGCTCCCGCCGGTTTCACGCGCCGTGCGGCAGGTGAACCTCCCGAGCTGTCTCGCCGTGGACGGGTCCAGTCGGTAGCTGGAGCTATTGCCTCCTACCAGCACCGCGATCCAAGGTCGCGGCAGATGCTCTAGCCGCCGGCGCCATTGCGCCACGGACGACTCCAAAACTTCCGGCTGGGCGGCGTTCAAGGGCAACAGGTTGTGCAGCACGTTGGACCGCTCAGGCAGGCGGTATTGCGGCGTGGTCACCACCAAATCGAAATGATGCAAGGGCGCCTGAGCGTGCAGCAGGTGCACCAACCGGCTGCGCCCGACCGATTGCTTCTTGATCCAGCGCGCCAGCGGCGCGGCGCGGCGCGAGGCGCCAATCACCAGGTCCGGCCACGGTGGCGCCAATGGATCGGAGCACTGAGTATCCACGGTGAGCTTCGAGGCACCTAGCAGCAGGTTCGGGCACCGATTGAGCCGGTTGTAGCGAATGCGCTTAGCTTCGAAGGGCCAGCCTAGGGCTTCGGCGAGCCGTAATAGTTGCGCGTTGTCGCCGGCGCCGTCGCCGAGGAGCACCCAAACCCGCACCGGCGGAGGGGCTTCGCTCGGCCGACCGAGCGCGTCGCCAACGCTCACGGCAATATTCACTGCCTTCCCGCCTTCTTCAAGGGTATGGTGAAAAACTCTTCTTTGCTAACAAACCATGAGAGAAAATACAATCCGGATTTTGAACGGCGATTCAGGCGCTTGTTAAATTAAAACAACGGCGTGCTCGATCGGCCATCGCATTGTGGTTTGGGCGCTGTGGACTTAGAGGCCGGTACCAAGGGCGCCATGTGAAGTGAGACCCTCATCGCCAGGCAAACTTGGCCTCATCCTGTAACCGGCCGGAGACGAGATCCAAATCACTGCCATCGCGGACTAAGATAACCTCGCCGCTCTCTATCCGGTAAATTCTATCGGCGGCTTCGACCACGGCGGGCTGGTGCGAGATGGCCAAGATGGTCAGCCCACCTCGAAGGCCTTGCAGCGTTTGGCAAATTGCCGCCTCGGTCTGCGGGTCGAGGGAGCTTGTGACCTCATCGAGGATCAGCAGCTTGGGGCGGCGCGCCAAGGCCCTCGCGATAGCGATACGCTGTCGCTGGCCGCCTGAGAGCGCCGTACCACGCTCGGCGACCGAGCTGTGCATCTGTTGCGGCAGTTCGGCCACGAATTCCCATGCCCCGGCGGCGCGTAGCGCGGCCTCGGCGTCGGCCTCGTTCACCTCCGGATCGCCAAGCGTCACATTCCACAGGACCGTGTCGTGCAGCAGGAAAGATTCCTGGGGCACGTAGCCGATCATCCGGCGCCACTGCCTGAGATGAACCTGCTCCAATGGCACATTGTCAATCAGAATTTCGCCTTGCTGTGGACGGAGCAGGCCGATAATCAGATCGGCGATCGTGGTTTTTCCTGCTCCCGACGCCCCCATGATAGCAGTGAACGAATCCGCCGGGACGGTCAGCGACGCATTCCGAAGCACAGATGTTTTGCCATAGCCGAAACTGACATTGTTCAGGCGAACCGACTGCTCAAGACTGGGAGAGGTGCCTTCAGGATTCGTCTCGCGGGCGCGGCGGGTGTCCTCAATGACGGCCTGCAACGACCAGAAGGCGCTCTCATAGGACTTCATCTTTTGATACTGCCGCTGGGTCTTTGCCAGAGATGCAAGCGAGCGCGCAAGGACAAGAATCATGACGAGCACGGCGTTGAACGGCAGCTTCCACTGAATCAGGGCGACGTACAAACCGGAGGTGATGATCAGCCCCATCGTGAGATCCTGAGCCGCGCTCAGAGCCTCCGTGCTGATCACATCCTGACGCAGCGCCCGATTCAAGCGCTTACTTTCTGAGCCGAGAAGAGAGCCGACCAGTTCTTCACGGGCCATCGCTTTCAGAGGTTTGACCGATTGAAGGCTGTCGGCCAAACGGGTCAAGAGAGACTTGAGCAGTTGAGTCTGGCGCGTGCCGGCATGATGCGTCATACGGACAAGCCGGCGTAGCCCAAAAAGGACCAACCCTCCTACCGCGAGGGATAGCAGGGCGCCCTTCCACGTAACAAAAAAGGCCGCGCCCGCGAAGACAATAGTTTGAATGAGAATTGCCAGAGTCCTGGCGCCTTGAAGATACGCCTGTGACGCCCGGAGCGCTTCGGTTCCGACGGCATTGGTCAGGCTACCCACAGGTTGGCGCACGTAGAACTCCCACCGGGCAGCCAGGAGAGAGCGAAGTAGGGAGAGTTGCAAGTCGGTCGTGACATGGGCAACGGTGTAGCCGACCTGGGCGTTCGCCAGAAGCAAAAATACCGCCTTGAGCGCAAGCAAGATGACCATGATGACCAGCAAAGCGCCGACTGTCGGCGTTACGCCAATTGCCGAGAGCGCTTCCGTCAGCATGTGTCCCAACCCCGATAATCCATTGCCGGGACCTTGAGCAGTGTCGCTGGTCAGCAGGTTGAGCGATGGAAGTAGCAAGAGCAGGCTGAGCCCCTCTGCGACGCTGGCAAATAACAGCGAGACCAGCGTGAGCGCGCTCCGTCCCGGATACATCCGGGCAATGGTAATCAAAAACCGCATGCTTCTTTAATGTCCTGCCGCATGTCGTCCGAAGAGAACACCGCAGATTCGGAACCCTGATGTCCGGTAAGTCATCATGGCCATCGCGGCTGGCTAGTCAGCTCAAGTTAATGCCCTGGCGGTAGCAAACGCTTTGCAGATTCGATCGATCTGGTCCGGCGTGTGCGCCGCAGTCGCGCTACACCGAAGCAGGCTGCCGCCGTCGGGGGCCGCCGGCGGCAAAATCATGTTGACATATACTCCTTGATCCAGGAGGGCATTCCACAAGCCAATCGCTTCTTCGCGCTGCTCGAACCGGGCCGCGACAATCGGACTAACCTCGGGACCCAGTCTGAATCCCATCTCCTGCAATGACCGATACAATTGCCGCGCATTGTTCCACAGCAGGACACGGAGTTCAGGCTCGATTCGGAGCCTGTTTAAAGCGGCTCTGGTCGACGCGATGACTGCCGGGCAGGGAGATGCAGTAAAAATATACGGGCGGCTCCCATATCGGATCAGCTCCGCCTCGGGATGATCCGAGACACAGAATCCGCCGGTGGCTCCGAGGCTTTTGCTGAACGTGCCGACGATAAAATCGACGCTGCTTTCGACATCGCTCTCCTCTGAAAGTCCGCGACCCCGTTCCCCCAGCACTCCAAGCGAATGGGCTTCGTCTACAAGCAAACAAGCGCCATGCTCCTGTTTTACCGCCGCGACTTCCGCCAGCGGCGCTCGATCTCCCAGCGTGCTATAGATGCCTTCTACGATGATCAGCGCGTTGGCACGACGCTCCCCAAGACGTCGCAGGCGCTTGTCGAGATCACCGACATCGTTGTGGCGGAACCGAATGACTTCTGCCCCGCTCATCCGGCAGCCGTCATAAATGCTTGCATGGCAATCGGCATCGATAAGGATCACATCTCCCGGCCCGGTGAGCGCCGAAAGAAGGCCCAGATTAGCAACGTACCCGGTTGAGAACACGACACACCACCGGCGCCCAAAAAAGTCCGCCAGATCCTTCTCTAACGCAACGTGCCCGCTATAGCTGCCGTTAGCCATTCTGGATCCGGTAGTTCCCGTTCCTTCTTCTCGCAGGGCTCGGACCGCCGCTTCTATGCACTGAGTATCTAAGGTAAGACCAAGATAGTTGTTCGTTCCCGCGAGGATCATTGGACGGCCGTTTACAATGGCCTCAGTTGGCGACAGGATCCGTTCAATCGTCGCGCGGAAAGGGTCCTCGCCCAATCGCGCCAGCGCCTCACGGGCGTCGGCAATTTGCCGGAATTTGTCAAAGAGGGCCATTACCCTCGGTCAACGAGTTGCTGGAGGCACCGGGCGAAATGCCCGACGGTCCGCACGTCCGGGATGATGTTCAAGGGAATGGAAATGTCGAACCGTTCTTCGGTATCGAGCAGGAGCTGCATGACCTTCATCGAATCGAGGCCTAGATCGGCTATGAATTCCGTGTCTTCGGAAAGGCTGTGCCCGTCCGGCGTATACGGCCCTAAAATCTCGTAGAGTTGGGAAAGTATCGACTCGTAGTGGCTCATCGTGCTGGAGGCCGCGAAGGTGATCCGTTTATCCGCGGGTACTTGACCTGCCGTACTTTCCTCACGCCACCACCGCGTCACTTTCTATCACGGATGCGGCCGTCTTGTAAAGTTTGCCGGCCAGCTACACCACTTGCCATGAAGCCAAGAGTCGCCCGCAGGCCTTCTTCCAGACACACCCTGGGCGTCCAATTGGCCGCCTGGCAAAACATGGAGTTATCACACACCCAGTCGGGATGCCTGATCTCCCGCACTTTCCCCGGGGTAAACATCGGTGCATATCCTATTAGCGATGCGGCGATTTGATTAAGCTTCGCGGCGACATTCATGGGCAGTTCGGACACGTGGAAACGAAACGCCGGTTTTCCGCGAAGCCGCTCGAACGTTTCCGCGACCTGGCACCAACTGTATCCCCTTGGGTGTCCGTCATCCAACTCGAAAACCCGCCTCTCTCGGCTCTCGCTGACCAGCCATTTTATCACCGCCTCCGCCAGGTCTTCGACATAGAGCAGAGAGAACCTTGCGTCATTTCGGCCCAGCAACGGAGCGATCCCGTGCCCCATAAGGCGGAACAGGGGAAGCAGCGCACGGTCGCCAGGGCCATAGACAGCTGGCGGGCGAAGCACGGTCCACGCGAAACCGCCGGCCATTTGGGATAGGGCGATCTCCCCCATCCGCTTGCTGGCCGCATAGGCCGACAAATTTGGTTCGCGAGCCGCCAAAGATGAAATTAAAAGGAACCGGGGAGCGGGGCTCCTGAGCGCGGCAATTTGCGCCAGCCGTGACACCGCCTCCACATTCGCAGGGTAAAAATCGGCGTCGGTGATTCCGCGTATCGCCGCTGCGCAGTGAACCACGGCATCCGCATCGCCCACCAGGCTGTCGAGGTGCTCAATATTTTCGAGTGTGCCGTGAACCCACTGAATCGAGATTCCCTCGAGGCGTACCCGCCGCAATGGCGCGCGGATGAGCGCGCGTACGCGCCACCCTTCTTTTACGAGTTTTCGAGCTATCGCGCTACCGATGAATCCGGTCGCCCCCGTCAACGCGACGACGCCGCCCATGGATTTGATTCTTCCTGCCGAGCCTCGGTGGACGCGCTTCGCCTGACCCATTTCCGTTGCAGAATAGCCGGGCCATGCCGGCTTAGAAATTCTTCCCGTGCCTTTGAACGGGAAAGCTTTCCGGACGACGTACGCGGCAGGGTGTGCGGAGGAACGATCTCAATGAAACAGTCTATCCCGAAGCGCTCGCCGATCAGCCCCTGCAAGCGATGGGCAAACTCTCCTTGCCTGGTAGAATTCCCCTCGCGCCACTGCACAACCATCGCCGCCATTTCAATCCCATTAGGGTTCAGTACCGAAAACGCGCACGCCTCGCCCGTTCTCACCTCGGGCAATTCCTCAGCGAGATGCTCCAAATCTTGAGCCCAGATTTTTCGGCCATTGATAATGATCACATCTTTCTTCCGGCCAATGATCACAACCCGACCTTCGGCAAGATAACCAATGTCTTGGGTGTCAAACCATCCGTCCAAAGACAAGACCTCACGAGTTTTCTCGGGATTGTCGAAGTACCCGGACATCATGTTTGCGCCGCGCAAAAAAATTACGCCGGCGTGGCGATCCGGCAGAACTGTGCCTTGCTCGTCACGAATTTTGACTTGAATTCCCGGGAGAGGGACGCCGCAAATTACAAACGGCCTTGTATTTGATATTTCCCGTTCGGAGCCTGGGTCACGCCCATTCAGGGCCAAAGCTATTCCACGCTCGGATAACGCAGCCGGGTCAACTCGATCAACGGTGATGCCTTGGTGGCGGGGTGCGAAACTTACGGCGAGGGAGGCCTCTGCCATTCCGTAGCAGGGCATAAATGCACTCGCCTTAAACCCGCTTGGCTGCAGAACTTCAGCAAACTCCGCCAAGGCGGCTGACTGGATCGTTTCGGCGCCTACTCCGGCGACCCGCCACGCGCCGAGATCGAAAGTGCTGGCGACATCCCGCCTGAGACGCTTCACGCACAATTGATAACCGAAAGACGGGCTAAAGGAAATGGTGGCTTTGGTGCGTGTCATCAAGGACAACCACAACAGTGGTCGCATGGCAAACATCCAGGTTTTTAAATAATCCACGGAGATCTGCGACACCATCGGCCCGAGCACGAATCCCACAAGCCCCATGTCGTGATAAAAAGGCAGCCAGGAGAAGGCGCGATCACCGGGGCGAAGTTTGAGGCCATGAATTATGATTTCATTCAGATTGGCGAGGACAGCCTTTTGGGTAATAATTACTCCCCGGGGAAATAGCGTGCTTCCGGAAGTGTATTGAAGATAGGCGACCTCATCCGGCTCTGACGGGCGCAGACTCTCTTGAGACTCAGGCAGTCGCTCGAAGGCTTCCAGCGTGCCGACATGGGGAATATTTAACTCCTTGGCCGCCTCGGCCATAAAAGGATAGAACTCAGACGGCGCCATCGCCACGGACGCTCGGCAAACGCGCAGAAGTGCCTTGAGTTGTGCGACGTAAGCCTGTCGGCCATTCATGAAGGCCGACGCCGAAACCGGCACTGGCACCAGACCGGCATACTGGCAAGCGAAAAACATGCGGTGGAAATCTGGATCCGTCTCTGCAACGATTGCTACTCGAGCGCCCCGGTCGAGTCTTAAGCTCAAAAGCTTTCGCGCCAACGATAGTGCCTGCTCTCGAAGATCCGCATATGACAGGACGGCAGACAAATCGCCGCGACTCCCGTAGAAATTGCCTCCCGTCTGTCCCAGGGCTGCGTAATCCAGGGCCTCGCATAGTGTGGAAAAATCAGCGGCCCGAAAAGCTACGGTGTTCTCAGTGGGGGTAGGTTCCAATTCAGTTCTGTGTTCACCACTTGTGCGCAATGCTACCTCCTTCATCGGTTCGACCTTAAAGCGCGGAACATTAGTTAGTCCTCACCGAGACGTGAGAACTTTATCGAGACGAGCCGTTTGGCCTCGAACTCAATCAAACTGTTTACGGACTGGATACGACCATCATCGATCTCAGCCTATCGCTTTTCCCTTGGGCGCAGTTTCACCGCAGAACATCAGCGGTCAAACTGCACACCTTGTTGGATCTTCGCGGCAGCATTCCCACTGTTGTGATCGTCACCGGCTGGGAGTCCATTAGGCTGGTAGTAGTCGGGGCCAACTATCACTATCTTTAGCTTTAGCGAATCGAAGCTAAATCAACAGTCGCCAAAACTAAGGAGTCCTTCGTCCGTTATAGTGCTACACGATGAGGTCCTTTATAGTACTACACGATAAGGTTAGTCAAAGAAAAACATTCATTTTATAACAAAATTCCCAAGCTGGACCTCGTGGGTTCGATCCCCATCGCCCGCTCCAATCATTAAAAATTTATGGGACCGGCTACGCGAGGGCAGCGCCTTCCTATTTCAGTGGACAAAGATCGCTACTTTGGAAAAAGAAAACACGATTTGCGTTTTATTTCCTCTGCGAATACAGTGATGCGCGTGGTCGTTTTCAAACGTCCTTTTTTATCAATCTACACGACGAGCTTGTGGGTCCGGTTTCTGCGTTTTAGCCTCCTCTCGCACAAGAAGCTCGAGGAGGATCTCGAGAAACTGGGTCTCACGCCGCCTCAGTTTTACGTACTGGCGACCATCGGTTATGCCGGCGGGCTTCCCTTCGGAGAAATCGGCGCGAAGATGATGGTTACGGTGAGCAACCTGACAGGCATTGTTGACCGCCTGGAAGAAAAAAAACTGGCGTCGCGTAAACGAGACGAGAATGATCGCCGCGTGGTTCACGTGGTGCTGACGGAAAAGGGCGGCAAGATATATAAGACTACAATCCCGTTATTCGAAAAGAGCATCTCGCACATCTTTTCTGCGCTCGACAAGCCACAACAAAAGGAGCTGTCTGCTCTTCTTCGTAAGCTCAATCGAGTATTCTGGGCAAAGTAGCCAAGCCCGGATCATTCACAGGTAAGACAACGTAGGAGTAAGAAAGTCCGGTCGTGGGCAATGGGCCTCGCCTTTGCTGGTCGCAACCTGAACGGCACCCCTTTCTTTAAAATTAACTAAACTAGAGATCCCATCACGCGTTGCGACAAAAAAGAGGAGTAGTCGGAGGATAAAAACCAGATGGCGTCTCATGACTTGCTCGCGTGCCATCAGCCCAGATCTCACCGTATATCCTATATAAGGAGGCCATCCGATACTTGGCACTCTGTCACCTCTTGTCTCGAGTTAGTCAGCTCGCCGCATCCTAGGACAAACCTTTGCCAGGGCGCAAGGTTTTCGCAAATAGAAAAAAACTATTGCGCGGAGCTTTGGCGAAGATAGAGGATGGACGGCCAACTTGGCGGAACGTACTTTTCACTTCTTTCAAAGGGACGTCTGACTCCTTGCCGCTTCTGGGTCTGCGCAACGAAACGCATCTTCACTTTTTTTCATATTTGATTCTGTATTGGCAAATTCGGCACCCGTCCGCTTCGTGAAGCGGCTGTATGGGAAATAGATCGATCCGTAATCCATGCCGCGCAATTCCGAAGCTATGGCAAGAAGACCGATCAGACCGGTGTACGCGATTCCATCCCCATAAAGTGAAGACGTGTTGCAGCGTTGTTGTCGTGTGTGCTATGGCGCCGGCGCCAAAAAGCGGGTGTCGACTGCTCGGGCTTGAAATTGCGACAAGCGGATCGGTTTCCGGCCATCTGGTCGAGCACGGTTTTGGAGGGACTTCGGCGAGGGACGCGCAAATCGACTTTTGTTAGCTTTAAAGGATCTTGGTTCGGGGAGTTTGGCCTCTCCACTTTCAAAGCTTACCCTCGTTAAACCTGCGCAGAAAGCGGCTGGGCTAAAAAGAGCGGTCGCGGTGTCCGTGTTTTGTCGGTCTACCTGAAACAACGATGAACTACCCATTTACGGCAGCTCGGGCCTTTTTTTGTTGGGCTTCGGTGACTATTTCAGGCTGTAGTCGCGATTGGTTTTTGAATGGCATTCAAGTGGTCGCCGAGGGATCTACGATGCATTTGCCAAAACCCTTTGCCCAGAATCATTTGCTCTTAGCTGTTCGAATCGCAGAATTGAGCACCAGCAAAGCATACTCAGAGACTGAAAATCCTCACCGCGGGCTGATCCAGCACCTCATTGCGTTAGGCTTCCGCGCGTCTGTGAAAGTAACACGCAGGGTCAGCAACAAAGACTTGGGGTCAGGTTTGGGGGTAACCAAAAAACTAGCACATAGAAAAGACTGGAGATATTGCTACTTAGCCAGCAAATTAAATTCCCCCCGCCTCCAGTACCTCTAAGCTATTGATTTTGCTTAGGAGTTTTGTATATTAGGACAGGTTCTCTTCCACTCCTCATCACAAAAACGTTCCCCATCTCTATAACATATATAAGGTGTGGGACGATGAAGTCTCGTAGAGCTGCAGCAGCTGAGCTACCACACATCACAGCTGCTTGAGAAAATCAGCCGCGTTGCACCGAAATCAAATGTGAAAACGTTGATCAAGCCGGTCTTAGGCGAACGGATGGTTTTGAATCTTTGTCCGGACGAAATCGCTAACGGACGAGCATAGGATTGTCATCTGAATTGTTTCTGATCTTTACCGTCTATTCAAAATCACCTCATGATTAAATCAGAAAAAATCCCATCAATCGTGCGCCGCGATACGGACATGATGCAGAATTCTCTACTCTGTGATCGGTTCCCTTCCTTGGAGTCTGGACAGGGACATTGCAGGCATGTCCGGCCGACAGACGACGCCTTCTAAAATAAATGAAGCGTGTTTTTTTTGCTCCAATCTGGTCACTGATGCCGGCCCGAGTCCGGCCACCGATCGCGATGCAAGCCGGGCACTGCCACGAATGAGCCGAGCACGGTAGCCGGTCATCTCTGCCGGAAAGCCAGGATTAGTTAGCTTACGATCTTGTCCTTATGTTTTGATTTGCCGATACTTCAAAGGAGCTGAACCGGTCCAGCGTTTGAACGCGCTGACTTCGGAGTAGCCTAATAGAAAGGCGACCTGCGTGAGTGTGTGGTCGCGGTCTTTTAGATAGTTGATCGCAAAGCGCCGGCGGGTATCGTCCATCAACTGTTTGAATTTCATACCGCGTTCCTCTAGATGTCGCTGCAAAGTGCGCGGGCTCAATGCTAATTTTTTTGCAACTCGAGTGAGGGTTGGATCGCCTTCGCGCATCGTTTCCGCGATGCCCTTTCTCACCGAGGCAAGTACCTTGTCTTCCGGAGGCATATCAGCTAGCACGTGCTCCAGATATCGCTGCAGGATCCGATAAAGCCGTGGGTCCGCGGCCGGTACTTGCCGTTCAATGAACTCGCGCTCGACAACAAGTGCGTTAGTCGCGCGGCCGAACAGCACCGGCACGCCAAAAATCCTATTATGCTCGGTAGTCTGCGCCGGAGTCTGATGCGCGAACTGAACCTCCTGCGATGTCCACTGGCTTCCCACCATTAAGCGAAGCGTGTTTAGCACGACGGCCATACTATATTCGTTATGTTGTCGCGCCGAATCGACACCCAAATCGGTTACCCGATGATGTAGATACACCCACTCTCCATCGATATCCAAAGATGTGGCGGCTGCCTGATTGTGCACTTTGAGATAACGCGCCCCGTTTTCGATGCCGCCTAAAATCGTCGGGGAGTTAATAACAACGTAGGCTAGGGGCCCGATGTTCTTAGGATTGAAGCGTTCACCGAAGTGCAGTCCGAAGCAATCATCGCCCGTTTGCCGGCTTGCCTCTTCGAGAAGCTGAGTGAAAATGGAACTGGCGACGAATCCCTCCGGATTTCGGAGAACAGAGCGATCCAGACCGAACGCGCGTAGGATCTGATCAGGATTCTTTCCTGCCGCCGTGATCGCTTCGATCAAACCGGTCATAGCAGCTACGGAGATCATCGGTCTCATACACACAGCTTCCCGCTAGTTGTGTTTCCTTAGCTCCACCACGCCCCAATTGTCAATTCTATGTCGCCGAATGACGAGACAGAAATAGTTTGCAGCGCCTTATCTAGAGAAATGGAACTTAATTTTTGCGTTTATCTGGGCAGCAGAAGCTGTTGCTTCCGTCGAATGGTCTCGTCTCATAGAGAGGAAAGGTCAGACGCAGATCTTCGAATGTTGGCCGGTCACTTTCCATTCTTGTAGCTGGGACTTCAACAAACTCCGCTGAGTGGATGAACGCCTCTGAATGGGAAATCTCCACGCTCTGATTAACGGCTGAAGCGACGATAGGTGTCAATGTCTTGTCGTTTACTATCAAGACAAAGGCGACGTCGGGACTTATTGTAGGTTGAAAACAAGACATTGATTCTTGAACGCTTGTAAAGTGAAACGTCTGGGACCAATTCGTAGAGTAAGTCCATTTGCGATGCCTGGAGCGCTCGAATCCGAGCTTGTCGAATGGCTGAAAAGTCAGCCATTGGTGGGGCCAGAGCGCACTTCCCGCAAATCGTCACCTGAGGCTGTGAGACAGAGGCTGGGCGCTCGTCTAGCAGTTCCCTACACCCAACAATCTGGAGCGAACTACCTATCGCGATACCCCATTTAGCTTGCACATTTGACTAAGCTGTACTAAAGCCCCTAAATATAAACCCAGTACGAACATCCGGGTACCGATTTAGGACACTGTCGAGCGTCCGGCAATGGCGAAGGAGGGACAAGATGTTTAGAGCCATCGCGAATCGAGGGGACGGACTTACAGAAGCGCGTTCCCGGACAATCGATTCCCGTGTTCGGTGCCTGCACACCGCCCTGCTGGTGGGAGTAGCTTATTATCTCGGCGCGCTGATTGGTTTCGCGCTGACCTTTCCAGACGAGGCAGTGTCAACCCTCTGGCCTCCCAACGCAATTGTTCTAACCGCATTATTACTCGCATCGACCTCGGAGTGGTGGATAGTTCTATCAGGCGCTTTCCTCGGTCACTTGATCGTGCAGCTACAGAGCGGCATTCCGCTTCCGATGATCCTGGGCTGGTTTGTCAGTAACTCCACCGAGGCGGTGTTTGGAGCGTTTTGCATACGGCGTTTCACAAAAGGTCCCGTCGATTTCGCTAACCTTAAAACCGTCACCGTCTACACCGGCTTTGCGGTTATTCTGGCTCCGGTTCTGAGCTCATTTCTTGATGCGGCGTTCGTCGTACTTGTGGGTTGGAAAAACGACACCTATTGGGAAGTCTGGCGGATGCGTCTGCCGTCAAATGCAGTTGCGGCGATTACCATACCGCCATTCTTTGTCTTATGGCTCACCAACGGCAACGTATGGCTGCGTAGCTCTGTATGGCGCTATCTCGAGGCTGCGTCGTTGGTTTGTGGTTTGCTCGCGGTCAGTTTCGCGGTTTTTTGCCAAGCCGCGCCAGGGCCGGAAACGACGCCGGCACTGGTTTACCTGCCCCTGCCTTTTCTGCTATGGGCAGCCATCCGCTTTGGTCCAGCCGGAGCAAGCGCAACGATTCTGCTCGTGGCCCTGAGTTCCATTTGCGGCGCTTTTCGGGGGGGCGGCCCTTTCACAGGCATCTCCGTCGCTGAAAACGTCTTGTCTTTGCAGCTGTTTCTGATCGCTGTTTCGCTTCCCATGCTATTTCTCGCCGCCCTTGTCGAAGAGCGGCGCGAAAAAATGAAAGTGCTGAGCGAAAGCGAGGCGCGGTTCCGTACGATGGCGGACACCGCGCCCGTGTTGATCTGGATGTCGGGCGCGGACAAGCTCTACACCTTTTTCAACAAAGTCTGGCTTGAATTCACCGGTCGCAGTCTGGAACAGGAGCTTGGCAATGGCTGGGCCGAGGGTGTTCATTCCGAAGACTCCCGGCGCTGCATGGAAACTTCTACTATCTCATTCGACTCGCGGCAAGAGTTCACGCTGGAATACCGTCTGCGGAGGTACGACGGCGAATATCGCTGGATCTTGACTAATGGGATCCCGCGCTTTGCTGCGGACGGGTCCTTTCTTGGGTACATCGGTTGCGCCGTTGACCTCACCGAACGCAAGCGCGCTGAGGATGCTCTGCGAGAGAGCGAACAATGCTTGGCGCAAACCGAAAAGGTCTCGCTGGTGATGGTGACTCACACCGACCTTGAGGGGCGCTGGCTCAAAGTCCCGCCGACACTTTGTGAACTGCTCGGTTACACGGAAGAAGAACTCCTGGGACGCAGCTTTCAGGAGCTTACGCATCCCGACGATGTCGATCTCAACTGGCGCCAGCGCCAGCGGCTCATTCGGGGAGAAATAAAGTCTTTTGATTTGGAGAAACGTTACTTGCGTAAAGATCGTTCCATCGTCTGGGTTTACGTTAACGTTACGCTCGTTACGGACCGTGACGGAAGACCCGTACATTGCCTGAGCTACATCCGGGACATTACCGAGCGGAAACAGGCCGAGGAAGCATTGCGTGAGAGCGAGAAGCGTTATCGGATTGTGGCCGAGTCCGCGAGCGATGTAATCGTGACGATAGACGAAACGAGCACGATTCTCTTCAGCAATGCCGCTGTGGAAAGGGTGTTCGGTTACACTCCGAAGGAATTAATCGGCCGGAAACTCACGGTTCTAATGCCTGAATCTCTGCGACGACGCCACGAAGAAGGCATGCATCGGTATCTAGACACAGACAAGAGAACCTTCTCTTGGAATTCTGCTTCTTTCCCCGGAATGCACAAGAGTGGAAGACAGATTTTTGTGGATCTATCTTTTGCCGAATCCAGGGTAGGTCACAGGCGCCTGTTCACCGGTATTATTCGCGACGTGACCGAGCGCAGGCGGGCCGAATCCCGGCGCAATACCCAACATGCAGTTACGCGTATATTATCAGAGGCTGGTTCAATCGCCGACGCCACGCCGCGATTGCTTCAATCGATCTGCGAATGCCTTGACTGGAAATTCGCTGAGATGTGGCGAGTTGACCCCCAAACCAACCTCCTTACTTGCCGTGAAACTTGGCACTCGCCATCGGAGGATCTGGCAGGGTTCGCATCTGCTAGCCGCGAGTTTAGCT
>QIAA01000010.1 GCA_003224905.1 Acidobacteriota bacterium
GCTCACGTCGGGCGTCAAACTCCTGAAGTTCCGCGATGCTTGCGCTGGCAAAGCCGTGATTTTCTAGGGTAGCGATTTGCTGCCAGATGAGCTGGAGGAGTTCCTTCTTGATCTGCTCTAGGTCGGGGGAATTCATAGCATGACCTCATCAGGGACCATGAAAATGGTAGCACCGACTCACTACTCTGTTCGATACAGTACATTCGGTAGTTCTGGTATCAGCAACACGCTTTTGTACCACTACCCCTATTTTACAACCATACTTCCACAGCTTATGCACCGAAAATGAGTCACACTACATATGGTGTCAACAACTGTAATTCCTTTATTTTCAATGAGTATTTATGCCATGAACCCTTTTTTCTCATATCGCATCTATACTTGCAGGAATTATAAGCACCGTTCTTCTAAGGGAGGGCGGCTAACGGTATAGTCAAAGGGCATCCTGCGGGGTGCCCTTTTTGCTGTTCTTTTGCACGTCTTTGGAGTTTCTCATGGCGCGATGCGCGGTTCTCATAGATGGTGGTTATCTGGATCGAGTACAGTCCGATGACTACGGCAATGTCCGAGTCGATATTGGAAAGCTTGGCGATGAGTTGGCTGGCCAGATGGAACGGCTACGAACCTACTACTACCACTGTATGCCATTTCAAAGCACTAACCCTACGCCAGAGGAAAGAACTCGTCACGCTGCGATGGATTCATTCATCTTCAATCTCAAGAAACTCCCTCGTTTCCAGTTTCGCCAAGGAAAACTCCAGCGCATTGGAAACGAATATAAACAGAAGCGCGTTGATATTTTGATGGCTGTTGACTTGGTGCGAATGAGCGCGCAGCAACAAATCGAAAAAGCGATCATTATCACGGGGGACAGCGACTTAGTCCCAGCCATCGAATCTGCCAGAGATTCCGGGGTCGTGGTGGTCGTTTACTATTCTCCTAATTCCCGACACGACGAACTCTTGCAAGCTTGTGACGAGCGCTACGAAATAACGCGTAACCTGATCGAAAAAACCAAACTGGTTTCTGTCCCGGCCCAGAGGGTGCCAGCGAGTTCTGCCGCTGTTCCAGTCAGACCCACCAACGCATCAAAACCAGCCAAAAGTACTGGCTAAAAGAACAACTACCCATCCCTGTCACGGCAGGCCCAAGCCTAACCTCTACTAGTCATTTTGCCAAGTATATTATTGCCGCCATTCCAATTGACTCCCTACCCGAAGCCACCTAAGATTAGCTGCCAATGTCGGTTGCGCAGCAAGCCTTGATCGGCCAGACCATCTCCCATTACCGCGTCCTGGAAGCCATCGGTGGCGGCGGAATGGGCGTGGTTTACAAGGCCGAAGACACCTCCCTCGGACGGTTTGTCGCGCTCAAGTTCCTTCCGGAAGATGTGTGCCAGGAGCCTCAGGCGCTGGAGCGGTTTCGTCGGGAGGCGCGGGCTGCGTCGTCGCTTAATCACCCCAACATCTGCACGGTCCATGAAATTGGACAGCATGAAAACCGGCTGTTCATCGTCATGGAGTACCTCAGCGGCAAGACTCTTAAGCACCTGATTCAGAACCGCCCGCTGGAACTGGAACGCATTCTGAAGGTAGGCATAGAGGTCGCGGATGCGCTGGATGCGGCGCACGCCAAAGGCATCGTGCATCGCGATATCAAGCCGGCCAACATCTTCATAACTGATCGGGGCAACGCCAAGGTGCTGGATTTCGGCCTCGCAAAGATTACGTCCAACAAGCCAGTCGGCGACGAACAGACGAAGGCCGATCTCACGCAGCTCGACTTGACGAACCCGGGGACTGCGGTGGGCACGATGTCCTATATGTCGCCTGAGCAGTTGCGCGGCAAGGAACTGGACGGCCGCACGGACCTGTTTTCCTTCGGGATTGTGCTTTACGAGATGGCTACCGGTGTTCTGCCATTCCGCGGAGAAACTTCTGCAGTCATCACTGAGGCCATTCTCAATCGCGCTCCGACCACGCCGATTCGGCTGAATCCGGAACTTCCCGCGAAGCTCGAAGAGATCATCAGCAAGGCGCTGGAAAAAGATCGCGACATGCGCTGCCAGACGGCAGCCGAAATGCGCGCTGACTTGAAACGCCTGCAGCGTGCGCTGGACTCGTCGCGCAGCAATACGATCGCGGTCGAATCCGGTTCGACACCAACAACCGGCGTGTTAGCGATCCCAGCACTCGCGAAGCCCAAGAAGCTCCCAAGCGTCGCGATTCTAGCGTTCGTTACTCTGGTCGCGCTGGGACTAGGTTTATTCGCCGGCAAGCTGATTTTCAGCGCCGTACCGGTGAGCCCGCCACTCTACCGGCAGCTTACGTTCCGCCGCGGCAGCATTCGTTCCGCGCGATTCGCTCCAGATGGACACACCATTCTGTACAGCGCGGCGTGGCAGGGCAATCCGCTCGATGTTTTCACCGCCCGGCCCGAGGCTCCTGAGTCGCGGTCCATGGGCCTGAGCCGTACGCAGTTGATGGCAGTTTCCGGCAGCGCCGAAATGGCGGTTTTGCTCGACAGCAAAGCCATCGGCACCTGGGTCAGCATGGGCACCCTTGCCCGCGCTCCGCTGGCTGGCGGAGCTCCACGTGAAGTCCTCGAGCATGTGCAGTGGGCAGACTGGTCGAGGGATGGAGCCAATTTCCTGGTGGTTCGTGATTTCGGTGGAATGAACCGGCTGGAGTTTCCAATTGGCAAACCGCTCTACCAGACTGGAGGCTGGATTGGTCATCCTCGGGTCTCTCCCAAAGGAGATCTGATCGCGTTTGCAGACCACCCAGTCCAAGGAGACGACAGAGGCACGCTTTCAGTAGTTGATCTTGCAGGCAAGAAAAAGGACTTGACAGGCGAGTGGTTCACGATCCAGGGATTGGCATGGTCCGCCGATTCTTCGGAAGTATGGTTCACTGCCAGTAAGACCGGGACCGACCGCACCTTGTATGCAGTCACACTTGATGGCAAGCAAAGAATGGTGTTGCGTCTGCCCGGGGCCTTGATGTTGTTGGATATCGCTAAGGACGGACGCGTGCTCCTCATGCGAGCCAGTTGGCGCCGAGAGCTAATGGGTGTTGCCGCGGATTCCAAAGAACATGAGCTTTCCTGGCTAGACTATTCATATCCCGCGGATCTGTCAGCCGACGGCAAGACGCTACTTTTTGATGAAGAAGGCGGTGGCGGGGCGCTCGACTACTCAAAATCCGGCGGCTTGACTTATGCCGTGTACTTTCGCAAGACCGATGGTTCTGCGGCCGTCTTACTCGGGGAAGGTGGAGCGGTGGCTTTGTCGCCGGACGGTAAGTGGGTTATCGCGCAAACCCAGGGCTCGCCCTCTCAGCTCAAGCTATTGAATACCGGTGCCGGAGAACCCAAGGACCTGACCCACGATTCCATCAATCATAGTTGGGCGCATTGGTTTCCCGATCAGAAACGAATTTTGTTTTCCGGTAACGAGCCTGGAAAAGGCGTCAAGCTCTATGTGCTGGACCTTGCTTCCGAAAAGAGCCAGGCAATCACTCAGGAAGGTGTGCAGGGCACTGCGTTCATGATTTCTCCCGATGGTCAATGGGTTGCCGGCATCGGCCCAGACCAGAAGGGATATTTATACCCAGTCAATGGCGGAGATCCCCGAGTCATTCCCAGCTTCCAGCCAGGAGAGCAACCCGTCACCTGGGGCGCGGACAATCGTTCCTTATATGTCTACCAACCCGGCGAATTGCCGGCTCGTGTAAATCGTATCGATTTGCAAACGGGGCAGCGGACTTTCTGGAAGCAGCTGATGCCCTCTGATCCCGCAGGCGTCGAGAATATTGGGCCTATCCTGTTGACTCCCGATGCCAAGAGCTGCGTTTATGGATATCACCGCATGCTCGCCGACCTTTACCTGGTTGAAGGCCTAAAATAGGAAGTAGCGTCCCGCCAGACTTCAATTGTTGCGAAATTGCTGTGTGCAAATTTGTCCGCCAACGTCTAAGGTTATTTATGCATCTCCATAGGTTGCAAAATTATCAACGGAGGTATTGAACCATGAGGCTGCGCAAAGAAAACATTCTTACCAACGTGCTGTTGGGTACGGGACTTTATCTGCTGGATTCGCTGCGGGATCGCTTTGCCGAAGGCGTCGACGACATTCGCGGCCGGGCTCGCGATACATATGATACCGCCTCTGAGCGCGTCAGCCGTGCCAGCGACGTGCTGAGGGGGGAAGATCACCCTGGCCTGAATGCCGGAGTCTCGCTGCTCATTGGTATCGGTATCGGCGTGGGCGTCGGTATGCTGCTGGCACCGGCTAGCGGCGAGGAGACGCGCAGAAAGATACAGAACCGCTTCACTCGCGAGACCGAACCGGCTACCGGGACCTACGGCATGTAGGGAGCATCATTCAAGTTTTTGGAGCTGCTCTGAGCTGAACGTTAGACGGTTCGGGACAGCATTTGTGCGCCTTGCTTATGAACAAGTGCGGATCATGCACACACTGATTGCGACGCTTTTTGTGACTGCGGCGCTGGCGCAAACGGCGCCCAGCGCCAAGCGTCCGCCGGATGAAGGTCAGACGCCGAGCACCAGTGAGGCGCTGTCACGAACCCATCCTTCAAAGTTGCGCCCCTTCCTGGGCGCAGTGAGACACCAGGGAAATACGTACGTGCTGCGGGCTGGAGATCTGCAATACAAACTGGACGATTCGGCGCAAGCCAGAGCCTATGACGGTCAAAACGTGAAGATCATGGGAACTCTTGACCAGCACAGCAATACAGTTCACATCCAGACGATCGAGTCGTTTCCCGCGAAGTAAGTCCCATTCTTTCCGGTAATCCGCACAGTTTAAGGGCTCAAGAAGGAATGTCCCACCCATTGGCCCTCGGTAACATGCGTTTTCAAGCTGGCTCTGCTGGAATGGATTAGAGATTTCTAACCCCGGGAGAGCCAATCCACATGTCGAATACCCGAATTCTCCTTGTCGTAACTGCAATTATCGTGTCCGCGCTCTTGTTGGTAAGCTGCGGAGGCGGGCGGCAGAACGGCACCGTGAACACTTCCATGAGCGATCCGGCAACGTGTGCCGCGCCTCAAGGCCCGTTTCGCCATATTTATGTGACGGTTACGGACGTGAAAATTCACCAGAGCGACAGCGCGTCGCCGAACGACTCGGGATGGCTCGACCTCACGAAGGATCTCAGCGGCAATCCTGTGCAGGTTGATTTGTTGGGGGTTTCTAATCAATGCTTCCTGGCGATGCTTGGCTCTGCTGGAATTCCGGCCGGACATTACCAACAGCTGCGCATATTTCTGGCCGCAGACAACGTCAGTGTAAGCAACAACAAATGCGGAAGTTTCGCCAACTGCGTGATGTTGACCAGCGACCCGAGCAATACTCCGCAGGCGTTGCAGCTGTCTTCGGAAACGAAGACCGGCATCAAGATTCCGTCGGGCCAGATGGCAGGAGGCGAGTTTACGATCGGGGCAGGAGAAACCAAGGACCTCAACATTGATTTCAATGCCTGCGCGTCGATAGTCGTGCAGGGTAGCGGCAAGTATCGCCTGAAGCCGGTGCTGCATGCGGGCGAAGTAGAAACGCAGTCGACCGGGGCTTCCATCAGCGGGACGATTATAGATAAAAACACTCAACAGGCGATCGCAGGTGGGACTACGATCGTTGCACTGGAGCAAAAAGATCCTAACGGCGTGGACCGGGTTGTGATGGAAACCGTAGCCAGTTCCAACGGCGGATTCGCCTTCTGTCCGGTTCCGGCTGGAACCTATGACATCGTAGCGATCGCTGTGAATGGACTAGGGAACACCTACGCGGCGACAGCCGTAACCGATGTTCACCCCGGGAATGTGCTCGGCACAGTTCCGCTTACACCGGCAGCTCTTCCGGCCTCAATTACCGGCCAGGTCACGACCAGTACGGACAATGCCGGGACAGCGGCTGATATCTCTCTTTCGGCGTTGCAGTCGATCGGCAACAACACTCTGATCACGGTTCCCCTTGCTGAGCAATCCTCGGCCACGGCGACGCTCGCCACGGCTGCGGGGACTTGTCCTCCCAGTACAGATTGCGTCTCGTATACGTTGGCGGTTCCGGGCACGAATCCTGCAGTGGGCGCCTTCGTTTCAGGGAACCAGAATCCGACTGCATCGGGGAGCGCGTCGGGCGACTATACCATCGACGCCGCTGCGTTCGTGCCTGGTTCGGCGGGACAATCCGACTGCAGCAACTCGCCGCAGCAGACGAGTGCGACCAGCGGGAACACACCGCTGACGGTCTTGCCTGCAGGCTCCGCAACGGCACATAACCTGGACTTCATCGGTTGTCAGTGATTGGAAGACGTGCGGCTTGAATGGCCGCACGTCTCTTTCCTTCGAACTAGATCTTGCGCTTGTAGTGAATGGGCCACACTACCTGCCAGGTTTTCCCGCCATCCAATGATCGCTCCCAACTCCAGTCGAGATCTTTTGCGCTGATGTTTTTGAACACCATGCGCTGCAGAACTTGCCTACGGTCTTTGGCTGCCTCTCTGGCAAGAATCATGTGTCCATCCCTGAATTCTCCAACGAAGTCCAGATAGCCGCCTTCATTGTCAACCCATGTCTGTTTCCATTTTTGTGCCCGTGCATCGAAGGTGGAGAGACTCATGCCACGCAGGGGCATCGAATCGCCACCGGAGAAATTCTCTTCCACAACGCATCCATCCATCACGCGGCGGATGGAGTTGGTTCCATGACCTTGTTCGCCTGATTTTTCCGCCCGGCCAGGTGAGATCCCAATCGCCAACCCAGAAATCAAGTTGCTTCTGCTCAGGCTCGGAGCAGGCGGCTTTCGACGCCGGGCTCGACGGGTTTGCTGGCTCCTGCCCCATTCCATTCACAATTAACAACATCGAGATGCCGATAATCATTGGCAAAGTTCGGGGCATGGTTCCTCCGGTGAAATGGTAGACGGGCGAGGAGAGGAAAAGTTACGAGGGCACGTTAGGGGTGATCTCGGAGGCCGGTGTTGACGCACGTGTTACACATTATGCTTGACCTTCTGGCAAGCTGTTTTTCTCTTCGTAGCCGGCATGCTCGGCGGAGCGCTCAATGCCGTGGCTGGAGGCGGCAGCTTCATCGGCTTCCCGGCGCTGCTGTTCACTGGCGTGCCTCCGATTCCTGCCAACACCACGAATAGCGTAGCCCTGTGGACCGGGATCATCGCCAGCGGCGGAGCCTACCGCAAACGCCTGAGCATACCCATGCGCATCATGATTCCACTGCTGGTCACGAGCCTGATCGGTGGCCTTGCCGGCGCGTTCTTGTTGCTGAAGACGCCTCCCCACACCTTCATGCGCGTAGTTCCCTGGCTCATGCTCGCAGCCACACTACTCTTTATCTTCGCGAAGAAATTGGCTGGAAACCGGCCGTCGAGCGTCAGCCAGGAAGCGACAAGCGCAGCCATTGTGGGCGCCTCGGTTTTTGAATTAATCGTCGCGGTCTATGGTGGCTATTTCGGGGGCGGGCTTGGAATTGTCAATCTTGCGATGCTGGCCGCTATCGGCATGGTGGACATTCACGCCATGAACGCCCTGAAGAGCGTGCTCGGGAGCGTGATCAACGGAGTGGCGGTGGTGACGTTTGTGGTGGCACGAGCGATCTACTGGCCGCAGGCAGTCGTGACCACCGCTGGGGCCATAGTAGGAGGATACTTCGGCGCGCATTATGCGCTGAAACTCCCGCAGTCATGGGTTAGGGGATTCGTGGTGGTGGTCGGAGTAGTCATGACGGTGTATTTCTTTTTGAAGGCGTACTGATGCTGCTTGAAAAAAAGCTCTGGTTCTGTGGCGTTCAATATCCTTACCACAAAGGGCACAGAGGAACACAGAATCAGCCACAGAGTCAGTCAGAGCTTACTTATAGGATATAGCGACTCAGATCCTGATCCTTCACAATGTCCGCCAGCATCTGGCGCACGTAATCAGCGTCGATTTTGATGTGCTCACCTTTCCTCTCAGGCGCGTCGAAGCTGATCTGATCCAGCACTCTTTCCATAATTGTATGCAGACGACGTGCGCCGATATTTTCAGTGCCTTCATTCACACGGAACGCAAAGTGGGCTACTTCCTCGAGGGATTCGCGAGTGAATTCCAACTTCACACCCTCGGTTTCAAGCAGGGCAGTGTACTGCTTGACCAGAGATGATTTGGGTTCAGTGAGAATGCGGATGAAATCATCCATCGTGAGGGACTTCAATTCCACACGAATCGGGAAGCGCCCCTGCAGTTCGGGAATTAAATCGCTGGGCTTGGAGACGTGGAAGGCGCCCGCAGCGATGAACAAGATGTGATCCGTGCGCACCATTCCGTACCGCGTGTTCACGGTAGTCCCTTCAACTACGGGCAAAATGTCCCGCTGTACGCCCTCTCGCGAAACATCCGGACCATGGCCGCTTTCGCGGCCGGCGATCTTATCTATCTCATCCAGGAAGATGATTCCTGCATCCTCCACCCGATCAATCGCCATTCGCGTGACCTGATCCATATCAATGAGGCGCTGCTCTTCTTCCTGAATCAGGTACTCGAATGCCTCATTGACCTTCATCTTCCGCTTCTTGGTGCGCTGGCCGAAGATGTTGGGAAGCATGTCCTTGATATTGACGTCCATCTCCTCGACCCCCTGATTGGAGATGATCTCGAAGGAAGGGAAATTGCGCTCCCGGACGTCGATTTCCACCATGCGATCATCAAGCTTGCCCTCGCGCAGCTGCTGCCGGAGTTTTTCCCTCGTGCGGCTCTGAGATTCGGTCACGGCAGTGGTACCGTCAAGCACTACGCCCCCAGCACTAGTATCAGTAGGCCGAGGCGCCGTGGGTGGCAGGAGAATATCCAAGAGACGCTCTTCGGCGTTCAATTCCGCTTTATCAGATACATCTTCCAGCTTTTCTTCCCGAACATTCTCAATCGCGATTTCCACCAGATCGCGGATCATCGATTCCACATCACGCCCGACGTAACCGACCTCGGTAAACTTCGAAGCCTCGACTTTCAAAAACGGGGAGTTGGCCAGCTTCGCCAACCGACGGGCAATCTCGGTCTTACCCACGCCGGTTGGCCCAATCATAATGATGTTCTTTGGGATCACTTCATCGGCCATGTCCTCAGGCAGTTTCTGGCGACGCATGCGGTTGCGCAATGCGATAGCGACCGCGCGCTTGGCATCTTTCTGGCCGATAACATATTTGTCCAATTCAGACACAATCTCTCGCGGCGTGAGCTCGTCAAGCGTAGTGGAGGTTTCTTCAGCGGTAGCTGGTAAATAGATAGCCATAAAAATCAGTCGTTCGTTGTTGCTCGTTCGTCGTTGCCCATTCGCACTCGAAGCGAACGACCAACGACGAACCCCCAACGACGGGTTTAAAGCTCTTCGATGGTCACCTTGTCATTGGTATAGATGCACATTTTGCCCGCAATCTTCATCGCTTCCTCTGCGATCTGACGGGCAGCAAGCTGCGTGTGCTCAGCCAACGCTTGGGCCGCCGCCTGGGCATAAGGCCCTCCGCTGCCAATTGCAGCAATCCCACTATCCGGCTCAATCACATCGCCTTGACCGCTGAGCAAAAATGTTTGGTCCTTGTCGGAAACCAACAGAAGCGCTTCCAGATGTCGTAGAAACTTGTCAGTGCGCCAGTCTTTCGCCAATTCCACTGCCGCTCGGCCGAGATTGCCGTGATACTGCTCAAGTTTCGACTCGAAGCGGCTAAACAGCGAGAAAGCATCGGCCGTTGAGCCCGCAAACCCGGCCAGAATCTTATCTTGATAAAGCCGCCGGATTTTCTTCGCCGAGTGCTTGATAATCCCTTCTCCCAAAGTCACCTGTCCGTCTCCGGCCATGACGACATTGCCGTTCCGGCGAACACACAGGACTGTAGTGGAACGAATCAGACGCTTCGTGGGCATGAAAGAAACTTTGATTATAGCAGTCGAATTGTGACGGGGTGGCGCGCCGATCAGCGATCTAACGGCCTCTCAGTTGATCAGCGCCGCCAACAACGAGTCGCAAGTGCTAACACCCTGGTACCAGTGCTATTCGGAAAACTGGGTGATATAGTCCAGCGCAATTTGGGCTAACTTCGGCTTACTACGGAGCTGCGACTATGTTTTTCCTTTTCGGCCTGCGGCGCCAGGCAAAGGTAATCGGACAATTCGAGCGAACATGTTCGAAATGCGGCCGGCAGACGGTCCACAGCGCCATCGAGTCACAGCGCTGGTTCACCTTGTTCTTCATACCCGTGATTCCCTTTGGAAGCAGCTACTCGACGCGTTGCAATCTGTGTGGCTTGGTCCTCAAAGCTTCACCGGAATTGAAAGCCCAAGTCTCCGGCAAGGCCCTGGCTGCACGGGCGTAGCCATTGCGCTCTGAACCTGAATCTCTTACGCGTGCACACCCTTCGGCTGGTGCGCCAATAACTGCCGCAGAACATATTGAAGAATGCCACCATTGGCGTAGTACTGAGCTTCCTGCGGCGTGTCGATGCGGAGCGTGGCGAGAAACTGTTTGCTCTTTCCATTCAGCGTGGCGCGGACACTGAGTTGACGGCCCGGACTGAAGTTGCCGATCAGATCAGGAATTCCGGTAATCTCGAAAATCTCTTCTCCCTCGAGCTGCAATGATTCCGCGTTCTCCCCTGGTAGAAATTGCAGAGGCAGAATGCCCATGCCCACCAGATTCGAGCGGTGGATTCGTTCGTAGCTCTCGGCGATCACAGCACGCACTCCCAGCAGCAGCGGACCCTTGGCTGCCCAGTCTCTTGAAGAACCCGATCCGTATTCTTTTCCCGCGATAATCAGCAGTGGCACCTTTTCAGCCAGATACTTCTCCGAGGCTTCGAAGATGCTCATCTCCGCGCCGTCAGGAAGATGTTTGGTGAATCCGCCTTCGAGGTTCGGCACGATTTTGTTCCGCAGCCGCACATTGGCGAACGTGCCGCGAACCATGACTTCGTGATTACCGCGCCGCGAGCCGTAGGAATTGAAGTCCGCGGGCTTGACGCCATGGTCGATGAGATACTTTCCGGCGGGGCTGTCCTTCTTAATGGAACCGGCCGGCGATATGTGATCGGTAGTGACGCTATCGCCAAGCACCGCCAGCACACGGGCGCCACGAACGTCCTCGACCGAGCGCGGCTCAACAGTCATTTCATCGAAATAAGGTGCGAGGCGTATGTAAGTGGAATCCTTCTCCCACGCGTAAGTTTCTCCCTTGGGCACCGCTAAGCCACGCCAGCGATCATCACCGCGATAGACCTCACCGTAGCTTCGCCGGAACATGTCCGATGAGATGGACTTGCTGATTACTGCCGCAACTTCCGCCTGTGACGGCCAGATCTCAGTGAGATAGACAGGCTTTCCATCTTTGCCCTGACCGATTGGATCCTTGCGCAGGTCAACATCCACGCGTCCCGCCAAAGCAAATGCAACCACCAGGGGTGGGGACATCAGGTAATTGGCGCGCACATCGGGATTGATGCGGCCCTCGAAGTTGCGGTTCCCAGACAGAACCGAAGCGACGACCAGATCTTTTTCATCGATAACCTGCGAAATTTCCGGTGGCAGCGGCCCAGAGTTTCCGATGCAAGTAGTGCAGCCGTAACCGACGATGTGGAACTTCAATTTTTCGAGAAAAGGCGTCAGGCCGGCCTGCTCCAGGTAGTCACGTACTACTTTTGAACCCGGCGCCAGCGAGGTCTTGACCCAGCTGGGAACTTGCAATCCTCGCTCGACTGCCTTCTTTGCGAGCAGACCTGCTGCGATCATCACGGAGGGATTTGAAGTATTGGTGCAGCTGGTAATGGCCGCAATGACGACGCTGCCATGATGCAGATGTCCGTTGCCGGAAGCCGGCGCATGACTGCCTTTCCCAGGCTTGAGCAGGGTTGGCAGCGCCTGCTCGAACGACTCCCGCGCTTTGGAGAGCGGCACGCGATCCTGGGGGCGCTTGGGCCCGGCAAGGCTCGGTTCGACCGTAGCCAAATCCAGCATCAGCAACTCGGAATACTCCGCCTCGGGAGTGTTCTCGTCATGAAAAAGCCCTTGTTCACGGCAGTAAGCGTCGACCAGGGCGATCTGTTCGTCCGAGCGTCCGGTAAGCCGTAAGTAATTAAGCGATTCTCTATCTACAGGGAAAATCCCGCAGGTGGCGCCGTATTCCGGAGACATGTTGGCGATAGTCGCGCGATCAGCCAAAGGCAACTCTTTTAACCCAGGCCCGAAGTATTCGACGAATTTCCCTACCACACCGTGCTTGCGCAGCATCTCGGTGATAGTAAGCACGAGGTCGGTTGCGGTAGCGCCTTCCGGCAGCCGACCGGCCAATTTCACCCCAACGACAGGAGGAATCACCATCGAAACCGGTTGGCCGAGCATTGCGGCTTCTGCCTCAATGCCGCCGACGCCCCAGCCAAGAACGCCGAGTCCATTGATCATCGTGGTGTGGGAGTCAGTGCCGACGAGTGTGTCCGGATAGGCTACTCGTCTTCCATTTGTCTCATTCACGAACACGACTCGAGCGAGATACTCGAGGTTTACCTGGTGCACGATGCCGGTGTCCGGCGGAACGATGGCAAGATTGCGAAACGCACTCTGCCCCCAGCGAAGGAACGCATAGCGCTCACGATTGCGTATGAACTCCAGTTCGGCATTGAACTGAAAAGCTTGCGGAGTGCCGAATTCATCGACTTGCACGGAGTGATCAATCACCAATTCCGCTGGCTGCAATGGATTTATGAGACTTGGATCGCCCGAGAGCCGCTTCATGGCGTCGCGCATGGCCGCGAGATCCACGATGGCGGGGACGCCGGTAAAGTCCTGGAGCAATACCCGGCTGGGAGTAAAGGCAATCTCTTTATCCGATTTGAATGTACCGCTCCAGCCAGCGAGTGCGCGAATGTGATTTGCCTTTACGTTGCGACCATCTTCCGTACGCAGCAGGTTTTCCAGAAGAATTCGCATGCAGTACGGAAGATGCTTCGTCGAGATGCCCTGCGTATCCAGCGCATCAAGACGGTAGATTTCGTATTCCTTTGTTCCAACCTTAAGCGTGCCGCGCGCATTGAAGCTATTCATACGTCTTTAGTTTAGTCTTCTGTTGGAGTGTTGGGGTAGTGGAAGACCCACGCGGGAGCACGGGTCTTATTTCGCCCTAAGCAGGAGGACGGGCACGCTGATGCTGTGCTGAACACGGGTGGCGGTGGTCCCGAGAAACATGTCAGCAAGGAAGCGGTGTCCGTGGGTACTCATGGCCACGAGATCACAGCCCTTCTGTTCCACCCATTTGACAATTTCCTTGTCGGGCTCACCGAAGGCCAGTTCGGCCTGTGCAGGAATCCTGGCCGCCTGGAACTCTGCCAAAACATTCTTTAGATACTCGGTGTCTTCGGAAATCTCTGGACTAACCGCGTCCGGACCATAAGTTCGGGCTGCCCACCCATCCGCGACATGGAGCAATACCACACGGCTGTGCGCGAGAATTGCCAGTTGCTTTATGTGGTCAATGATCGCCCGGTCCGTCGAGGTGCCGTCCAGCGTCACTAGTATAGTGCCGTACATAATTGCGTTGATTAGCTGCCCGTGATCACCTGCCACGCGGCCCGGAGCGATTCTGGCAGGCCAGAGACGTCCATTGCGGTGATCAGAATAGCACTCGTCCAGGCGGCGACCAGCAGGAAGCGGCCGTTTTTCCAGGCTCCCATTCGTTTCCTGGAACTCGTGAAATGCAACAAAGGAAACATCGCAAATGGAAGCTGCAACGCCAAAACGACCTGGCTCAGTGTCAGCAGATCGGTAACGCTGCCCTCGCCTCGCACTCCGATAATAAAGACCGCCGGCAAGATTGCAAGCAACCGTGTTATGAGACGGCGCAACCAGGGCTTGATTCGCCAATGCATGAAGCCTTCCATAACAACTTGTCCCGCCAGAGTGCCGGTGATGGTGCTGCTCTGGCCGCTAGCCAGCAGCGCGATGGCAAACAATGTGCTGGCGAATGCAGTTCCAAGCAATGGCGCCAAGGTTAAGTAAGCGACGCGAATCCAATCGCTGGCTGCTGTGAAGTGCACTACCTGGCCACTCGAGACGACAACGCTTGCTTTTCCGTAGAACACGATTGCGGCGAGCACCAGAATCGCAGCATTGATGAAAAACGCCACCGAGAGCGCCGCGATGGAATCAATCGTGTTGAACTGGATAGCGCGTCGAATCGATGGCTCGTCTTTCTGCAGCTTGCGGCTTTGCACCAGCGCGGAATGCAAATAAAGGTTATGGGGCATTACCGTTGCGCCGATAATCCCGATGGCCACGTACAACATGCCGGCTTGACGCAAGCGTGGCGTAAGCAGCGCGCTTCCCATCTCCAGGAAGCTTGGCCGCGTCTGCGGCAGAACGAAGATCTCAATGAAGTAGCAAACGGCGATGGTCGCGATCAGTACTAAGATCACGGACTCGACCGTACGCATGCCGTAGCGTTGCAATGCCAGCAGCAGCAGCACATCCAAGCCAGTGATAATCACCGCCCAGAACAGCGGAATATGGAACATCAAATTAAGCGCGACGGCGCTGCCCAGGACTTCGGCCAGATCGCAGGCTCCAATGGCCACTTCGCTGATCAGCCAGTTAGGCCAGCGCGTCCATTTCGGATACCAGTCACGGCAGCATTGGGCGAGATCCTTTCCCGTCACGACGCCCAAACGGGCGGAGATGATCTGCATGAAAATCGCCATAATGCTGGCCAGGGCAACCACCCACAAGAGGCCGTACTTGAAGCGTGCCCCTGCCTGCAGATCCGTTCCCCAGTTCCCCGGATCCATGTAACCGACGCTGACCAGAATTGCGGGACCGACGAAAGCCCGCCATTGTTGCCAGAAGCCAGCCTGGTAATCGGGGACCTGCACGGTACCGTGCACGCCTTCCAAAGACAGGTGGCCTTCGGCCAAACTCTCGATAGTGAAGGCGTTTACAGGAGTGCTTCTGCGAGCTTCACCACTCGGCGTACTCATTGGACCTTTTCACTACCTCGCTGCGTACAGGCAGGAACTCAGTAAATATACATGAGTCCAGGTTAACTATAGTTAACTATTTTAGACCAGTTGCTGTGCAGCCTTGACCCAGATTTTCTCAGCTGCAGGGCGCCCCAGCACTGCGGCGCCGGCGTTGGTGCGAATCGAGAGAGTTTGATCGTAATTCCGCGCAAGTAATTGCAGCTTTGCACCGGGCTGGATGCCTCGCGCATCAAGAAATTCCAGCAGATTGCGGTCGCGCTCATAAATACCGCTGACCAAATACGCCCTACCTTCCAGCGCATTCGCCAGCAGCAGCAACCCCCTGCGCTGCCGGGTTTTCGGACTTTCCAGCTCGCTGAGATTTCCGTGAGGGCAACTGCCGCCCCGGCCCAGCTTATACAGCAACTTTGCCTCAAAGTCCGGCGAAACCGCATGCTCCATCCGCTCCGCCTCATCATGAACCTTGTACCACTCCATGCCGAATATTTCTGCCAGCATTCGCTCAATAAGATGATGCCGTAACGCGAGCTTGCCTGCGATTTTCCGGCCTGCCGCAGTCAAACGGATGCCGCCCTTCACCTTCACACGAACCAGACCGTCTCGTTTCAAACGGCGAACTGCCATCGTAACCGCAGGTGGTGATACTGAAAGCCAGTGCGCCAGCGTGGCTGAAATGACACTTTCACCTTCACTCTCGGCCTCAAGAATCGCCTTTAGATAGTCTTCCTTCGAAACCGTAATCATCCAGTTGGATTATAGAACGGATTAACCACAGTTAACTGCTGCTGATTCTTTGTTGTGGCGCCGAAGAATGTAGGCGGGGGCGCTCGTCTCTAAACCCCCGTCGGGCTCCGGAGAGCCGTCTGTATTACCTGCGCAAGGTGAAGCGTAGCGCGCCCTGTGCATTGAGAGATTTGCTCGCGGCAACTGAACCCATCGGCAATGATGAGGCAATCGGACGGTGCCTTGCGGACGGCGGGTAGAAGTTCAAGCTCGCCGATAGCGAGCGAGACTTCATATTTCTGCTTCTCAAAACCGAAGGAACCGGCCATGCCGCAACAACCGGGCGCGGGTTGGTAATAATCCAGCCCCAAGCGCCGCAAGACGGATTCTTCGTCGGTCATTTTCATGAGCGACTTGTGATGACAATGACCGTGAAGCAACGCCCTGCGCTGCAGTTGCGGCAGCACGAAGTCGTGAGCGACCTTCTCCAGGAATTCGCTGAGAAGAAATGTTTGCTGAGAAAGTTTGTGCGCGCGCTCGTCGCCGGGAAAGAGATTGATCAGTTCGTCACGAAAAACCGCGGCGCAGCTGGGCTCAAGCACGACTATGGGTACGCCGCTAGTGATCTCGGGCGCGAGGACATTGAGAATTTGCTGCAACACGCGCTTGGCGCGTTCGAGCATGCCAAAGTCATAGAGCGGACGCCCGCAGCACAGGAGCTGCGAGGGGAGTCTCACCCCAAATCCGGCTGCTTCCAAGACGTCGACGGCGGCGGCGGCGGTCTCTGGGTGGAAGTAGTTGTTGAATGTGTCGGGCCACAGTGTGACCTCACGCTGTCCGGCCGAACGAAGCTCGGCACTTTTCACCGGCCGACGACGAAACCAGTCGAGGAACGTCTCCCGCGCGAAAGCAGGGATTTTTCTTTGCCGAGGCATCCCCGCAATGAATTTCGCGATGTCACGCGACAGTGGGGTTTGTGCTACGAGATTCACTAATCCCGGAACATGCGAAGCCAGCCGCGCCCACACATCGATATTCGCAAACGCGTGAGCGGAGCGGGGGTGTGATCGCCCTTCGTAGTAATGCGAGAGAAACTCGGCTTTATAGGTCGCGACATCGACCGCCACCGGGCATTCGCTTTTGCAGCCCTTGCAGGAAAGGCAAAGATCGAGAGATTGCTTTACTTCCTCACTCCGCCAGCCGTCTTGGATGGTGTCGCCTTTGATCATCTCCCACAGCAGGTGTGCGCGCCCGCGAGTCGAGTGCTCCTCTTCGCGCGTCACGCGAAAACTAGGGCACATGACGCCGCCTTCATATTGCCGGCACTTTCCTACCCCGACGCAGCGCAACATGGCATGCGCCATACTTTCGCGATCCTGGGCAAATTGGAAATGTGTCCCAGGCTCCCACGGTCGATAGTCGGCTCCTAACCGCAGGTTTTCATCCAGACGATTTGGCTCGACGACCTTGCCGGGATTCATCTTCCAGTCCGGATCCCAGATCGCCTTGAACACGCAGAACGCTTGCACCAGTTCGGGCCCGAACATTCTTTCCAAAAGCTCGGCGCGCGCCTGCCCATCTCCGTGCTCGCCGGACAGCGATCCACCATAACTGACGACCAGGTCGGTTGCATCTTCCATAAATTTTCGGAAACGGACGATACCGTCCTTCGATTGCAGATCGAAGTTAATGCGATTGTGCACGCAGCCATGACCGAAGTGGCCATACAGACTGCTTTGGAGCCCATGCCTGTCCAAAAGCTTGTGGAGATCGCGAAGGTACGCTCCCAGTTTTTCCGGAGCGACAGCCGAATCCTCCCACCCTTCCCAGGTAAGCGCCTCGCCGGGCACGTGCGAGAGAACTCCAAGGCTGGACTCGCGAACCTCCCAGACGCGCTTCATCTGTTGCTTGTCGGTGAAGAGGCGCATATTGGCTGGAGTTGGGCCGCGCTTCAGTGAGTTCATCAGCTTGTGAGCTGGGGCTTCAGCGTCGGCGGCCTTCTCCGCGCCAAACTCCGCCAGAAGCCAGCTGCCACCTTGGGGCAGCAATGCCAGACCCTCTGAGTTAATTCCCTTGCGTCGCGTGTGCTCGACCAAAATATCGTCCATACCTTCGAGGCCAATCGGCCCGTAAGACATGACATCGGGAACATGATCGGCGCACTGGAAAATATCCGGCCAGCCAATCGCGAGCAGGACACGGGCCGGCGGGCTCTCGACTAATCTGCAGTCAGCTTCGAGCACCGTGACGCACGTGCCTTCGGAACCGACCAGCGCCCGGGCGACGTGAAAGCCATTTTCCGGCAGCAGATAATTCAGGTTGTACCCTGAAACGCGGCGCGGGATGTCGGGATACTGGCGGCGCACGAGCTTGGCGTACTTGTCACGCAGTGTTCTGAGACCCGCATAGATTTCCCCGCGGCGGCCGCCTTCTCCGGTGATCTTCTCCATCTCTTCATCGCTTGTCTGTGCAACTTTCATCCGCAGGCCGTCGTAAGCGAGAATCTCGAGCGCCTCGATGTTGTCATCGGTCTTGCCGGCCATCACGGAATGCACGCCGCAGGAGTTGTTCCCGATCATTCCACCGATCGTGCAGCGGTTGTGAGAGGCGGGGTCCGGGCCGAAAGTGAGGTGATGTTTTTCAGCTGCATTGCGGAGGTGGTCGAGAATGACGCCGGGTTGAACGCGGGCAATCCGGCGGACGGGATCGATCTCGAGAATCTCCGCCATGTACTTGGAGAAGTCGAGCACCACCGCAACATTGCAGCATTGACCGGCAAGAGAAGTGCCGCCGCCGCGACATAAGATTGGCGCTCCGTATTGTCGTGCGATGAAGACAGTGGCGAGAACGTCGTCCACATCTCGTGGCAGCACTACCCCGATTGGAATCTGCCGGTAATTGGAGCCGTCAGTCGCATAGAGAGCTCGGCTGCCGCGGTCAAAACGCACGTCGCCGCGCAGTTCGCGCCGCAAAGCAGATTCCAGGGCAGCGGCATCTACTGCCGCCGATTTTGATGTGGCAGCAATTTGCGTGAATTGGTCGGGCATTGGGCAGTTAGGCGAATGCAGAGTATATCGTGGCTGTGCCGCAGATAGGCTTAGGCGGCCCTGGTCCCCACTGCTGGCAAAAATGGTCGACGCAGGCTGGCTGGTAAAGAAGACTGACCCAGGCGTCTACACATAGAGAGTCAGGAGAGTGATCGCGGGAAACTGGCGCCCATCCTGCCTTTTGGAGAACACGTACAGGAAAAACTGACCCATCCTAAGTACAACCTGCAAACCCTCCCCTGCCGTCTCACCTATGTAGGTGACCGGAGGCAACAGTGGCAACGGCGGCCGAACTCGGGCAAATCGCGCTCCGCAACGGACGCTCTAGGAAGAAATACAACGCAATCGTCGCAGCCATCTCCGGAATTCTGCCCGGACTGATTTTCGGCTTTTTTCTTCATCCCAGTTGGCAACGTTGTTTGATCGGGTTTGTTATTGGGCTGGTGTGGGGCAATGCATTTGAGTACTCTTACCACCGCTGGATGTTGCATCGCCCGCGCGGAGCGTTCTCCAAAGGCCATCTCGAACACCACATGAACGTCGGCACCGCCGAAGAGCCCGAACATGTGTCTCTGGGCAGGTCTCCCCTGCATATCGCACTTTTGTTTGCCAGTAATGGTGTTCTGGTGGTTCCCGTCGACCTTCTCCTCGGCCTCCATGTCATCCCCGGCATTTTCGTCGGCTGGGCTGTTTACTTAATCGCTGCCGAAGATATCCACTGGCGCATTCACATGAATGGCTGGCTGCCGCCGGGTTTGCGCTTTGCGCGCGCCTACCACATGAGCCATCACGATTACTCGAACACGCGTTACAACGTGTTTTTGCCGCTCTTCGATATGCTGTTCGGAAACCGCGGTTTGCCACAGCAGAGCTGACCGCGCTTAATGCATCCTCACTCCGTGCGCAGCGCGGTCATCGGCTCCATGGTGGCGGCGCGACGCGCGGGCACGACGGCAGCCACAAAAGCCGCCAAGCTCAGCACCGCAGTCGTGATCAGCAAAATGTTGGGATCGTAGGGCTTCACTCCGAACAGTTGAGCAGCCATGGCGCGTCCACCCAGAATGGTTGCCGGAATGCCAATCACCAGGCCGATGGCGATCTGCAGGAAGGCTCGGCTTAAAACCAGTTTTAGAACTCTGAGCCGGTCCGCGCCCAGCGCCATGCGAATGCCGATCTCACCCGTGCGGCGCTCCACCGCGTAGGCGGTCACGCCGTACAGGCCGATCGAGGCCAGCGCCAGCGCCAGCAGGCCAAACAACGAGGTCAGCTTGGCGATCATCCTGGGCTGGGTAAAGTTTCCGTCAACCTGGGCGGCGAAGCTCATAAAGTCAATCACTGCCAGATCGGGATGGACTTGCGCGATAGCCCGCCGCACTTGAGGCTCAAGGCCCGGAACATTGCCATTTGTCCTGATCTCGACAGCATTCAAATAGTGGCTGCGGTCTTCAAACATGACGAACCGCGGCTCGTCATAGTGAATGGCCTGCGAACCGGCAAGAAAGAACATCGGCGGGACCTTCTCCGTCGGATTGCGGTACCAGGTGTCTTCGGTTACGCCGACGATCTCGAAATTTCCCGCATATTTCATGTCCAGGTCGCCGAAGTGCTTTCCGATCGAGTTTTCATCCTTGAAGAACTTTTTCGCAAATGTCTGATTCACCACTGCAACCGGGCGCGAGGTGGGCGTATCCTGCAGGGTAATGGCCCGGCCCTGCACGATTTTTGTGCCGATGGTATCGAAGTAGTCTTCGGTCACCCGCACCCAGGAAGCACCATTCTGATTGCTGTCCGGCGGAGGCGGCGCCTGGCCTTCGATATAGACAGTTTCGCCCCAGTTGTCGCCCTCCATCGGGCTATACAGAGAAAAGCTCACCTGGGCCACGCCTGGAATCGCTGCCAGCGTGTCATGAAGCTGGCGATAGAGCGCGGGAATCTGCGCCGGCTTGTAGCCCGCCATCGTGGGATCGATATGTGAAATGTAGCGATTGGCGGTTTCGAAGCCGAAGTTCTGATGCTGCATGTTATGGAGACTCTGCGTCAGCAATCCTGCCGCGCAGAGCAGGATTAACGATAACGCTGCCTGCGCCACCACCAGCGATTCCTGTGTCCACTTTCCGCTGCGCCGGGTTGAACGGTTGGCGCCGCGCAGGGCGTCCGCCGGATTGGCGGCGGCCGTCATCCAGGCCGGCACCACGCCAAAAAAGATTCCGGTGAGCAATGCCACGCCAAAGGTGAAACCCAGAACCGGCAACGAGGGTGTGGGATCGATGGCCACATAGTTCTGCTGAAAGGCCAGGCGCATGATGAGGCGCGTCCCGGCGAAAGCGAAGACAATCCCCACCGCCCCGCCGAACAGCGCCAGCACCGTGCTTTCGGTGAGCACCTGCCTGATCTGGCGCGCTTGTGAGGCTCCAAGGGCCGCACGGATCGAGGTCTGCTGGGCGCGTTGCACGGCGCGAGCGAGCATCAGGTTGGCCACATTGGCGCAGGCAATCAGCAGAACAAAAGCGGAGATCATCATCAGCAGGCGCAGCCCGGCCTGGTATTCGTCGCGCATCGTCTGCACCCCGTTACCGCCGGGGGAGAGATGCAGCGTCTGCTTAGGGACGAGTTCCCGTTCGCCGGGCTGCAGCTTGCTCATCGGCCCCAGCAGCCACTGCTGCAGCTCCAGCTGCAACTGCGCCTCGATCTTCTTGACATCGGCGCCCGGTTCAATGCGGCCCATGACGTTCAGCCAATCCGCAGTGGGAAGATCCAGCAGGCTGGTGGGGCTGTCGACGAGCGGCTCGTCTGCCAGAGGAATCCAGAAGGCGGGGATACTCTCCATGCGATCGCCAAAAAATCCCGGCGGCGCGATACCCACTACAGTGAAGGGCTGGCTGTTGATGATGAAGGTCGCCCCCACCACCGACCGGTCGAGTCCATACTTCTGCTGCCAGGTGCGGTAGTTCATCACGGCTACCGGCTCCGCGCCTTTGCGGTCGTCCTGCGCATTGAGTACCCGCCCAGCGAACCCGCCAATGCCGAACGTGGAAAAGTAATTTCCGGAGACAAACTCGCTGCGTTGCGACTCCGAGGGTTGATTGCTCCCCACGCGGCGCACCCCGATCAGATTGCGTCCGGACTGGAAGCCGGCAAGTTCCCTGAAGCCGCGCGTGTTGTTGCGGAAGGTGAGGTATTTGTCATAAGAAAACAGCGACCAGCTGTCCTGAAGGCCGCCGTTGACGCAGCAATTCTCGACGTCGCCGACACGATAGAGTTCGTTTGGCCTGGCGACCGGCAGGGACTTGAGAAGAACCGCATGCACCAGGGTGAAGATGGCGGTGGTTGCCCCGATGCCCAGCGCCAGGGTCAACACTGCGGTGGCGCTAAAACCGGGAGCGCTGGCGAACTGCCGGAGGGCGTAGCGGGTGTCATCCAGGAGCTGCATGGGTCTTTCTCCTGACCGGTGTATACGGGCGTCGCGGACGTCAGGTTCGAAAGAAGTTTTGAGTAAGGCGATCTTGACGCATGCGCTGCGGCTTAGACGGCAGGTTTCCTGAAACGTAAGCGGAATTGCTCTCGAAAGTCTCGGCTAACCTGAAAGTTACTATCGCGTCCACAATACAAGCAGGTATGCTGCACGAATATGGGAGTTTCCGTCGCGGTGCTCGCCAGTGGCAGCCGGGGAAACTGTGCCCTCGTATCGAGTTCCCGCACGCGCGTTCTTGTCGACGCCGGCATTTCATGTCGCGAGACTTTTAAGCGCCTGAAAGCCGCCGGCGACGAGCCGCGAACTCTTTCAGCCATTCTCATCACTCACGAACACAACGACCATGTGTACGGCCTGCTTACGCTCGCGAAGAGGCTTGCAGTTCCAGTCTTCATGACCGGCGCCACCCATCACGCGTGGTCAAAGATGATGCGCGACGAAGCCGGCGCAGCTCCGCAGTTGAGCAGGCTGGAAGCTTTCGCCGCAGGAAAGACTTTCACGATCGGGGATATTGCCGTCGCAGCTTTCACCATTCCCCACGACGCCGCAGATCCCGTCGGATTCACTTTTCGAGCCGAAGGCATAAAAGTTGCCATTGCCACTGACCTGGGCTATCTGCCGCGCAATGTATGCGATCACCTGCAGGGGTGCGATGTTCTGGTGCTGGAATCCAACCATGACACCGAGATGCTTCGCGGCGGCCCTTATCCCTGGTCAGTAAAACAACGTGTTATGAGCCGGGTTGGCCACCTTTCCAACGAAGATCTCGCGGATTTTTTCAGCAGCGATTATGATGGAAGCGCATCCTATGTAGTGCTGGCACATCTCTCCGAGCGGAACAATCATCCCGAATTGGCGCGGAGAGCAGCGGAAAAAGCCCTGGGTCCCCGGCGTACGCTTCTTCAGAACCGCGTGATGCTGGCAGCGCAATTGGAAGCCATGGAAGTGATTCGCCTGTAGGCTGTATGAATGAGTGTGTTGATCCAATCGTAGGCAAAATTCTAGCCGGCTGGCGATATGATATTTCCGGCCTGGCGCCAGAGATGCGCGGCGACTACGAAGATCACTTCAGTTCCTGTGACCATTGCCGTTCGTGGCAGCGGCTGCATCGCGGCATCGACCTGGGACTAATCGCGCTGGCCTCGATCTCCGCGGCCATGTTTCTGCTGGCCTTCGGCGTCATCCGCCACCTCGGACCACGGCACGCTTTCTGGCTGGAATTGATTGCGCTCGCCGGCTTCGCTTTGTCCGCTCTGATCTGGCTGGTTGTGGCGGTGGCGACTCCCGCACCGGTCGCGCTGGTCGACGCAGCAAAGGTCGGTGCACGGCATGTGCATGACCGTTTGCCGCAGGAAATTCGCGAGCGTCTGCCGGAGGAGCTCAGGCTGAAAATTACCGGATCGTAGCGGGTTGATCTGAACCTGTGATGAAGAATTTATCAAAACTGCTTGTCTGTACGGCGCTGTTGGCTCTCGTTTGGGGGCAATTGCCGCAATTACAAGCCCGCGCCTCCAGCTGCCACTCGCATCAGCACTCCCCGGCATCGAATTCCTCGCCACGGGGGCATCAATGCTGCCAGGCCGGGCACAATTCAGCAGTGCCGCAGAATGGGATGGAATTTGCCAGCCCTGTACAGCTCGCCAGGATTGAGCCGCTGGTGATGATCACCTCGCAGCCCTTTACAGTTCCGTCCCCATCCGTTCTCCCAACCAATCTTCCAGGCCATAGTCCTCTTCGGATCTAGATAGGCGCCGCAGTCGCAACGTGATTGCAAACGCCCGGCTGAGACCCTGGCATTTCAAAGGTTCCTGCAAAGCGAGACGGAGATGACGTGGCAAATACCGCATTTTTGTTAGCGACGGCGATCCTGCTGCTGGCTCGCGTTGCCTCGGCGCAAACCCAGGAGCCCGAGCATGGCATGACACATCCGTCACAAAAGCCGATGCAACAGATGCCGGGCATGAGCGGGCACCATGAATCAAAATCACTGATCGCCGTGGTCGAGCACCACGCTGCCTCCGGCACCGATGCTGCCCCTGCTTCTACCCCCGAGCACATGATGATGGGCGCGCGATACGGCTGGAGGTTCATGTTTCACGCAGAGGCGTTCTTAACTGAACTGCAACAGAGTGGGCCGCGTGGTTCTGACAAATTTTTCTCAACCAACTGGTTCATGCTGATGGCACAGCGCCGGTTGGGGAGAGGCACGTTCACGGTTAAGTCCATGTTGAGCCTTGACCCCGCAACCGTCTCGAACCGCCGCTACCCCGAGCTCTTTCAGGAAGGTGAAACCGCGTTTGGCCGTCCGATCGTGGATGGGCAACATCCCCACGACTTCGTGATGGAGCTGGCGGCTTTATACGACTACCGGCTCGGGGAGAAGATGTTGCTGTCGTTCTATGCTGCTCCGGTCGGAGACCCGGCGCTGGGACCGGTAGCGTACCCGCATCGGGCCTCCGCAGCTGAAAATCCCATCGCGCCGCTGGGGCATCACTTAGAGGACTCCACGCACATTGCGAGCAACGTGGTCACGCTCGGCGTCACACATGAGAATCTTAGGCTCGAAGCATCCGGATTTCACGGCCGTGAGCCTGATGAAGAGCGTTGGGATATTGACTCCGGCAAAATCGACTCCTGGTCCACACGCCTGACGTTTAACCCAGGACGGAACTGGAGCTTCCAGTATTCATTGGCATATCTGCGCAGCCCGGAAGCCTTGCAGCCGCTCGAAGATGTGAGGCGGATGACAGCTTCGCTCAGTTACAACCGGCCGCTGCGTTCGGGAAACTGGTCGTCCATGCTGCTTTGGGGACGCAATCAGAGTATGGCGGACGGGAACGTAGGGAACGGTTATCTGCTGGAATCGACTCTGCACTTTGCCGACCGGAATAACGTCTGGACCCGTATCGAGAACGTGGATCGCACCAACGCGTTGCTGTTAGGCGAGAATCCAGAACCAGCAAACTTTACGGAGCATTACTTCGCACGCGCGCAGGCATACACAGTCGGCTACGACCGCGAGGTCGGCCGTTTGCCGCATCTTTCAACAGCCATTGGCACGCAGATCACCTGGTACGGCCTGCCCGATGCACTGAAGCCGACCTACGGCTCGCATCCCCTGGGCGGAATTGTTTTTCTCCGCCTTCGTTTTTAGTGAGCAGGATTCTGTGACGAGAGCTAAAGAGTGCCGATTCACCACGCCACCTCTGCGAACTTTGCGCTCTTAGCGGTTCAAAGTCTTGCACGGGCTGCACTATTCCACCGCTGTTGCCGGCTCCGGCACCAACCCGCAAAATCGCGGTTCATGGCAAGCTCCATGA
>QIAA01000011.1 GCA_003224905.1 Acidobacteriota bacterium
TCTTTCTATCCTGCGCCGGTTCATCAGCGGTCGGCCAGTGTTTACCGCCGATCGCGAGCACATTCATCATAAGCTCCTGCAGCGCGGGTTAACACATCGCCAGGTAGTGATTGTTCTTTACGCGGTTTCTGCGGCCTTTGCCTTGCTGAGTCTTTTCCTCTTGTGGCCCACGGGGAGCACGCTAGGGCTGGTGCTGGCGGTCCTGGGTACCGGAATCTGGGTCGGACTGCAACACTTGAGGTATCCGGAGCTTGGCGAGATTCGGCGCATCGCGCAACGCACTCTGGAGCAACGGCAAATTTTCGTGAATAACATCGCCATCCGTCGTGCAACGGAAGAGTTGGAGGTCGCCTCCGATTTTGCCCAGGTTGGCCGGATCCTCAGAGCGGCGTTCGAGGGAAACGACTTCGATGCTTTTGAACTCCGACTGCAAAATGACCGGACTGAGGACCCTGAGAATCGTGCACTTCGAATCGTCGCTGATAAAGCGCCGGCTCTCTACTGGGCCAAGCCCGGGGTTTACATTGCCAGCGATTTGCCCCGTGCATGGAGTCTGCGTCTCGACCTGGTGGCGGCAAACAATCGGCGGGCGGGATCGCTGACAGTTTACCGGCTTTACACAAATCGTGACTTGCAACTCGACATCAACCTTCTTACAACAACTTTCACGCTTGTTCTGGCCGATACTCTTGATCGGCTCCTGGCGCGAGAAATCGAAATTTTCCCGGAGGCAGTGGAAAGTCTAGTCGCGGCACAAGCCGGGTGAGAACAACACCTTTCCCAAATTAGAACTGTTTGCGAGTTATCCACAAGCTGAACCACTGGTGTCACTTCATATGTGGTTAGTCAGCATATATTGTCCTTCTTCTTTCCGTTTCATATGCGGACTTATCTTAGGGATCTTAGCTTTGTACGACTGCAGACTGCTGTCTTCTGCGTCGACTGTGAGCTGATCAGCGAGAACAGCTCGCCGGCCTGTTTGGCATGCGGCAGCCGGGCGGTTTTGAGTCTCGCTCGTGTTCTGGGTGGCTCGCTACGAGGACAGCAAACCGCACATCTCATCGCCGACGCAGAGCTGGATCGCCTGGTACGTGAGCTGCTGCGCACGGTTCCTGCCACCCCTGTGCGTGAAACTGAAGACCACGTCCCCGTCTCATTCGCAACCCACGCTCCCAGTCGTCATCATGTCCGCACACAATTCGAAGTCCCCTCGCTCAGTTGCGTAGTTCCGAAGTTTGACATCCATCCAGCAGAACTCGATCTTGAACCTGCGATCAATGTGATTGCCGAGAGAGCTCAAACCCTCACTGGCGCAACCGGTGCTGCAATCGCGTTGCGCAAGGGCGATGAGATTGTTTGCCGCGCCCGAAGTGGCCGTACCGCTCCTGACGTTGGGATGCGGCTGCAAACTGACTCGGGAATTTCCGCAGACTGTGTTCGCACGGGTGAGGTTGTACTGTGCCACGACGCCGAAATGAATCCGCAGGTAGATCTGGCGGCTTGCCGACGGCTGGGGGTTCGTTCGATTCTGGCAGCGCCCCTGCGCCACTTCCGCCGGACTTTAGGCGTATTCGAGGTATTGTCAGGCGTGCCCCACGCCTTTGATAACGGCGACGTCGCTACCATGCAAATGCTATCGAGCATGATGGTGGCCGCCATCTCGCGCTTGTCGACGCTCCGGCCTGCTGCCAGCCAGCGGTAATAAGCCTCAAATCTCGGTCTTATCAGGGAAGGCCGGTCCAGTTGGTAAATCACGCCATATGGCGTGATATAGTAAGCCAAGAGGCCGATATGACGACAGCCAGCATTGCGGCAGTATTAGGAGGGCGCAAGGTCCTCCGCAAGGTCATAAAGAGACCTGACGATCTGGCACAGCTTGTTCGTGACGGGTTACCAGCAGGTTCCGTCACAGCGTTAGCTGAAAAGCTTGACGTGAGCAATACTCTCTTGTCGCAAAAACTCGGTATTCCGCTGCGCACGCTCACTCGCCGTCTTGGTCACGGCTCCCGGCTGACCGCCGCCGAATCAGATCGCACCGTACGCCTGGCGCGCGTTTACGCCAATGCGGTTGAGATGATCGGAGATGAAGACAAAGCGGCTGAGTGGCTGCGGACCCCGAACCGCGCTTTAGGCGGAGAGCGGCCGCTCGATCAACTCGATACCGATGTCGGAGCCCGGGAGGTTGAGGACATCCTGGGCCGTATTGCTTATGGTGTCTACAGCTAGTGCGGTTCTGGAGGATATGCCGGCGGCGGTATGCCGCCGAAGCTGCAAGTGGAAAGGGTGCCAGGTTGTATGGTGGGCGCTGGAATAGCCGCGGCCTCACTGTCGTCTATACCTCAACGTCCCTGGCGCTCGCAGCGGTTGAAACCTTTGTCAATCTGGAGCCGAATCTCCGCCCTAATGATCTTGTATCCATTGAGGGTGAGATCCCGGAAGCAGTTGAGATTGCCAGAGTCGACGTGAAGGCTCTCTCAGCAAACTGGCATCAAACTAGAGACGAATCTCTGCGTCGCTTTGGAGACGATTGGGTTCACGCCGGGGAACAGGTCGCGCTGCTCGTGCCCTCAGTGGCAATTCCCGGCGAGTGGAATCTTCTTCTGAACCCTGCTCATCGGGACTTCTCAAGAATCAACTTCCGTGAGCCGCAGCCCTTTGAATTTGACCTGCGAATGTTCAAGTAGCCTATCTCAGACACGCCGCAAGGCTCGTAATCTCTGGTAATTCTGCAAGTTCCGAATAGTCTGGGCAGGCTTACCCTGCTAGGATGGGACTGCCAAACTGGCTACCTCTGCCCATTTCTGGTCGGTAAATTTGGTGGGGTGAGGTAAGATGTTGGTACTGTGGTGGGTTAACAGTGCTGTATGGAACCCGTTGGGACGAATCCACCTGCATCTGGCCCCGAAGTTACGCCGATCATCGGCGACCGGCGACGCCGCGCGCGCCAGAGCGTTCACATTCCTGCGTATGCCAGTCTGAACCTTCCGGCGCCAAAATCTTCCGATCTGAATGAAGTCCTGAATATCAGCTCGGATGGAGTCTGCATCCAGACTTCTTCGTCGCTTGAGTCTAAGCGACAGCTTAATTTGTGCATCGATCTGTCAGAGACACAGACCAAGATCAACACCACTGGAGTTGTTGTTTGGACTGATAAGTCCGGGCGAGCCGGAATCTATTTGCCTGAGCTGGGAGAAGATTCCTTACGTCAACTGGAGGAATGGCTTCAAGTCAACTCGCAGAATGCTGAACAGCCGGAGAAACCAGTCATACCGGTTGCGAAACCCGCGCCGGGTATCGGATCTCGAAGCGTCGCAGAAAAACCCCAACGCCCACAGCATTACTCCGTCAATGCGAATCCCGCGGCTTCCGACTACACGTCGCTTCTGTCTACGCTTTCAGCTGTAAAGCGAGAGGTTCAGGCGATAGGGCCGAACCTCGATGCATCGCTACAGCTCATCGCGGAGCGCGCACTGACTCTGACCCGCGGCACCGGCGTAGCGATTGCTCTCTCGCAGGGGAACGAGATGCTCTGCGTCGCCCGAGCCGGGCTGGATGCTCCGGGTCTTGGCACACGCATTCAAGTTGGCTCGGGTTTCTCAGGAGAGTGTGTTCGCACCGGCAGCCTGCTCTGTTGTGATGATTCGGAGACCGACAACCGCGTCGATCGGGAGAGCTGCCGCGGACTTGGCATCCGCTCCATTATTGCCATGCCGATTCGTATCGGCGATGCGGTGATGGGGCTGCTGGAGGTGTTTTCACCGAATGCGAATGCATTCACTGCGCGTGACAACACCGTGCTCAGGCACTTGGCAGAAGCCGTTCTGCTCGCTTTGAATCGCGCCGCGCGCGTTTCTGCCGAAATGGGCAAAGCACTTAAAGCGTCTGTGGCGAGTGTGGCGCATCCAACCGCGGCATCGCCCGAGAGCGATTCGCCGGAAAAGTCTACTTCGACTTCGAAAAGAATTCTTTTGACTGCCGTCGCAGCCACGTTAATTTTGGCTATTTGGGTGGTTAGCCCCTGGAGCGGGACATTGCGTCTGTGGAATCGGTCTTTACAGGTTTCGAGTGCCGCCAGCGCGGCCGTGCCCGCGAAACTGGTCTCCCGTGCCACCACCATCCCGCTGCCGGGTGAATTATCGAGCCTGCGAAAATTAGCCGAGCGTGGCGATCCTGCGGCGCAGTTTGCCATTGGCGCCCGCTATGCTACGGGCGAAGACGTCAAGCAAGACTACGCAGAGGCCACGCGATGGTTTGGAATGGCGGCTGAGCGCGGCCACATTGTGGCCCAGGACACCCTCGGTGCTTATTACTGGGCCGGCAGAGGAGTCCCCAAGGACGTCAGCAAAGCCTATTTCTGGTCCGTTCTTGCCGAGGCGGGCGGAAACCGCGCCAGCAAGTATCGCGTGACAGCACTTGCCTCGCTCTTAACCCGAAGCCAGGTTCTTGCCGCGCAGGAGCAAGCCGGAGAATGGCTTCGCCATCACCAGAACACTATCAAGCCCGAGTAGTCCGCCCTCCGCGCAGTCTCCAAGTTTGCGCTCGGCACACATCATGCCAGTTCGCCGCAAGAAAACACGGCACCTTTGGGTGCCATGATAGGGGAAGTGAAACCAAGTGGAAGAGTCGAGACGGGAAACGTTCAATAGCTTGCGGAAAGCCGGACGAAACCAGAGCCTCAAGACTTCAATAGTCAATGTAGCGACACCGAAGCAAAAATGTGAAGCGTCAAGAGACGCCATTAGCGAAAAGACTGTACCCGATTCAGACTTAAATCAAGACACTTTCTTTTGCTTCCTCACTGTTGCGCCGATATCAATGGCCTTAAAATATAGATAGAGACTTGCTGTGCCTACCCTTCGCGAAGTCGTTTATCAGAACGTCCAAGAGGGCGATCTGTACGAAAAGCTCGACCGCAATCGTGTCCGTTGCTATGCCTGTGGCCACTGTTGCCCGATTCCTGAGGGCCAGCCTGGCGTTTGCAAGGTACGCTACAACCAGGGCGGAACGCTATACGTGCCTTGGGGCTACGTGGGCGGCGTGCAATGCGATCCGATTGAGAAGAAGCCTTTCTTCCATGCCTATCCCGGGGCTTTGGCGTATAGCTTCGGAATGCTCGGGTGCGATCTGCACTGTTCTTACTGCCAGAATTGGGTGACATCGCAGGCGTTGCGCGATCCCAATGCGGTTTCGCCGCCCCTGGAAGCTTCGCCTGAAAGGCTCGTGCAAGACGCGCTTCGCCAAGGCGCCAAAGTTCTGGTCAGCACCTACAACGAGCCGCTGATTACGAGCGAATGGGCGGTTGCAGTTTTCAAAGAGGCCAAGGCCGCTGGCCTTCTCACCGGTTTTGTTTCAAATGGCAATGGGACGCCGCAGGTGCTCGAGTACCTGCGACCATGGGTGGATCTCTACAAAGTCGATCTCAAGAGCTTCGATGATCGCCATTATCACCAACTGGGTGGTCGCATCGGTCCCATTCTCGAGACGATCCGCAGCCTGCATCAGATGGGCTTCTGGCTGGAGATCGTTACTCTACTGATTCCCGGCTTCAACGATTCCGATGACGAGTTGCGCGGTCTGACTGAATTCCTCGCTGGCGTCTCTCCATTTATTCCTTGGCACGTGACTGCATTTCACAAGGACTACAAGATGGATGACCCAGACAATACTCGTCCGGAAGATTTGCTGCGTGCGGCGGAAATCGGCAGGAAGGCCGGGCTACGCTACATCTATGCGGGTAATTTGCCGGGCATGGTCGGAGAACTGGAGAACACTCACTGCCACAACTGTGGCGAATTGTTGATTCAGCGCTATGGATATTTCGTACAGGAGTACCGATTGACTTCGAGTGGCAACTGCCCGTCTTGCAAGACAATCATCCCTGGCCGCTGGGCTCAGACGTTTGAAGGTCAGATTACCGATCGTCCTTTCTTGCCGCGGCGGGCATCACGTTTGGTTACAATCCTCAACTAGCACGCACACCAAATTGATGCGGAAATTTGCAGGCTCCCTCGCGGTGTCGTTTGCCCTTGTTTGCGTGGCTTGCTCGCCCCGCGACTTTCTGACGCGGCGATTAGCGGCTGATTTGATCGCCGGTTCGGACGTGTTTAAGGCCACACAGCAGTTCTGGCTCAGAACCGGGATCGTCTCGAACAAGGAATACAGTTCGCCGGAGTATCTGGTTCTACAGCGTCATGGGTGGATTACGGTTTCAGGCACGGCATGCGGCACGAACCTTGGCCCACCGCCCTGCTGGGATGTGATTCTTACGCCTCTCGGCATCGATGTGCTGCGCGATTGGGTGCCAAAGAAAGCTGCGACGTCACAATACTTCAGCGTGCCGGTGGCGCGCCGGGTTCTAACTGGAATCACCGGCATTCACAAGAGCGGTGATACCGCGGACGTAGAGTTTCAGTGGAAATGGGCTCCTTTGAACCAGGTGGGATCGGTGCTCTATGCAGCAAGCATGGAGTACACCTCGACGGTGGGATTTATCCACTATGACGACGGATGGCGCGTGGTAGAAGGCAGCGCTCCCAAGACGAATCAAGGCCTGGACGACGCGCTCAAAAACGGCGCGCCAACCCAGTAGGACACATGAACTTTATTCGAGTGACTTGTAGCCTGCTCCTCGTGATCTTGATTGCCCCTTTTCTCCACGCCGATGCCTTGGACGATCTGGCACGCGACTTCTGGACATGGCGAGCGGTCGAGCAGCCGTTTTCGTCTGACGATATACCTCGCATAGAACGTCCTGACGGATGGCTGCCCAACTGGTCTCCTGAGGCTGTTGCCAGGTTTCGGCAACAGCTCTCGGATTTTGAAACCCGATGGAAAAAGCTGGAATCGGCCACGTGGCCGATTCCGCGGCAGGTCGATTACCGGCTGATCGGGTCTGCCCTGGCGCGTGTGCGCTGGGAACTGGACACAGTTCGCGGTTGGCAGCGCAATCCCGAGTTTTACGTAGACCAGAGCCTCGGCGCGTATTACCACCTTTTGCTTCCGCCGCCTCCGTTTACGGCGAAGCGGTCGCAACAAATTATTTCCATTCTCAACTCCATTCCCAAAACGCTCGAGAATGGGAAGCAGAATCTGACTCAGCCTGCTGCTCCGTTCGCGCATCTTGCGCTTGATCAGTCGCGGGATGTGCGTGCTCGCTTGCTGCAATCGGTTGCTGCGCTGAAGCCGTTGTTGCAAGGCGACTCTTCTCGCCACATTGATGCCGCCGCCGACCGCGCTGCGACTGCGCTTGAAGCTTACCGCGATTGGCTGAATCAGCGGCTGCCGGCGATGTCGGCCGAAACGGCTGTGGGGCGGCAAGCTTACGTCTCTTTTCTGAAAAATGTCGCCTTGATGCCTTTCACGCCGGAACAATTGCTGGCCATGGGACGCCAGGAGTGGGCACGAGCGGTGGATTCCCAGATTTACGAAGAGCACCGAAACGCCGCTGTTCCGCAACTGGCGCTGTTCAAGGATCAAGCTGAGCAGGCGGCGCATGAAGAAAAAGACGAGCTGGCAGTTCGCCGCTATCTGCAGGAGAAAGACATTCTTTCCGTTCCCGGGTGGGTGCAGCATTATCGCTTTCAGCCTATGCCGGCCTATCTTGCGACACTTGAAGGCGTAGCAGAAGGCGACGACTTCACGTCGCCCGAGCGTCTGAATGAGAACAGCACACGCTACATCAATCCGCCAAGCCCGTCGCTCGGCTACTTTGCGCTGACCACGGCCAAGGACCCGCGCGGTGAAATTGTGCATGAGGGCGTGCCCGGGCACTACTTTCAACTGGCGCTCTCCTGGCGTCATCCCGAGCCGATTCGCCGCCACTACTACGATTCCGGCGCCAACGAGGGTATCGGCTTCTACGCCGAAGAGATGATGCTGCATGCGGGCTTGTTCGACGACAGCCCACGCTCGCGCGAAATCATCTGGAACTTCATGCGTCTGCGAGCCTTGCGCGTTGAAGTTGACGTGAAACTCGCGCTCGGCGAATTCAGCATCGAGCAAGTTGCCGAGTATCTCCAGAACACCGTGCCCATGGACGCGCGAACGGCGCATGCAGAAGCGGCTTTCTTCGCTTCGATCCCCGGTCAGGCGATTTCGTACCAGATCGGCAAGCTGCAGATCAACAAATTCCTCGCCGACGCGCAACGCCAGAAAAAGAACGAATTCAGCCTCCGCTCCCTCCACGATTTCCTCTGGCAGAACGGAAACGTCCCCATCATTCTGCAGCGCTGGGAGTATCTGGGGCTGAAGGACGAAATCGATCTCTTGGAACGCATGCCGTAACACCGACGCGCTCTTCCAAATTTGCTGCCGCTCACGAGCGAGACCACCAAATTAATTTCTGCATACCGCACTCAAAAGTGTCCGTTAACGGACAGTGAACAGCCGGGGGCATTCCTGACATTTTAGACCGGGCACCAGTGGGTGTATACCCCTCCCCCGGTGATCTTTTGGAATCATCAGCTTGGCGGGAGAACACGAGCAAAATCTTTGGATAATAAGGAGTTGCAGGTAAAATATAGATCGCAAAGGGGTTAGAGGCACGAATTTGAAGCTTTTCACCACGCCGGGTATATACCCTCCTCCAGTGATCTTTTGAAATCATCAGCTTAGCCGGAAGACACGAGCAAAATCTTTGGATCCAAAGGAGTTGCACGTAAAATCTAGACAGAATGGGACTTAGCTGCTGGAATTGGGCCATTCTGGCGGTGGCCCCGCTAGTAGGACACGCTAAATCTTTGAGTTCATTGGGTCGGGGCTGCTGGACAGCGCGTAAAATCTTGGAAGCAAAGGTACTTACATGCAAAATATTGAGAGACAAAGGGTTAGCTCTGGATTCTACAGCTCGGAACGGTAGAGGCGGGGAGAACGTGAAAGCAACAGCCACTTCTTAGAATCCTAGGATCAACTTACCTTCTTCTGTTATCGGGCAAAACGCAAAGCGAAGTCAATGGAATTCTTTGCAGCGTTGATGGCGGCTCCGCGCCGCCCTCGACTGAGTGGCAGTTGCGCCCGATGGGCGCCACTTCGCGTTTCGGCGGGCTTTCGCTATGGCTGAAGCCATAGCCTGATACGAATCTCCACCCCCACTGATGCGTGAAGATTGGGCGGCCAGCCTGCTGGGCAAGTAAGCGGTTGTGGCAGTTGCGCCCGATGGGCGCCACTTCGCGTTTCGGCGCGCTTTCGCTATGGCTGAAGCCATAGCCTGATACGAGCCCGTCGCCAAGTTGCTGCAACATGGGTCAGGCCGCCCGTTTCACCGGTCGGTGGCGTGGGCTGACATGTAAGCTCGGAGAATGGCATTGATGCGAGTTTGATATCCGCGTTGCTGACGGAACCAGCGAAGCAGGTCCGCATCGAGGCGCATGGTGACGATTTGCTTGCGCGCCGGCCAAACTACCTTGGCATTCTTCCAAAACTTTTCGTCGGTGGCGTGCGCGTCAGGATCAGCGGCAATCCCCTTGCGAATTTCCGTGTCGCTGATGCGCCGGAGGCGCTCCCAGTCGGTGCTTCCGGGAGGCTTAGCTTTCGACGTTCTGCCAGTAGTAGCGCCTTTCGTGCGCTTGCGAGCGCCACGCTGAGATGATGCGTCTTTCATCTTCGCCCCTGTCCGAATAGACAACAGTTATTTCCAAGCCGTTTACCAAGCCAATTGCGTATATCCTTACCTCGCCGTAGTCGAAGCGATCATCGACCCGCTCAACCGTCGGTCCTTCAAAGATACGTGCTGCGTCCTCGAAGGCAATGCCGTGCAATCGGACATTGCGGCGGTTTTTGTCTTAATCCCAAAGATACCGCATGGGTTGTATTTACACAATGTAAATATGGAGCGATCCGACAGGGTTTGCTGGCTAGAACGCGTCCCATCACAAGCTTAGGGAAACGCCGCTTCAAGAGATGTGACGATTGAACATCGCCTGGGTGCAAAGACGGGTAGTTGCGCTTAATCGGCGCGAGTGTGAGTTTCGTTGGCCACGCGTCCGGACCAACGTGGGGCAGCCTCAGACGTTTGGACAGCCAGCAGAGAGCGGAAACAGGAAGGTGGGCCAACCCGCCGAATGCCGGTTTATACTCACGCTGTAAATGGGTGTTTCAACTAAGTCTTCACCTTGTTACTGCTCACGACTGCATCGTGAGTAGCAGTGACGCCCGAATGAGCACTGCCGCCTACATAACTTCGGCGATAGTTGAGTGGGCTCGAAGCCGCGCGGGCATTTCCCCCGAACAGCTGGCTAGTTCTTTGAAGGTGCCGACTGCGACCGTGTTGGCGTGGGAGAAGGGAGAGGTCAAACCTACCTTCACGAGAGCTGAGGCTTTGGCGAAACGCCTGCGAATCCCATTTGGCTATTTATTTCTCTCGAAGCCGCCGGACGACGGTATTCCGCTTCCCGATCTACGCACAGAAACTGGACAACGGCCGCAACAACCAAGCCTAGACTTCATCGAAATAGTACGCACCACACTGCTTAAACAGCAGTGGTACAGCGACTATCTCAAAGAGATCGACCGAGAAAAACTGCCCTTCGTAGGTTCAGCCAGGATAGGGTCCAGTGTCGTAAAGGCAGCTGCAGAAATGAGGCGCTGGCTTGGTATCACACCTCAGATGCGCGAGCGGTGTGTTAGCTGGGAGCAATTCAAGACCGAGTTCGTGCGCCAGACCGAAAGTATCGGCGTGCTCGTCATGCGGAGCGGGGTCGCCGGGAACAATCTCCGCCGTCTAGCGGTTCGAGAATTCCGTGGTTTCGCAATTGTGGATTCTCTTGCGCCGACCGTGTTCATAAATTCGCGAGATGCGAAGTCAGCGCAAATATTCACGTTAGCCCACGAATTAGTTCATATTTGGCTTGGGGAAAGCGGTGTCTCTAACCCAAATCCGACCAAACGCTCCACAGAAGAGACGAATGTAATAGAGCAATTTTGCAATAGAGTCGCCGCGGAATTGTTGGTGCCGAGCGAAGGCGTGTCCGAGACCTGGAACCGCAGAGAAACGATAGAGAAGAACATTCAGCGTCTCGCGAGCATTTATCGCGTCAGCCGCTACGTTGTGGCGCGGCAGGTCTACGAACTGGACCACCTTACAAGGGATCAATACCTTGATTATCTGGATCAGTACAAGACCCTTTGGAAACCGAAAGAAGACGGGACGGACGAGGAGTCGGGCGGGAATTTTTATGTCACGTTCTTCGCACGAAACAGTTTGACATTAGTTGCTGGGATAGTTCGTGCGCTAGGAGAAAACCGCATTACCTATCGTGATGCTTCCACGCTGCTATCTGTAAAAATAGCGACACTCAAAAAAGTCGCAGATCGGCTCGGATAGTGGGCGCGTATTGGCTGGACGCGGATGTCCTGATTCAGGCGAAGAACACGCTCTACTCATTCGAAATCGCCAGACCATTTTGGGATTTCCTCGAGAATCAGAGCAGCAGAGGAATCATCCGCTCCTCCTTTAAGGTCTACGGCGAAATCATGAGCTACGAAGATAGGAATGATGCTCTCGTAAAATGGGCTAAGCCGCGGAAGAACTCAGGCCTATTTATTGTCCCAGACAAGCGTGTGCAGGAAACCTTTACAGAAATCGCGAATCATGTGATGAATCGGTATGACAAGAGGCAGACAAAAGCGGCCGAGTTTTTAAAAGGCGGAGATGCGTGGATCATCGCGCATGCCAAGTGCGACGGTGGCATGGTAGTAACGCAGGAGTCTCGGCTCGATGCAACCGCGCTTATACCGAAGATTCCGAACGTTTCTCGCTCGTTTGACGTGGGATGCATCAACTTGCCGAGTATGCTCACAAGGCTGAAGTTCAGATTTGGGAAATAGGATTGAATGGGATCCCCGCCCTTCAAGAACGCGACGGACGGGGCCACCTCAAATCTGCTGCTGCCAGCAGACTGTCCCGCAGCAAAGTGGGCGCGCCCTGCCGTTTTTACGGTCTTACCAACTCGTGCCAGAGACAACAGGGTACATTAGCCAGCAGCTACGAGCGGTCGGGACGCCGCCTGTCTTTGCGATGCGGGTTCAGCCACGTTTCCTAGGAACGGAAAGACGACGCCCTCAACTTGACCGTCCCGTTTCTCGACTAGGATCCTGCTGCCTTGCTGGAGTTGTTGAATAAGCCATTGCATTAGCCTAAGTGAGTATCGAATCACTTCGGCTCGGGTCTTAACCCCCAAGGCTTGCTTCAAGCTATCTAGTTCGAGTAAAGCCTCATCCGTGAAATCAAACTGAACTCTGTTTTGTTCTGCCATGACATTTTCTCCGATCAATATCCCGTGGTATCGCTCAAGAAGAGGATGCATCTCGGATGGAACCTTCAAACCCGCTCAGATCCACCACCACAAGCTTTATCTGTGTCAAATCCGCACTGGGCACAGGCTCCTGGACAATTGCAACATCCGCACAACGATCAATTCTACATCCATTCTTCTCGTTTCGCACTCCTCTTTTACTCATAATACACTCACCGATGCGATTGTCAACCGAATTATCCACCCCATACGAGCTAGCTAATACTTTTTATTTCAATGGGTTACCTTAAATGCGCTGGGCCCTCTAGAACCTTCACCGATCCAATGGTCTCGATTGGAAGCTCTTTGAGAGACTCGATTTTCCGCGTTTCCCTTGCCTCCGCTCGGGAAAACGCTCCCGTTAGGTAAAGCCTCGCCATTAGATAGGCCAAAAAGAAACCGCAAACAAAAAAATAGATCATGACACCCATCGCAACGGCCTCACAGACGTCGTTACCGCAAAAATTGGCGAAGTACCACGCGGTTTTCTTTAACAACTCCGGCACAGTCTTGAGATTAACGAGACCCAACCCTACAAGGATTTTTGTCAGCCAGTCAGAGATCTCCTCCAAGTTTGTATTTGTCGCGTATCTCGCCTGTTCGGCTTCGGTAGATTCCCCGCTGTCTTTGCCTTTGGATTTAGTTTGTAGGCTCCGAGGTATGCCAAACAAAAAACCAGCCAGAGCACCCACTGCGTAGAAAGCACCTGCATACAAGAGACCAACTCCCGTAAGTCTCGCGCATGTCCTCAACGAAAGAGGGGAGGTCGAAGCGATTGTGAATAACAACAGAGCAAGTAGCCCGACTAACGTGAAGATCAGGAGCGCTCTCTGCGTGCGTCGAACATCGCGCTCCGAGTCCATTTCTAAGTTAGAAGTGTTCTTTTTGCCCTCATCTTGTGGGTCCTCGCCACTCACAGACTCCTGCGGAGACGCTTTTCGCTTAAACAGATCAAATATTCCCATGCGACACGCTCGCTCACGCTAGATGTTTTGACTTGCAAGGAAGAAAGTTTCGCGTCTCGAGGCGCCAAGCCTGATCCGCCGCCGAGAGCCAATTAACCGTCTCGGCAATACACGGGCACAAAGGGGAAGGCCGACATCTTTACTCTTGGCAGTCCTCAATGTCAAGGCAAATCCCTCGAGACCACAGTGGTCCCTCCGCCGCTTCCGCGCCGGTCCTCCATTGCGAAACTCAAGATCTTCTTTGCTATTGGAGCTTGGACTTGCTGGTCAAGGAGTTCCGAGCTAGACGTGCACCTCCGAGAGCTGAGCCAAGCCGCGTATATATCAACTATCCATTGTCGGACAGCTTGGGGTAGAAAAGGAGCCAGAGAACTGCCGAGCTTCGCTCGACTTGGACCCTTCGGCAAGCTCAGGGCAGGCTCACGAGACGCGTCCCCCACACGAGCATTCACACAGGAGCATCCCCAAGAGACAGAGGAGACTTTCGCCTAGGTTAGTGCCTCAAAATCGAGGGCGCGAACCTGGGCACTACGCTCGGTCATCGCGCAGTGGCATCCCACGTTTCGAAAACCGCGAAACGAGGGGCAGCCGGCACCCGGCCAAACTGCAAACTACGGGTCACGTTGCATAGTTTTCACTCCGCGTGTATATCTCATCCCTCAAAAGCCTATGACCATCGCGAACAGATTGCTTCTACCGCTCTGTCTCTTCATCTCGTTTATCCCTGCGCACGCTGCCGACAAACCCAAGCTGACGCTGGATGAATTCTTCAATTCAGTCGATATCAACGCGGCGAGAATTTCGCCTGACCGCAACTCGGTTGTCATCGGCACGGAACGCGCCGACTGGGACCAGAGCATCTTCCGAAAAGATCTGTGGCTGTACGCGGGCGGCAACCTGACTCAACTCACGCGGTCCGGCCACGACAGCAAGCCAGAATGGTCTCCCGATGGCCGCTGGATTGCGTTTTTGTCCGATCGCAAAGGCGCAGGCGGCAAGAGCGAAGCCGCGGGCGAGAAGGACGAGGAGGTCAGCCAGCTGTATCTGATCTCGCCTGCAGGGGGAGAGGCGTTTGCCGTAACCCAGAGCAGCGAAAGCGTGCACGCCTTTGCCTGGTCGGCTGATTCTCAGACGTTGTACTTCGCTACGCGCGTTCCCTGGTCAAAGACGCAGAAGGACGCATACAAGAAGGATTGGAAGGACGTGTCGCAATACCGCGCGGCGGAGCGCGGCGACAACATCTTCGCGTTGAAGCTGGCCGATGCGTTGGCGCATCGGGCCGCGGCGGGCACGCGGGAGACGCCGGAATCGGAAAGGGATTCAGATATCACTCCGGGATCGCGCGCGATTGCCAGCACGCCGTTGCGGATCGACGAGCTTGTGGTTTCTCCAGATGGGCACGCACTAGCCTTCCACACGGAGCCTATTTCGGAGCGGCAGGAGAAGGTGGAGGAATATGAAATCTACTCTATTGACCTGACCAATTCTTCGGGAAACCAGACCCCACGCCAGCTCACACGCAACCACGCTGTTGAAGGCGACCTGCACTGGGCTGATGACAATCGGCACCTGTTTTTCACGGTTTCGATCGGGGACATCGGTAATGCTTATCGCGATGTGCAGCCGCATCTTTACTGGGTCGACGCGGATAACAGCGAGGTGCAGCAATGGGGAAAAGATTTCGTCGGAGCGGTGAATCGGTACACCGTTGCCGGCAGCCGCGTTCTTCTCTCTGGCCGGCTCGGGACCGAGGTCCCGGTGTATTCCGCGAACCGGCCGACGGATTCGTTCTCCAAACTGAATGCGTGGCCGGGAACATACGAGCGGATTTCGGCGGCGAAGAGCTCTTCAAAAATCGCTTTCATTTACTCAGCGCTGGAAAAACCGACTGAAGTCTATCTCGCCGACAGCGTTGAAAAGATCCAGGATGCAAAGCCGATCACGTCTTTCAATCACCTGTTCACCGAACGCGATCTGCCCAAAGGCAAGGCGTACCGCTGGAAAGCCGACGACGGTACCACCGTAGAAGGCATGCTGATGTATCCACCCGGACAGTTTGAAGCCAAGAACCTGCCAGCGTTCGTGCTGATCCACGGAGGCCCGGCGGATGCTGACGGCAATCACTTCGAAGCAGATTGGTATCAGTGGGACCGCCTGGCAGCGAGTGCAGGATGGCTGGTGTTCGAGCCGAATTATCGTGGATCAACGGGCTATGGCGACAAATTTCTCATGCAGATTGTGCCGGAGATCGTATCGCGTCCCGGCAAAGACATTCTCGAAGGTGTCGACGCACTGGTGAAGGACGGTATCGCCAATCCAAATCAGCTCTCGATCGGAGGTTACAGCTACGGCGGTTATATGACGAATTGGTTGATCACTCAGACCACGCGCTTCAAAGCTGCAGTGACTGGTGCCGGAGCGGTGGAGCACGTCGCCAACTGGGGCAACGATGACACAACGTTTGATGACGCATATTTCCTCGGAGGCCTGCCCTGGGAAGCGGCCCAGCGCTACCATGACGAAGCCGCCATTTACTACATCAACCGGGTGAAAACACCAACCCACATGGTTGCGGGCGCGGACGATATCCGGGTCGCGGTGGCTGAAGACTATCTGCTCGATCACGCGCTACATATTCTTGGTGTGCCCAGCACATTGCTGGTATTCCCGGGCGAGGGGCATTCGCTGTCAAACAATCCGTGGCACGGAAAGATCAAGGTGCGGGAAGAACTGAAGTGGCTGCAGAAGTACGGAGGAGTACCAGCTGCGCCGTAACGCCAGTTGCTAAAAAGTTGTTATTGCAAGAGTTGGAAAAGCTGCTCTATATAAACCATCGTCCATAGTTAGAAGCCGACAGCCGGTCGAGACTGCATGAGCTCCGATCACGAAATCGGCAAGTATACGGCGCGTGCCCATGTCGCGCTGTTTACGACGGCGTTCGGCGTACGCCTGGAACGCACGCCCCGCAGATCGCCACACGTGCTCTCCCAACTCCCAGTCAATCGCAATTCCCGTCTCTTCAAGAAATGATCCAACGAATGTCTCGCTGCGACCGGGGGCTGCAATCAACTCGGCGAAGACCGGAGCGGCAACGAGTAAATTTCCGCGGTGAAACGCCGCTTCAAGAGCATTCTGCGCGGCTGCGCCAAGGACGGGGTCCTTGTCCCACAACGCTATGATGACGTTAGTATCAACGGCTGTGGTCACTCTCCGCGCATTCCCCGCAGCCACTTTCTAATGTTTTTTCGGCCAGATTTAAGTCCCGGGTTGCCGATGCCTCGATACTTGGAAAAGGCGCTTTCGGCCCGCACTGGCCGAACCCGAATGCCCTTCCCATCGCTTTCGAACAACAACTTATCCCCGGTCCGAACTCCGAGTAGGCGCCGGACCTCACGAGGTACGGTAATCTGACCCTTGCTGGTTATGGTTGCTTGCTTCTGCACACACGTTCTCCCGATTCCTTACTTTATCACTGTATCCTTACTTTTGCAGTTTGATTGATTTGAGGCTGTTACTGAAACGGAAATGACCTATTTTCCGCTGGGTTTTCCCGAAGTGCTCGCCACCTTCACCTGACGCGACGCCTTGCTGTAGCGCGCGATCCCCTTATACAGCGCTTCCGCAATCTGCTGCCGATAGGCTGCATTCTGCAGCATGTCTTCATCGGCCGGACTGCTGACGAAAGAAACCTCCGCGAGAATCGCCGGCATGGTCGTGCCAGTCAGCACCACATAGCTGGCTTCCTTCACTCCGCGATTGCGAATGCCCGGTGTCTGGGCCGCTATTGCTCCAAACAGCGCCTGCTGTACGCTGCTGGCGAACTGTCGCGACTGCAGAGCTTTCTGGCGAATATCTACGTTTGTCCAGTTGATCGGTTGCAGCTCCGTGGAAGCCGCATCCAATTCAGGAGTCCTCGCCTTCACTGAAGAGTATGTCCTTGTGTAATACGTCTCCACACCTCGGGCCGCGGAATCTGTGCTGTAGTTGGCGTGAACGGACAGGAACAGGTCGCCGTGCGACAGGTTGGCGATTTCCGCTCGTTTTTCCAGGGCGATATAAGCGTCATTGCGCCGCGTGTAAACAACCTCGGCGTGCAAGTTCTTCTCGATCAACTTTCCCAGCCGCGCAACAATGTCGAGAACCAAATCCTTTTCCAGCAAGCCCTTTCGGCCCACAGTGCCGATATCCCATCCGCCGTGCCCTGCATCAAGAACGATGCGGAATTTCGGAGCAAGAGTTCCCGAAAGGCTCCGCTTTTCACTCCCTCTCTCCGCCTCAGGGCTGGGCTTCGCATCAGGTTTAACCGAATCTCGAAGATCAGTTTTGGGACGATCAGCAGGACTGTTGTCCACCGGGCCGTTTGTCCGGATTTCGACAACCAGCCGATACGGATCTGTCTCCATGCTGACCGAAAAATTGGAAGCGTTCCTGGTTTCAAGAACCACGCGGCTTATGCCCGGCGTCGGCTGCGCAACCCGGACACGAACCAGGCGCGCATCACCAACTTCGATACTCCTGGCCGCCAGTCCGGGTGCGAGGGCGGTATCGTGGAGGTCAAAATAAATCCTTTCCGGATTACTCAGGCGGTGGGCCTCATATTGGACCTGGTCCTGTAAATCGATAATCACCTTGCTCGACTCGGGCGTCGACATCGGGTGAATTCCAGTGACCTTCGGCAGAACCGAGAGCTGTTGCTGAATTGCGTCTCTAGAGGTGCCCGGCGACGGAGCAAAACTCTGCTCCTCTTGTTCAACAGAATTCTGCGGGCCAGAATCTGAAAGCGCGGATTGTGGCAGCACAGGCAAGCCATGTGCAGTGTGGCGCATCTTCCACCACAGGCCGGTTCCCAGCACCGCGGCAATAAAGACCATTAGCAGGACGATCGTAAGGCCGGGCCTTGAGCTCTCGGCTTTCTCAATCTCGGAAACAGGCTGCGCGCCTTCTGGAGTGGATTCCTGAGTTATCGCCACGGTAGGCGTTCCTGCGGCTGGGCTCTTCTGTAGCAGCAACTGCGCACTGGACTCAGCGACTCTTCCTGTCACAATGCGTAGCGAGATCTGCGCAAGCCGATCCTCTTCCTGTGGTTTCAGTGCGGCCAGGATCAGTTCGGCCAAAAGACTTAGGCTACGCACATCGCTGTCGTTGAAGCCATAAGCCGCGGTAGAAAATGCTTCGATGAGCCCGATAACACCGTGAGACCCTGTAATGGGAACCGCTACCATGGAACGCGCACCTAGTCGGCGGCACGCGTGCACATCCACTCGTGGATCGCTCTCCGAATCGTCGCAGCGCACGATGTGGCCGTCGCGCAAGCAGGCGCCGGAGAAGCCGGAATATGGATCCAGCCGTGCTCCTTGATCAGGGGCAATGGTCCCTGCCGAGCCGCGACACACAATGGCATCTGCTTCCGCCAGGGCGATAGCTACACCGTCCGCCCCGGTAATCGACAGAGCGCGTTCAGCTACAAGTTGAAGCACTTCGTCGAGGACGAAGTGCTCCAGTTCCCAAACATCGGACTTGGCGTCGTTACCAGATTGCGCTTCGTGAGCGCGCCGTTGCCGGATCTGTTCGTGCAGGGATGAAAAAGCAAGGAGTGCTTGTAAGGCTTCGTGTCCAGGTGTAAAGCTCGCAGACTGCGCGCCCACTGGGGCATGGCGACCGTTACCGGCTGGTTGGCTGCTTACCCGAAGCTCCGCACTTTGCGAAGTCGCGCTCATGTGGCTGGTGGAAAATCCTGTGGATTACCTATTCGCAATCGCACACTACTGTGAGACTCTGATTACAAAATCGGCCATCTCACACAACCGCTTCCCACAGGTCCTCAATGCTACCGTTTAAGTTACAGGCGTTTTGCCCTGACTGCAATATGGCCGTTTGAACGAAGGTGGACCTCTGCTCAGGCTCTTTGGTAAGCCGCTTCAAAGGCTGGTAGTTTGGTGCCATTGCAGCCCCTCTCCGCTTCGCCTATGCTTTTCCTTAACGTCTCCTTAGAGGCTGTGGAAGGTGTCTGAGGATAAGAAAAAGTCGCGTTGGTTATGGCCATTGGGGATCACGGCTACGGGTCTGACCGGAGCGGTAGTGGTTCTTCTACGTGGCTGCTGGCACAACAAGATGAGCTGGCCAGTTAGCGCACAGGGTTATACCTACCAGGTCTGTCTCGGCTGTGGCATTAAGCGCCTGTTTGACGAGAAGGCCTTTCGCGCTTACGGACCCTATCGTTACGACCTGAACCGGCTGATCGCATGGGACCGGGGGCGCCAGCAGGAAAGCTACCAACGTCCTGCCTAGTTCCTGAGAACCAGCAAGGTTAATTAACCAGCCCTACTCTCACAGCTAAGATTTGAGGATGGAGTATCGCTCTGACCTGGCGACTGCCGAGAGCGCAGCCGCCGCCCCAGCCCGCCGCTACTACCGGCACAAGATTCAGAATCTCGCGTACGTGAATCTCGACCAGGGAAACGGCGGCATTATCCGCGACCTCAACGAACACGGACTTGCGATCCAGGCCGTCGCTCCGTTGCGTTCGAACCAGCAGGTTTACCTGCGGTTCGAGTTGTTATCGCCCCGCGTGCGGATTGAAGCCAGCGGACGCGTTGCCTGGGCGAATTCCACCTCGCAGGCCGGCGTGGAGTTCGCAACGCTCCCACAGCGCTCACGGGTCCTGCTTAGAGAGTGGATCTTTACTCAGCTCTTGAGTACTGCTCATCACGTCGCCTGGAACTCGATCTTCTCGGATCGCAAGCGGCATACCGATGCGGCCGAGCTGGCGTTCTCCTCAACGCCACGGATGCCCATCGAGCTCGATCGTGAAATCACCGCGCTCAGCGACGCAGTCGAGCATCGCGCGTCGCATCTTCAGTTACTCGGCTTGCCACTTGGGCTGTCTGCAGGCGCTGTTGCACGCTTGATAGACGCGCTGATCGTGATTTCCGCCACACTTCTGTTCTTCATCGTTGCGCTCGCAGTGACTCACGTTTTCCCGGGATGGACTGTTGCCCTTCCGTTGGGCGCGGTAGTTGCGGCCGTCTTTTCGGGAGTCTACTGCTTTGTATTTAAGACCTGGATCGGCTGCACACCCGGAACTCAATTGGCAGGAATGATGGGAGTGGGTGAAATGGGCGATTCAGAAGAGGACGACAGAGCGCGCTTTCGCTAGGCAGGCGGTATTCAGTCAAGCGCCCAACGATCATTATTTCCGCGCCCGCGCTGAGTGCGCGGATATGCCCCAAACCGCGTGCTAAAATCTCACTTAAGCGCTATTTTTCACTTGAGATACCAGGTTGATTGAGTTAGCCCCCTCGATCTTATCGGCTGATTTTGCGCGGCTGGCGGAGCAGATTCGTGCCGCCGTCGCGGGGGGCGGCAGTGTAATCCACGTCGATATCATGGATGGACACTTCGTGCCCAACATCACGGTGGGACCGCCGGTCGTAAGATCGCTGCGAAAGGTCACGGAAGTGCCGCTCGATTGCCATCTGATGATCGAGAATCCGGACCAGTACATTCCCGAGTTCGCCGATGCCGGCGCGGACTGGATTTCCGTTCATCAGGAGGCCTGCGTTCATCTGGATCGGACGCTGAACTTAATCAAGGAGCACGACTGCCGGGCCGGAGTGGTAATCAACCCGGCAACACCGGTCGACAGCTTGAGTGAAGTCCTCGACATCGTTGATTACATCCTGGTCATGTCCGTGAATCCAGGATTCGGGGCACAGAAGTTTATCCCCAATTCGTTGCACAAGATGCGCAGATTGGCGGAATGGCGCGCTAAACGGGGCTTGTCGTATCGTATTGAAGTGGATGGGGGTATTTCCCCTGAAACGGTTGGGGACGTGGTTCGCGCCGGAGCAGAAATTCTGGTAGCAGGCAACGCGGTATTCGGTCACGGCGATCCAAAGACTAATGCCGAAAAATTGCTGAAGGCTGGGTTAGAGGCAACGCTGCAAAAAGTGTAGCTGGTCGTCAGTCTTCAGTCGTCAGGAAAGTTGGTGAGCTGTGCTCGCCCGGACAGCCGAGGGCGGCTGTTCCCACACAAGCAATTTCGAGGTGCTATGTCACGTCGTATTCCGATGCTTTGTCTGCTGGGCGCATTGAGTTTTTCGGTCGCCTGCACGAATAAGAAGGTCAACAATCCGCTGGCTGACGTGGGTTCGAAGCAGCCTGACAAGGTTCTCTTCGATCGTGCGATGGACGCCCTGAAGCACAACCGCTTCGACGTGGCCCGCCTCACTTTGCAAACGCTGATCAACACCTATCCTGACTCCGAATACATCGCTCGCGCCAAGCTGGGCGTGGCCGATTCCTGGTACGCGGAAGGCGGCACCGCGTCCCAAACCCAGGCAGAAATCGAGTACAAGGACTTCATCACATTCTTCCCCAATATGCCGGAAGCTGCGGAAGCACAGCTGAAGATCGCAAATATTCATTATCAGGAGATGGAAAAGCCGGACCGCGATTTTACTCACGCCATGCGGGCGGAAGAGGAATATCGGCAACTCATCCTGCAATTTCCAGATAACAAGAAACTGGTTGAGGAAGGAAAGCAGCGCCTACTGGAAGTGCAGGAAGTGATCGCTGAGAGGGAATTCCGCGTCGGACGTTTTTATTATTTGCGCGAATCCTATCCTGCGGCGATCGCCCGCCTGCGCTCGCTGGTTGACAAGTACCCGCTGTACAGCAAAGCCGACGAGGCTCTGTACTTGCTTGGGCAGTCCTACGAGGGTGAAATTGCGATGGTGCGCACCCGCAGGATGAGGGAAGACCAGCGCGCCGAGGCAGTGATGTGGGCAACGAGAGGCGCAGCTGAGGCCTATTCGCGCATCCTTACTCGCTATCCGCTGATGGACCGTGCCGAGGACGCGAAGGCGCGGCTGCAGGCGATGCATCAATCTGTTCCCCGCCCGACAAAAGCTGCAGTCGCGCAAAATAAAGCTGAACAAGACAGCCGGCGCGAGAGCGGCATGGTCGGCAAACTGATGCGCAATTTCCAAAAGCATCCCGATGTCGCCCAGGCTAGCAGGGTGGGCCAGCCGACCTTGGTGGACCCGCAGATGGTGAGCGCGAAGGACGTTGTTGATCAAGCTGCGAAGGCAATGACTCGCAGCAGTTCTGGCGTGGCCGACAGCAACAAAGTTTCCATTGAAGCTCTTGGGGTTGGTGCGCCGCCACCGAATCAGGCCGCGCCGCGATCGGATACTCCCCCTACCAGCCCCGAGACACAGGACAATTCCGCAGCCGCCGCGCAAATCAGCCCTCCAACCAATGAGACGGCACCGAACCCTGCCGCCGACAGCAATGAACTCAAGCCCAACGTCGCGGCTGATCCGAACGAACTGAAACCTAACGTTGGTGACAACAGCCAGACCTTGCCGCCACCTCAGCAGGTGAATGAAGTACAGCCAGGTCAAAACGCCCAGGTCACGAACGATGGAAAGAACAATGACTCGGGTTCCGCTGCTGGAAGTGAGCTGGCGGATGAATCAACGCTATCTTCCAGCAAACACAAGAAAAAGAAGGGTCTCAAGAAGATCGTGCCCTTCTGAGCGGTGCGCTGAAGCATCTGAATCGCTCTTTTGGTAACCACACTGATGAGTGTACGCTGGTAACCGCTTACTACCGTCTTGTCATTGACTTACCGTCGGATACCCGATAACGTCAGGCATTCTCCCCCTAACCAAAGGATAGCCCTTGGCTCGCAGAGTACTGCTCGCTGATGACAGCGTCACGGCTCAGAATATGGGCCGGCGAATTCTCGCCGATGCCGGATACGACGTTGTCACAGTTAACAACGGTTCGGCCGCGCTGAAAAAAATCGCCGAACAAAAACCGGATCTGATTGTTCTCGACGTGTACATGCCGGGCTACGGCGGCCTCGAAGTCTGCCAGCGCCTCAAGGAAAACTACGAGACCGCCAGCATCCCCGTCCTGCTAAGTGTCGGCAAGCTGGAACCATTCAAAGCTGACGAAGCGAAAAAGGTCCAGGCTGATGCATTCATCGTCAAACCATTCGAAGCCAGCGAACTCCTTACCGCTCTTACCAAGCTTGAAGACAAGATCAAGCCCCAGGCATCGGCACAAAAACACGGCCGTTTCGGCAAGACCGAACAGGCGGGAGAGCGTTTTGGCGATAAGGAAACTGGATGGAAATATCGGCTGATCATCCCGGCTCTTACCGACAGCGTGCTGCAGCAGGAGGCGGAATTAGAACACCCCAAAACCGAAGTTGTGCAGGCGGAGTTAAAGACAGCGGAACCTGTGCAGGACTTAAAGCCAACAGAACCGGCTAAGGTGTCTGACAGTGCGATTCCGGCTGGCCTCCCAATAGACATTACTCCCGACGAGATCGCGGCTCTCGCCGCAGCGGCTGCGGCTTTCAGCAGCCCCAAGGAAGAAACAAAGATTGAGGTCGCGGCTCAGGTCGACGAACTGCCGGCACCGATGATCACCCAAGCCGAGCCCGTGCCTGAGCAGGTCGCGGCCGAAATACCATCCGCCACATTCGCCGCTGACGCTGACGTGCAGCCTTCGACAGAGCCGGTGGCGCAGATCGACGCACCAGCGTCACAACCTGAAGCTGCCCCCGAGGCGCAACAAGCACCGGAAGCCCCCGTCCCTGAAGTCGAGACTGCCAAACCAGCAACAACGGAAGCTGCTGCCAATGTCGACGAAAGGCGTGAGGACACTCCCGATGTTGGGAAGTGGGGCAAAGATGCCGACGTATTAGCCGCACTCGCTTCACTGCTCCCGGTATGCGATGTGGCACAAGCCAGCGGAACATCAGCCACCGCGGGGAATCCGGAAGATATTCCAACCTCGATTGCGGCGGCTGCCAGTGCGACGACAGATTCCGTGCCTGAGTATATAGGTCCTCGTTGGATGGCAGAACCGGTTCCGCTGATGGAAGAAGAAACTACGCTCCTCCTCGAGCAGGAGATGGAGAAGGCCTTTGCCGCCTTTGCGGCGGCGGAGGCGGCTCGCATGAATGCGGCTGCGGAAGCGCCACTTGCTGATGTGATTGCCCATTCCGAGATCGCGCACAGTGTGCCTTCACCTGAGTTGGCAGGGCCAGTCGAGGTTACCGTCTCAACTGCCGTTGTAAGCACCGAAGCCACTGCCCAAGTGCAAGAAGTCGCCTATGCTGCTGCGGCTTCGGTCAGTTCAGGTACCGAAGCGAACGCCCCAGCAGAAGTAAGTCCCGCGACGTTACCAGTTTCAGCTGCCAGTTTAGCGGCTGTACCAGCAACCGAAGAGGAGGTTGACCGTCACACAGAAGCCGAACTGGCTGCCGCCTGGCAGAACTGGAAGCAGATCAGAGAGACCATCATTAGTTCGAATATTGTTGGTTCGGAACTGACATCCCAGATAGCGGGTGTGGCGGCTGCAGAGCTAAGAACCGTCCAGCAGGAGCCGTCTTCGATTGACGAACCGGATGAGGCCACTGCGGAAAGCGCCGAGACCGATTCAGACGCCGGTGATGCCGAAGGACCAGCAGCAATTGCCAGCATCGTGGACAGCGTCCTGGCTGAACTGAAACCCAAGCTGATAGCAGAGATCGCCAGGAAAATGAAGCAGGAGAAAAAGGGAAAGCAGAAGAAGGGCAAGAAATAGCCATCAGATGTTCTGAATCATCGAAGCGCAGTCAGGGGTTTTTCGGCAATACTCTTTTCAGCGCTGCTCCCAATATCCGGCCTTCTCCAGGTTCCTGAACAAACACGATTGTACGCAGATTCCCTGCAGCCGATTGCGAAGGGTCGACCTTTAATTCGATATCTTGCGCTAAGATTTTGCCTTTCTCCAAGGTTCCGATCTTACGGAGGCTGGTTACCACTGCAACGTGGGACAGGTGGCGACCCTGGTTTTCACCGCGTTGCACCTGCGACTCGGCGTGATCAAGTGCCAGTACCAGATAAACTTCTGCTTTGTGCTTGCCAGTGTGTTCCGGCAACATTCCGGTTTCCACATATGCGCGCAGCACACCATTCTCAATCGAGACG
>QIAA01000012.1 GCA_003224905.1 Acidobacteriota bacterium
ATGATGCCAGCACGTTGCTTGTCGGCGCACAGACTGGGACCCCGAAATTTCAGCCATGAACCGCCGGCGCGGAATAAAAGCGAAGCCCGCTCGAAAAAGTGCAGGGGAGCTGCAGTCAGGGGCTGGATGCCAAAAGAACTTCACTCTCTGCGAAGGTGAAGAAGTGTTTTTTCTTGACATCCCCTTTTATAGAACCCGCCAAGAAGCTCGTCCGTTGGTACTCGGAGCGTTGGCATCGAATGATGTCGGGAGACAAAGTCAAGGAATACGAAAAGATCAAACAGGTCTACAACGAAAACCCAAATGGGGCCGATCTGCTTTTCCTTTGCCGGTCTTGCTATGGAGGAGTGGTTCGCTTCCGCAAGGCGGACGGCTATATGTCAACACCCTGTGGAATTCATGCTCCAATTTCCCCTCGCGAGTTCTCGGAACGCGTTAGCATTTGGCACACACGTACCTTGGGTACCGAGTTCCTTCAGATGTCATACGAAGATGCCATGACTAAAACGAAGACGGGAGATTTGGTTTACTGTGATCCCCCGTATTCTCACACCCAGACCATTTTGTACGGGGCCCAAGAGTTCAGGCTTGAGAAATTATTCGAGGTTATTGCTGAGTGCAAACGGCGTGGAGTGTACGTTGCCTTGAGCATTGACGGGACCAAGAAATCGGGAAAAGTTGATTGTGATCTTCCAATTCCGAAAGATCTCTTCGAGCGTGAGGTTTTTGTGGACTGTGGGAGATCGATGCTGAAGAGATTTCAGATGGATGGTCTTACGTTGGAACAGGAGCACGTCTCGGATCGGTTACTGCTCACGTATTGAACAGCATCTTTACCCTTTCGCATTACGTGCCAAAGCATCCAAACGCAAGGAAGTCCGTCGAACCAAAGTTCCGAAATGCGCAAACGTAAAAAGGCCTCCCAACCAGCTCTCGGCCTCATGTTGGAGGTTGGGCTTCGTAAGGCGCCACCAGACCCTCAAGAAAGAACAGTACTGTGGCTAGGAGCGGTACAACGAACAAGATATATTTTTCTGTTATTTCCACCCTCGCCTTTGCGATCGATTCAGGCGTCCAGATCCGATCCTTATGGTCAGGGCCGCCGAAGCTGCTTACAAGTTCGGAATCGGTTGCTTGGATGTTATTTGCCTTCCATTCCTGCGCCTGCTGTGTTAGCACCTCCCCTTTGACATACGATTCTCCGTTCCAGAGAAACGTTAATGCATATGTCTTGGTTTGATAGGGCCTAAACAGGAACCACCCCAGCGGTGCGCACCCAAGTGCCGCTACCCAAACTATGGTCCTATGGCCCTTAACTGTGCGAACAAGGGCCGAAACCGCAAGAAAAATGATCAGCAGAAAGAATAAGGCAAAAGCAACGGGCCACTTGCGGACCTCCTCGGGCGGAGCTATTCCTAATAGTGAACCCTTAAACGCGAAGAACAGCGTAGCTACTATTCCCACCGCATGCTTGAGTATCTTCATTTGAACTACTTAACAAGAGTCAGATCTAGGTCAGGAAGCTGCTGGCCCTGTCGTCGGATATTCAGCTTTCGAGTATCGGATATCGCTTTGGCCTCGTTATCAGGCTCCGTTGCCCAAAACATGTACGTTACCCCCTGAGTCAGAAGCTGAGTCGTAGGAGAACTAAGCTTGTAAAATGTAGAGGCGCAGTTCTGGCGATAGAGCCCTTCCTCTACGTAACAAACTTTGAAACGCGAAACCTCTTCGCCGTCTTTCCAAGTGTGTACAGTAACAGGCACATCCGGGTTACCCCTCTGAGCTGCCTCAACCATACCCGACACAGCTGCTTTTATTGGCATCAATCGGGTCGTAAATTCTTCGGAAGATTTCGGCGTGACGCTGTTAAGCATCTCGAGTAGGGTGGCCAGATTCGCAGCGGCCAGTCCAAGCATTTCATGGCTGCTCGGGACTTGGTCACCCTCAATCGCTGAAAACGCTTGGTCGACCTCCGTCAGACCTCTCTTCGCGTCCGGAGAAAGTGTTTTTTGTTTCTTGTTCAAGATTGTCCTAAATCGTTTCAGTGCCTCGCGCAAATTCGCTTTAAGCGTTCCGTCGTTTATCAACGCTATCACGGGTTTCATCGGCAACTTTGGTGACTCAGTCTCACTCACGATTTCCAGTGCGGGTATCCGGAGCTGGGTACCTGGTGCAATTTCTTGGATAGTGGCAAGATAGGGATTCAAATCATAGACTGTGCTCGTGGCGTTAGCGTCTGGCAGTATTCCATTCCTACCAAGAAATTCTCTTAACTGACCCGAGCGCTCCAGCGTGACCTGCTTTGCCGTGAACCTTAGTGCGATGGAACGGCCTTGTGGGGTACTCAGCCTTAGGTCTCCGTGCGTTAGTCTAAAGTCCCGTGTGCTCATCGTGGCAGTGCTGTCCATAGGGCCGTATGTGCTTACGCCCAGCGCTGCACGATCAATAACTCTAATTGAAATTTCTCGTGTTCTGGGCTCGTCGTCTTGGGAGAAACTTCGGGGCAGCAGGAATGCCGAGCAGATGAGCGCAACCGGCAAAAAAGGTCGAAAGCAAGCCTTCATACGGACCTCCTAGATAAGACACTAAGGCCCATGAACTTTCGGGGTTTAGGGGAAGGCGGCTATTGTGCGCTTCCGACCGTTGCGAGTCAAGCATGAATCCCAACAAATTCTCCTATGGGGCAAATCCTCGGAGACCAATCCCCGTCGTCGCGAGACCTGGGATCCCCATCCAACGTCCACACCTCAAGACAGCGACTAATTACAAACCACGTTTTTTCCCTTGACCTCACTCCTCGACTTGCCCCATAAAGGTAAGTAGTACGTTTGATTGATGTGGAGGTTTCATTCTGTGATCCTAAGTCTTTGTTTTTCTAGATTTTGCCTGCAACTCATTTCTTTCCAAAGATTTTGCCCCGGTTCTCCCGCTAACCTCATGATTCCAGAAGATCACCCCGCCAGGGGTATACCTCTTTCCGGCTGATCCCACGTCGTGATCTTCGGCTCTTCCTAAGCTTCTCGAGCGTTCGAGCACCGTCCCATTTTCAGCCGCGAAGCGGCGGAAGAATGCAGCCCAGGGGGCGCAAGCCCTGGGTAGACGTGGAGCTTGACGAAGCCCCGTAGGGGCGAAAGAAAAACCTGCAATACGTCCGAGTTCATTCAGGAGGTTCAAATTCATGCCACTAAGTCTCACGTTCTCTAGATTTTGCCTACAACTTATTTCTTTTCAAAGATTTTGTTCATGTTCTCCCGGTAACCCGATGATTCCAGAAGATCACGGGACTAGGGGTATATACATTTCTACTAGCCTCTGGCCACTAGCCACTAACCACTCTTTTCCGGAGACATACATCCATGCGTAAACTGCCACAAAGACCCGAACCCTACAAGCTCACGAATCCCTTCAGCCTGAACATCCCCCGCTGCCGCCACCTCAAGGTCAACGGCACCCAGTGCGGCTCCCCCGCCCTCAAAGACCACCGCTTCTGCTTCTTTCACCAGCAATGGCACGAGCGCAAGCTCGTCATCAACTCACACAACTCTCGACGGGTGCCCCATCCAACGCGGTGTTCGTTGGGTGGGAGAACAATCTCCCTCCCCGTCCTCGAAGACGCCAACGCCATCCAGCTCTCGGTCATGCAGATCATGCAGCTCCTGCTCGAAGGCCAAATCGACCAAAAGACAGCCGGCCTGCTGTTCTACGGCCTGCAGATCGCCTCCTCGAACCTCAAGCACACCAACTTCGAGCCCGAAACCAAAAACGAAATCGTCATCGACCCCAGGAAAACCGCGGAAACCCGCCTGGGCCAGCCGCTCTGGAAGAACGGCGACTTCGAAGAGAGCCCAGACGGCAAAATCAACCTCGACGACTACGACCTCACCGATCTCACCATCCGTGTCATCGACCAGATGAAGAAGCAGTCCAGCATGGAGCCCACGCCGCGATCTGTGCGCGAGCGCTACGCCCCCTGGACCCTGCCCAAACCGGCCAACGCTGAGGAAAAGAAGAACGGAGAGGAAAAGAACGAAGCAGCGAAAAAGGAGGTTAAACCCGAACGCCAAAGAAATCCGCGAGACCTGGAGTTATCCGCCGACGGCAGGTACTACTACCCAGACGACAAGTAGACAGGAGCGAGAAAAATCCGTGCGCATCCGCGGAAATGAAGGTACCCGCTGACGGGAAGCACCTGACACGAATCGGCCTCAGTACTTGTTGTCTTCTCTGTGGTCGATGATATACAATACCGATGTATATCATCTGTGATCGGAGGCGCTATGCAGGTCTCAAAGTGGGGCAACAGTCTCGCGGTAAGGCTACCCTCGGAGGTAGTGGAAGCCCTGAACTTAAAAGAGGGCGACCAAATCGAAATTCGAATTGTGGACACGCGGGAATTTGAAGTCCGGCGCGACCCCGCCCGGAAGCGGGCCCTCGACCGCTTACGCCGGTTGCGTCGTCCTCTGCCGACCGGATTTGTCTTCGACCGGGCAGAGGCAAATGCCCGCTAAAGACTTTCTGGATACGAACGTATTGATCTACGCGGTGGCAAAAAATGATCCGCGTGCCTCCAGAGCCGAGGAACTGCTCGCACGCGGCGGGATTACAGGTGTTCAATCATTGAACGAGTTGGCCGCGGTAGCGCGTCGCAAACTCAGTATGTCCTGGAAAGAAATAAAAGAGTTCCTGGATCTAATTTGCTTTCTGTGTCCAGACCCGGTTCCCATCACCTTCGAGACTCACAAAGGCGCCTTGTCGATTGCAGAAAATTATGGATACAGCATCTACGACGCGCTGGTAGTTTCAGCCGCCCTCGAGGCTGGCTGTAAAACGCTTTTTTCTGAAGATTTGCAAGATGGCCAGATCATCAATCGGCAGCTAACGATTCGAAATCCGTTTCGGTGACGATCCGCCCTCGCGTTAGGGATCAGGAGTTGGGCTAGCCCGCCCCGCGGTCATAGTGACTGGGTTCTCGGGTTGGCCTGGATGATGGAAGCGATCGTCATTCTGGGGGTTGTTCGCAATGCTACGAGAGACACGCCGAACAGAGTCGCTGATATTACTTGCAGCGCTATCAGCACCGAGAAAGAGAACCCAATCGGCTGGACGGGATTGAAAACGCACGCCACCAACACAAAGATCGCCGCCCATGCGTATTTGCGAAAGTTTACCGCCTGTACCAGTACGAATACGGCGGCTGCCGTGATAACAAAGTCCAAGTAGCTCCGCAGGTTTGGTGGCAAGCGCCAGAACATGCCCGTGAGCAGTGCCGCAATGGCAACGTACTTCATTATGGTTGTAAGCATTTCATCCTCATTTCATCAGGTACTAACTGACTAGTCATGGCCGCTGCTCCCAATCTCTCCGCATCCTGGAACGACTGCGGACCTCGCGGACGAACAAAATGATTCCCGCCATAAACATCGTGACTGAAAGGGTCGCAGCCCATAGATCTGACACACTCATTCGAAACCTTCCCTGTCCAGGAATTTCGGATCGATTCCCAACAGCTAATCGCTTCCGACTACAGCCGCGTCGCCTTGGCTTCGTTGACCCGGAGCGCGCGGCCTTGCAGTTCGCTCCCGCTCAGGGCGAGGCAGGCTTTGTCCGCTTCGCTTGCCTCCTTCATTTCTACGAATGCGAAACCCTTCGAGCGTCCGGTCTCCTTATCCAGAACGATATTGATCCGTTCGACTTTTCCGTGCGCCTCGAACAAAGTCCGGAGTTGTGGTTCAGTCGTGCTGTGCGGCAGATTGCCAACGTATAGGTTTTTCACGGTTTAGTTCCTGCTTTCAAAAACGGTTCTGAATCTCTTGCTGCCCTCAGCGAACTCCATCAGCGAGCCTTGCTGAATATGCCGCGAATGAGCCGAGACCGTTATGTAAGGCACACCGAAAAAGCGGCCTTCGAATATTCTTGTGACTTCGAGACAGTTGAAATCTGGTTTTCGCACTCGTAGGAATATTTGTTTCAAGGCCCTGCGAATGCTTTTGGCCGCGAGAGCGCCGAGCACCGTGGCCTTAACTTCAGCAGCCATGAAGAAGCAGCTCCAGCCGGTGCCGCGGATCTTTTGATCCAGCGTAGCGCTGGTGTGGGACTGAAGGACGCCCCAGGTTCCCGAGTACGACTCGCTTTCCAAATCGAGAGCCCGCAATATGAGCGGGCGATCATCGATCAAGATGGTCCCAACTTGAACTGTCGACGCCATGGTCCAACTCCTTTTGAGCGTTGCCGCCGGAATACATCGGCGCCCGCATCACGATGAGCGCAGGAGTTTCGTTACGCTGCCGCTCTATCCGCAACTTTGTGGAAAGTAGAGCTCACGATATCCGAGACACGCAACTTGGGATTCCCGTCCAGCACCGCCTCCAGGCTCTTCACCACTTGGGGATAACCCGTAGTGCTGTACGCTTCTGCCCGTTCCTTGCTGTCCCACAAACTGATTGCGGTCACGTCTGTGCCGCCGGTCAAGGCAAAAGTGAACACGTCTTTGAATCCTGGCTGTTTGCGGAGCAGCGGGATGATTTCGACGTCGAAAATCCGCCTGAATTCGTTGAGGCTATTGGGCTTCAGACGTAGAGCGACATTGCGAGCAAACATTAGTCAACCTCCCAGTTGAGCGGCTGCTCTAAGAAGGGAAAACTTCAGATGAGCTGACTTAGTTCAGAGGATCTGAAAGAGTGTGAGGAGTAATCGCTCTAACTTGACCTTAGTCGCTCCTGATAGGATTGTCAACCTACCAAAGCAACGGACACTTGGCGCGCAGCGGGCGTTTGCAGCGAGAATCGCGCGAATTGGGCATGGAGCCAATTGGTGCGCCGGCGGTAACCAAAGGGCCAACACCTCCTGCCCAAACGAATGCCCTCCAGAAGGACTACAATGAAGATGTGCGCTATTACACAACTAAGCAAATCAACGACGGGATTACGTTCAAATGCATCGCCTGCGAATTCAGCGTGAATACGCTTGAGTTCGACCACATGAAAGGCAACCGCCGCACCCAGGCAGCTGCCGCCATCAATGAGCACGCCAAGAGCTTGCATTCTTCGCAACTCCGGATCGTTGCGCCACTGAAGCGCGCCGCTGGTGGTGGATTTTGAAGCCCTGTTGTTCAGAACAACCATCCACGAAAGGCTAGCTGCCCAGCAAGACTCGGGCTGGCCAAACTGCCAATCCCGTACGGAGTTACCGGCGGTGACTTACGTGTACCTTCCACCCCGTAGAGACGCGTGCTTCACAGGGTGTTCTGCTATAATGCTTATGACGCTATTGCCACGGTTTGCTTGTTTCGCGGTGGTTCTCTCTTTGGACCAGCTTCATTTCCGCCTTTCCTGCCCGCCGTTTAATTCAGCGCCAATCTAAATTGAACGTGAGCGGCGTGGACACTTTTGACGTGTGTCTGAGTGTGTGACGACAGGCCCCTCCAGAAAGAAACATCTCGAATGACTGTATTTTCAGAACTGCCCCTGTCGGCTGCCTTGCAGCAGAAGTTGGCGGCAGCTCAATTCACCACCTTAACCCCTGTCCAGGAGCATGCGATTCCGCCTGCCCTCGACGGCAAAGACGTAATCGGCACGGCCCAGACCGGAACCGGAAAGACACTGGCCTTCCTGATTCCCATCATCGAAATGCTGCAACGCGAACCGTCGCAACAAGCGAAGGCTCTAGTCTTGCTGCCGACGCGGGAACTGGCGATGCAAGTCCACGCGCAGTATGAAAAACTGCGCGGCCGGGGCATCCCGAAAGCCGCCCTTGTGATCGGCGGCGTGTCGGAGAAGTTGCAAATCCATAGTATTCGTCGAAACGCCGGGTTGATCATCGCTACGCCCGGGCGGCTTCAGGACTTCATAGACAGAAAGCTGGCGGACCTGCGTCACATCAAAATGCTCGTGCTTGACGAAGCCGATCGCATGCTGGACATGGGATTTCTGCCTGCCATCCGTCGCATTGTTTCGATATTGCCGCGGGATCGCCAAACGCTTTGCTACTCAGCGACCATGGAACAGTCCGTCGCCCACATTGTTCACGACTACATGAGCGAACCTGTGCGCATGGCGTTGGGCTCGGTCCTCAAACCGGCGGAGAGTGTTCAACTCAAAGCCTACGAGGTGCGCCCCGGTGAGAAGCTGGATGTGCTCCGGCAATTGCTCTTTGAGGAGACTGGACAAACGCTCATCTTCACCCGCACCAAGCGGGGCGCAGAGCGGCTTGCAAAAGAGCTGATGCGCGAGGGCTTCAGCGCCGCCGTGATCCACGGTAACTGCTCGCAGTCGCAGCGGAACAAAGCCTTGAGCGGATTTCAGGAAGGCCGCTTCCGGGTCCTGGTTGCCACAGACATCGCTTCGCGTGGCTTGCACGTGGACGATGTGGCCCACGTCATCAACTACGACGTGCCGAAGATTGCCGAGGATTTCATCCATCGCGTTGGCCGGACGGGACGGGCCGGAGCTCAAGGTCATGCCTCCACCCTGGCCGCAGGCGCGGAGGTCGTCGAGCTTCGCCACATCGAGCGCACGTTAAAGTTGCGCATCCAGCGCGAGCAGATAGGTTTGTCCACGGCGCCCAAGCGGGTCGTTCAGAACACGCTCACAACGCGGACGCTAACCGCCTTGCCGGGGGAAGTGTTTGTTTAGAAAGCGGGAGAACTGCGGCAAATCAAAAAGTGTCCACTTTGGAACTATAAGGGACCTGCACAATGATCTACGATATTTTGGAGGCTTTTCCGTCGGAACGATGAACAAATGAAGGAACCGCAACCCTAGCCACGCGTTGTTATCCGGTATCGCCACGTACACCCTTAAGGAGGAATTTACATGATGACGTCAGAAAATGGTCCAAATCGGTTGAACATGAAGTTTACGAACGGAGGCACTCGGCTGGTGATTCACTTGGTGCGAGGCCTCGCGCCAAAACTAAGCAGAGACAAAAAGACCATTACTATTATTTTTCCAAAGCCATCTCGGATGTCGGCCAAAAGTTGACATCTCTGCGGTAGAAGGCAAACCGGATCGCCGAGTCTCTGCTGCTACTGATCGATCCCGTTACTGTCGTCCTCTGCCTCATCCGAACTCGATTCGTCGGTGCCGACGCGGAACAGAGCCGCCTGCTCTTCCGCGTGCTCCCTCAACTCGCGCATATCGTCCACGCCGCCTTCGGGTTTCTCCTGTTTGCGCTGGCTCCTGCGCTCGGCTTTATCGAGTTGTTTTTGTCGTCTCGCCTGTTCCTTTTGGCGCTTGTTAAAGGTCGATCGGCCTCTTGGCATTCACAAGTCCTCCCATCCTTAGTGACGTTAGTCTTGAACGGATCAATGCGATCTTCTCTCAGTATTTCAGACAGTAAGAATCTTTACCAGCGCGAGCCGGGGGGAAGAGCTACCCTTCGGTGGTGATTCACGCACCACGAATTCGAGTCAGCTCTATGAGAGCGGTAGGATGCGGTAATTATGGTATGGGTCGTCCGATTTCATGGGGTGTTTGCAAAGCGAAGTAGAGCCCAATCCTTACAGAATATCCCCTCTTGCGTTACAGACTCAACCGGATGCCAAGCTCATTGTTCTAAGGGTACGTTACTTGCGTAGCGGAATGGTGTTCTGGAAGGCCACACGGGTTCTGAACACGAGATGTGAACACAGCTCAACTACGGAGGCAACAATGGGAACCATTCTGATCATCATCCTGATCCTGCTGCTGATCGGTGCACTGCCGACGTGGCCGTACAGCACTGGCTGGGGATATTACCCGAGCGGAGGACTGGGATTGATTCTGGTCATTATCATCGTCCTTGCTTTGATGGGACGTTTCTGAGCGGGCGAGTCGGGTTGCAGTAAGGAGATTCACGATGGCTAAAACAGGCAATCCAGGCAAGATTGGAGACTTTGTTTCGGACGTTGCGGAAATCCGTCGCCGCGCTCGGCAACATATAGAGGATGGTGCGGTGACGGAGGGATATCGTGCCGATCGCGAGACCGTGGTTCGCGTGCTGAACGAAGCGTTGGCTACGGATTGGTGTGCGTGTTGCGGTACAAACGTCATTACTACATGGCGACAGGCATTCACGCGCAGGCTGTAGCCGAAGAGTTTCTGGAGCACGCCAAAGAGGAACAGGAGCATGCTGACCAGATTGCGGAGAGAATTACGCAGCTGGGCGGCGCGCTGAATTTCAATCCCGAAGGCCTGCTCTTGAGGAGCCACTCTGAGTACGTGGAGGGTACGAGCCTGGTGGACATGATTCGGGAAGACCTGATTGCCGAGCGCATTGCGATCGATTCTTATAGCGAAATTATTCGCTATCTCGGGGACAAGGACACTACCAGCCGACGTATGATGGAGGAGATTCTGGCCAAGGAAGAAGAACACGCCGATGATATGGTGAAGTTGGTCGAGATCTTCGCCGAAAATGACGATCTGAAGGCCGGGCTGAAGGCTGCTTCTTAGTTGATCGTTTTTCTAACCGCCGCACCTAGTTCCAATCTTTCAGTTGTCTTCTGGCCACACGGGCAACCGAGTGGCTCCATCTGCTATATTCCGATTAACCCTGCATGTCAGCCATCCGAGAGAGCTCACCGCCGGCATCTCTGGCAGAAAGCGGCAGAGTCAGCAAACCTCGGCCGCGAATGTCCTCGACACAACGTGTGCTGTTCTTTGTGACGGCATGGCTGATTGTTCTAATGCCTTTCCTGTTCTGGTGGAACACCTGGTTCGGGCGAAGGCTTTCGGAAAAAGAAGTTGCTGAATACCTGCAAGATGAGAAGAAGCCGCGTCACATTCAACATGCGCTCGTGCAGATTGGGGAGAGCATGTCTCGGCATGATGCGGCCGTGAGGCGCTGGTACCCGGATGTGGTGCGTTTGGCGACTCACCCGGTAGACGAGATTCGTAACACCGATGCCTGGGTGATGGGGCAGGACACGTCGGGTGCAGGTTTTCACGAGACTCTGCTCAAGATGCTGAACGACCCGTCTCCGATGGTGCGCGGAAATGCGGCATTGTCCTTGGTGCGATTCGGGGATGCGAGCGGCAGGGCACAGGTCGTCGCGCTTTTACAGCCTGCGCAGGTCACGGCTCCGGAATCCGGTAAACTCACGGAGTTGACCACGGTTGGTACGACGATTCACCAGGGCGGAGTTATGGCGAAGCTCGATCATGGTGGGCAGATCGTGGAAGTACATTCGCCGATCACCGGTCGTTTACGCGAGCTCTCGATGAGAGCAGGACAGAGTGTCGCAGCCGGGGGCAAGATTGCAACGCTTGACCCAAGTACAGAGCAGGTTTGGGAAGCGTTACGGGCATTATATGTGATAGGACAGCCCGAAGACATTGAGGCTGTGCGGCGTTATGAACGCGAACTCCCGGAGATTTCGGACCGGGTGCGGCAACAGGCGGTGGAGACGGAGAAGGCGATCAAAGGACGTACTATGTAGGTCGGGCAGTTTACGGACTCTGAAACTTGAACTTGTCTAAAACGGCATAACTCCCACTTCTTTTTCGACTTCGGTTGTATCCACCATCGCGATTGCGTCCCAGGGACAGCCGTCGAGAAACGATCCGTCTGGGCCTTTGCTGGTGCACTTCTTGCATCCGATACATAGGATGGGATCGACCTGAATCCGGCCGAATGGGGGATGATCTTCGTCAGGCACCCAGAACATGCAGTCCTCAACTGGGCAATACTCAACACAAGCCGGGGAACCTGCACATCCTGTGCAGCACTCCGTAATCACCGCCAGTTCCTTGGGTTTCTTTTTGCGCGGATAATTCAGGCCCTTGGAACGGGGTTCGTGCTTGAGTTCGTCGGGAACCATCCCAACTGCGACGGTTTCGGCAGGCATTGGACCCATTATAGCTTAGGGCCTGGAGGCTCATCCTCACCACAGCTTCTGCCGCCAGGAAAGAAACTCAGACGGTTCTGGATCATCGTCTAAAGCTCACTCTTCTAGGGCCTTTGATTTACCTCTAGACATCTGGTCTCGGTATGGCATATGCTAAAGCATATGCCAAAGCAAATCCCTAGCGCTCCCGAACGTCACGTCAAAGTTTTTAAGAATGGTCGCAATCGGGCAGTGCGGATCCCTCGCGAGTTCGAATTTCCAGGTGAGGACGCCACCATGCGGAAGGAGGGAAATCGGCTAATCATTGAGCCCATTCCTCCTCAATCACTCCTCGCATTATTGGCAACCTTGCCGCGGTTGGACGAGGACTTTCCACCGATTCGTGATGTGCCACCTGCGCCGGTTGATCTCTGATGCGCTACTTGCTCGATACCAACATCGTGTCCGACCTCGTCCGCAACCCGCAGGGAAGAGTGGCGCAGCACATCCGCAAGGTTGGCGAAGCGCAAGTCTGTACCAGCATCATTGTCGCTGCCGAATTGCGTTATGGGGCCGCGAAGAAAGGCTCGCCACGGCTCTCAGCCCAGCTTGAAGCGGTGCTTGGAGTGCTTGCAGTTTTGCCCTTCGAGACACCGGCGGATGCTGCTTATGGATTGCTGCGTACGCGGCTTGAGCAAGCTGGCACACCAATCGGTGCCAATGACCTGCTCATTGCGGCTCAGACGCTTTCACTTGGGTCCACCATCGTCACCGATAACGAAAAGGAATTCACGCGGGTCAGAAGTCTTCGACGCGAGAATTGGCTGGGGTTAACCTAGCGTGACGTTAGTCGCCAGCTGCTCGTTCGTCGCTTGAGACGGGGTTCCAGACCTGAGCTCGGAAGGTGTACAGCTCACATCTTTTCTGTTCATCCATCACATCCCTCTACTGCGTTTCTGATATATTTGGCCATCCAGCCCTGAAAAGAGCGGTTGAATCTATTCTCCGCAGGAGTGTGGCGGAAGGAGCATTTATGGCAGGAAAGAGCGTTAACAAAGTGATTTTGCTGGGGAATCTCGGCAAAGATCCGGAAGTAAAATACACGCCCAGCGGTGCGCCGGTGGCGAAACTCACGCTCGCTACCAATGAACGGTATAAAGATAAAGGTGGCGAATGGCAGGACCGCACTGAGTGGCACAACATCGTGCTCTGGCAGCGGCTCGCGGAGATCGCGGGAGAGTACTTAAAGAAAGGGAGCAAAGTGTATATCGAAGGTCGCCTCCAGACCCGCTCCTGGGATGACAAACAGACCAACCAGAAGCGTTACATGACTGAAATTGTGGCGAGCGATCTGGTGCTGCTCGGCAGCCGCGGAGAAGGCGGGGAGCAAGGAGGATCACGCGGCGGCAACAACTTCGACCAGCGGACGCCGGAACCCGAGCCTGCTGCGGTAGCGTCGACGCCTATCAGCGACGAAGATATTCCGTTCTAGAGCCTGATTGCTCGGGCTGACAATGCTTCAATCCGAGAGGCGCGGTATGAAGAGAGCAGTTGCATGGGCCCTCGTCTGTTTTGTAGTTGCGGCCACCGCAACGTCTGCGGCCAGGAGACATCATCGTCACCATTGGCCTGCGCCATTTGACTATTACGTGCTTGCGCTTTCGTGGGCGCCTAACTATTGCGCCAGCCATCCATCGGACCATTCTAGCGAGTGCCAAACAGGACAGCACAAAGCATTCGTGCTGCATGGATTGTGGCCGCAAGCCAACAATGCTGCGCCACCGATGTCGTGTGCGCCTGCGCGGCCGGTGGCCCAAAACGTGGTGGATCACATGCTGCAGTTAATGCCTACACGTGCCTTGATTCAGCATGAGTGGGCGAAGCACGGCACCTGCAGCGGTCTTTCAGCCCAGGATTACTTTGGAAAGGTCGAGCAGGCATTCAGGAAGGTGCAGGTACCCTCACAGTTCACAGCATTGAGCAGTCAGAAAGACTTCAGCATCAAAGACGTGGAGGAGAGTTTCGCATCCACAAACCACGCTCCGGAGCAGGCATTTCGTGTTTCATGCAACGCGGGAGATCTGGCCAATCTCGAGGTCTGCCTCAGTAAGGAGCTTGAATACCAGTCCTGCACGGGCAGCGTACACGAGTGCGCGGCTGGACAGGTAAGGCTGCGTCCGCCAAAGTAATCCCTATAGAGAAATCGAGGGCTGTCTGTGCACGGTACTCAAACCCGAGGAGTGCATTGATAATGTTCAGAAAAGTAGTGCTTATTTCGGCCGTCTTTATCTTGATCCTGTTGAGTGCCGGGATCAGCTTGACTATCGGGTGGCGTCCCTTCATCGGGCCCCGGATGCGGGCAACGACTTCGCGCCAGTTCGAGCGCACGCCGCAGCGGCTGGCACGCGGAAAGTATCTCGCCACCGGAATCTCAGACTGTACGGGCTGCCATTCCATCCGGGATTGGAAATCCCACGGCGCTCCAGTTGTAGCAGGGAATGAATTCAGTGGACAGGATTTCCCCCTTCCCGGATTGCCGGGGCGAGTGGTGGCAACCAACATCACGCCGGATGTGGAGACCGGAGCCGGCGGCTGGACTGATGACCAACTGGCGCGCGCGATCCGTGAGGGAATCGGACACGATGGCCGCGTGATTTTTCCCATTATGCCGTATAGCGCTTACAAGAACATGTCGGATGAAGATCTCGCTTCGATTGTGGTGTATTTGCGTTCGCTGCCCCCGATCAGGCACCCACTTCCGCGGACGGAAATCAAGTTCCCGGTCAATTATCTGATCCGAAGCGCGCCCGAGCCGGTGACGGCTCCTGTGAATGGTCCGACACCGAGCGAGCAATTGAAGTACGGGGAATATCTGGTGACAATTGGAGGTTGCAGCGGCTGCCACACGCCGCAGGTGCACGGCCAGGAAATACCCGGCATGAGGTTCGCTGGCGGAAACGTGATGAATGGACCTTGGGGAAACGTGGCAACCGCCAACATTACGTCCGACGCGTCCGGCATCGGCTATTACGACGAAGCGCTATTTCTTCAGGTGATGCGCACAGGCTACATAAAGGCAAGAGAGTTGAAATCAATCATGCCGTACGAGGAATATAGGAACCTCACGGACGATGATCTCAAGGCCATGTACGCCTATATGCGCACGCTGCAGCCTGTGAAGCATCGGGTTGATAACAGCTTGCCGCCAACCGACTGCAAGTTATGCCGGCAGAAGCACGGGGCAGGCGATCAGAACTAGCTTGAACCACCGAGACAGCTGCTAAGTGATTCTTGAAGACGTATTTCTGCTCTCACACAGACAATTCATTGACAATCACTGCAATGCGCTCCTCCAACCGCGAAGGCAAGGCGTCATCTTCGTGGTTCCGCTTTGCCTCGCCATCAATAACTGACATCATTTTCATCGTGCTGCTGTACTCCCTCAGCACCGGAGCTATGGGGCTCCGCCTGCTTGGCGACGCAGGTGTTGGGTGGCACATTCGCAACGGCGAACTGATCGTGCAAACACATTCCATCACCCGCGTCGATCCATTCTCATACGTGATGGGCGGCAAGCCTTGGTATGCCTGGGAGTGGTTGTACGACGTTGTGATCGCCGCCTTACATCACAGCTTCGGACTGAACGGTGTTGTTTTCTTTACCGCGCTCGTGATCGCCACGACATTCGCTTTGACCTTCCGCTTGATGATACGCAGCGGTGCGAGCGTCCCTGTCGCAGTGATATTGCTCGTACTTGCGCTCGGAGCTTCAAGTATTCACTTCTTAGCGCGCCCCCATGTTCTGAGCTGGCTGTTCGCAATGATCTGGTTTCAATTACTCGACGATTCCATCCAGCACCCTCGCCGGCTGTTCTGGTTACCGGTTGTGATGTTTTTGTGGGCGAATCTCCATGGCGGCTTCATCGCCGGATTCGTGCTGATCGCTTTGTACATGATCGCGGACGCATTACAGTATCTGCGGAATCGCGAGACACGAATTCCGACGTGGTCAACACTGAGAACATTGGGATCAGTCACCGCGCTTTCTCTTCTGGCGAGTCTGATCAACCCGTACGGCTACAAACTGCATTGGCATGTGTACCGATACCTGACCGACCACTGGCTGATGAACCACATCGATGAATTTCTCTCGCCGAATTTTCACGGCGTCGCCCAACAATGTTTCGTCGTATTGCTCTTGATCACGGTCGTGGCTTGGAACATCGCACCGAAGAAGCCCCGGCTAGTGGATGTTCTCATTGTGCTTTTCGCTGCCTATAGCGGCCTGTACGCATCACGCAATCTTCCCGTCTCGTGCATTCTGCTGGTGTTGATCATCGCACCAGCTCTGTCGCAGGCAGGATCAGCAGCCGCCGTCAATCGCCAAATTCCAGCGCGAACACGTGAATTCCTCGCGCAGCTGGAATCATTCAACTCTCGGATGAGCAGTCTCGAAGCGCGTCTTGCAGGCCACTTCTGGCCGGCAGCGGCCGTTTTCGTAGGTGCGATGATGTGCGCGCATCAAGGCCGGCTGGACTCAAAACGTCTAATGGACGCTCACTTTGATCCGAAGCGCTTTCCCGTGCAGGCGGTCGATGTGATCGAAAGCCGTCCCATTCACGAACCTATCTTCAGCCTTGATTCCTGGGGCGGCTACCTGATCTATCGGCTTTATCCAAAGGCGAAGGTCTTCGTGGATGACCGCCACGATCTCTATGGCGCGCAATTCCTGAAAGATTACCTGAAGGCGATCCGCGTCACGCCAGACTGGGACACGATGTTGAACTCGAGACGCGTAAACTGGGTTCTAGTTCCAGCAGAATCGTCTCTCGCGAACATTCTCAAGGAAACTCAGGGATGGACAATCCAGTACGAAGATAAAGTCGCCGTTCTTTTTCGGCGAACAAACCCAGCTTGACTAGACTGCGCCCATTGCGCGCTTGCTTTTTTCCTCCAAGAAAGAGGTTTCTCTTTGCGTCCTTTGCGCCCCACCTTGCGCTCTTTGCGGTTAAAGTCTTCCACTTGCCAGCTCATGATAGTTGTTCACGATTCGTCTGATTCCATCCTTGAGCAGTACGACATGGAAGTTGATCAAAAGCCCCACCGAAATGTTTAGCAATCGCAGGTGCGAGATCAATTGTGCCTCATCCACCGGATGTAACGCCTCCTTGCACTTGCATTCCACCACCAAGCGGTTCTCCACAACCAGATCAGCGCGAAAACCGCAGTCCAGCTTAATGGATTCGTAGATTAGCGGAACAGGTTTTTGCCTCTCCACGCGTAGGTTGAGTTTCTCCAGTTCATGAGCCAGACAAGCCTCATACGCAGATTCCAGAAGCCCAGGGCCGAGCTTCCGGTGAATGCTAATTGCTGCTCCAATGACTTCCGGCGTCAAAGCCTGCGCAGCGCACAAAAGGCTCTTAACCGCAAAGATCGCAAAGATAACGCAAAGTACGCAAAGAAGATGTGACGAATGAACATCGGGTGTTCTTTGCGATCTTTGCGCAACCTTCGCGTTCTTTGCGGTTAAGCTTTTCCCGAACGTGAATGGTCAAAATCGATCGTTAGTATCGATGTTAAATCCCAGGATGGCGTTCACCTCCACCGGCTGTTCTCCCCGCAAGACGGGCCGGAACTTCCAACTGTTCAGGGCGGCCAGAACTTTGCTGGTCATGACTGCCGGGCCAGGTTCGAGCACCTGGGGACGGCGGAGCAAACCGGAGCGATCGAGAACGCATGCAATCACAAGTCGTGCCTTTGGCAGGCTCGCGGGCACATCGGCGTGGATCACGCGCGGCATTTCGAGATCATCGGCAGAAGGATGATCCGCAGAAGCCGGATCAGCAATTTGCATAACTGCGGTTCCCAGGGCCGTCTCGATATAGATCGTGTAGACCTTGTCGCCCTTCAGCGCTCCGTAGAAATTGAAGGCACCTCCCGAACGGGACGTAGCCACCACTGTAATTCCCGGTCCCTGATCCGCTGGCATCGAGGATTTTCCAAGAACTCTAGGCTGACTTCCTTTCGAGTCGAAACTGGGCAGCGTCACAATGTTGTTTCCGCCCTTTACGGCGACACCAGACAGCGGCGGGGTGCCATTGGTGCCGCTGCCCGCGCCTCCTGACCCGGGATAAGGGGAAGCCCCACCGCGCGCCGCCGGGTCAGAACCTCGGCCACTGCCTGTCTTGCCGGCACCGGGGCCTTCGCCATCAAAGCCGCTGCCCGGTCCATTGCCGCGGCCAATTCCGGTGCCTCCGCCCGAACCGCCAGCACCCGGTCTTGCTCCGCCTGCAGGCGACATCGCCAAAACTCCTGCGCCGCCACCCGGGACACCAACTTTAGAGCCAGGCTGCCTGGAAACCACTACACCGCTTCCACCTCCGCTTCCGCCGCTCGTTGGAGGAGCCGCAACACTTCCAATGTCGAAGGGGCCACCGAGCCCAACTCCACGATCGCCGCGTCCCGAACCCATAGTTCCACTTGCAGCCGACGTGCTTGGAGCGGGGGGTACTACCGCCGCTGAACCGACGCCGCCCATCCCACTGCCAGATGGACGGTGCAGCGACCCCCCGAACTCCACTGGAGGGGCCACGACTTCCGACGTGCCCATGCCTCCTAAACCATGATGCTCTCTGGAAGAGCCGGCAACCTGGACAGGCGGCGGTACTATCTGGTTTTGCAACTCGCCCGGCCCGAATCCGGGACCGCGTGCTGCCACTTCGTGTGTCCAGGATGGCGGCGGCGCGACCACGCTGGTGGCGGGCAAACTAAGGCGCGCGTTCAAATTTGTGTTTCGCTCCGGAGCTGAAATTGGTGGTGGAACCACCTCCAACTGGCGCGAACCCGGAGCGCGCATGCTGTCGATATCGCGCTGCAGGTTTGATGGAGTCGGCGGAACTACGGTGGCGCTGAATGCAGGAGCAGCCTGCATCCGGTCCCGTTGGATATCCGGAGTAGGAACAACGACGCTCGCGTTCAGCGCCGGCATCGAACGCATGTCGTCCCGCTGTACGTCCGGAGATGGAGCTACTGCGAGCGCGGTTAGCTGCGGCCCCCGCTGCGATGAACTTAAGCCTTCGGCAGGCACAGCTCCGGGAATGGTCTTGAAGGCGAGCAGGTTCGCTACAGGAGAATCAGAGCGCGGCAAATCCAGCTTTGGAGCATCGACGACCGTATCCCGCACGGCATTGCCGCGTGACACGCGAATGGTTTGCGTGCGATGAAAAGCCTCTTGGCCGCCGCCACGGCCCGAATGGCCAGCTTCCGCTCCCCCTGCGTCTTCGATCTGCGGAAGTTCATCGGGTGAAAAGTAAATCACATCGTATTTCGGAATCGCCGGCGGCTGATACGGCCGCATACTGGCAAGCTTCGTAGGCAAGACGATTACTGCGACAAGAAGCAAAGCTTCCAGGACCCATGAAATCAGCATCCCCCGGTAGGGAAAAAGTCCCACCTGGGCTTCGCCCGCCAGAGGGCGGGTTGAACGCGCGAACGCCGGCCCGATCGCCGTACGAAACTCCTGCCACGGCGATGACCATTCGACTAAAAGCTTAGGGCCTTCGTTCACTGCTTGTTTACCTCGGGCGCTCTTCCCACAGCAATTTCAATTTCATCTCCAACCTGCGTTTGCGTGCCACGGAGGCTATTCCCCGGCAACTCGAGCACCGACGATGTACGCATCTGCACTGCCGCCAGTCGCCAGGGTTTCAGGTTCTCTTTCATATAAACCACTACTTTGTCCCCGTTCAGGTACACAACATCGATCGGGAAACGCATAGCCAAGGTGTGCACTCCGCGGGAGGGAACAATCCAGAGACCCTGTCCCGTGCCGAAATTCACGGCGCTAGAGCACATCAAGCCGCGCAGCCGGGACCAGTACGTACCAGCAACCGACAACTGTGTGGCCAGGTAGGTTTGCCGCGTTCGATTAAAAGCATATCCTACGGGACCCGCTACCGACATCACAACTCCCGGATTACCCCGTTACCGGCGTCATCTATGACCTGTTGCCGGCAACAGCGTCCGAATCAATTGGACAACTGCCGGCCCCAGGGTCACGAAGATGATCGAAGGCAGAACAAAAATAACCAGTGGAATAACCATCTTAATGGTGGTCTTCGCGGCTTGTTCTTCAGCTCTCTGCCGGCGCTCCGTGCGCAACGATTCGGAATGGACGCGCAGCGCCTGACTGATGCTGGTCCCGAAACGATCAGTCTGCACTAGAGCCGCAACAAGATCGCGAATGTCATCTACGCCGCTGCGCTCAACCAGATTGCGTAAGGCCTCGGCGCGTGGCTTGCCGGCGCGCATCTCGAGATTGACCAAATGGAATTCGTCACTCAACTCCGGATGCGCGTGATGTAAGTCTTCGCCCACACGCATCAGCGCCTGGTCGAGTGACAGACCCGCTTCCACGCAGATGACTGTCAAATCCAGCGCGTCGGCCAAAGCCAGCGTAATCCGCCGCTGACGCTCTCTTATCATCCGCTTGAGAAGGAATCGGGGCACGAAAAAACCAAATCCCCCGACCCCGATCATGGTGAGGAGATCGAACTTGCCTTCGACTGCCACCACACCTACCATGCCCAGCAATGCCAGCAATACCCGCAAGCCCAGGTAAATCGTGAAATGCCGCTGTTCACGATATCCCGCTTGGATCAGCCACTTTTGTGTGCGTGAAACCTCGCTCGGGGAAAGTGGCAGAGCCCTGCTGAGCGGATCCAGCGCTTGTTCCAGCCGTTCTCTGAAAGCAGGTTTTTCTTGAGGCCGAACGCGCTGCCCTGCCAGCGTCCGCAAGCGCGCACCCAGCACCGACGAGGGCGCATAGACCGCCGCCCCGAAGGAGAAGATCACCAGCGCGATCGTCAGAAATAAAACAATTGCCAGCGCCAGCGCCATTCCCTAGACCTGTATTTGAATGATTCGACGGATGACGAAGTATCCCACCGTCTGCAGGCTGATACCAGCCACCACGAGTACGTGCCCGATCGGATCAGCAAACAGAGGCTCGATGAAAGTCGGGTTCAGCATTCTCATCGTGACCACGATTATGGGTGGCAACGCCATCAGAAGCATCATGGTCAGCCGACCCTGGGCCGTGTACACCCGCACCTGGCGCAGGATTTTGAACCGTTCCCGTATTACATAGGAGAGGTTGTCCAGAATCTCCGCCAGATTGCCGCCGGTTTCCCGTTGCAACATCACCGCCGTGACGAAGAACTTCACGTCCACCAGCGGCACGCGCTCAGTGAGATTCATAAGCGCATCGCGGACCGGCAAGCCGAATTTCTGCTCTTCAAATAATTTGCGGAACTCAGATGCAACCGGTTCGGAGGTGTCGTTCGCAATCAGTTCCAGCGCGGTCGTGAATGCGTGGCCGGCGCGCACTGCCCTGGCTACCTGATCGATGGCATGCGGGAAAAGCGTTTCGAATTCCTGGAATCTCTTGCTGCGGCGATAGGAAACATACGAGTACGGGATAATGGCCCCAAAGATTACGCCCAACCAGAAGGCTTGAGGAAAACCGCTCCAGAGGAATACGAAGGCTCCCAGGGCCGCTGCGCTCACAACGCATATGAGCAAAACATTGCCCGCGCGGATGTTCAGATCCGCTTGGGAAAGAGAGGTTTGCAGCCTGGAAATTCTCTCGGAGCGTCGCAGCAGATTGTCGATGGCGGGGATTTCACTCAACATCTCATCCCGCACCAGGGCCAGATCATCATCGGGCCGCCGTTCTGCCGGTTTGTCGGCAGTCTCCAGGCGCTCACGCAGCAGTCGTGCCCGTGCCCGGCGCTGGTCCATGAGTGAAAAGAGGACGAACACCGCCACAGCGACTACCACAAAGACGCCAACGACGATAAGGAGGGTCATATGGCCGCTTTAGACTTCCATCCGCGATTCAAACAAAGCAGGGCGCAAGCGACAGCCTGCCGTGGCAAGCCGGTCCGAACACTTCGGCCGAATTCCGCTGGCGCGAAATACACCGCGGACTTTGCCGTTTTCATCAATCCCGTATCGCTCAAAGAGAAAAATCTCCTGCATGCAGATCACTTCGCCCTCAACCCCAGTCACCTCGGAGATGCCGACGACTTTCCGTGAACCATCGGAGAGGCGCGCGATCTGAACCACCGCGTGAATTGCTGATGCGATCTGCTGGCGCACAGCCCGCTCCGGAATGTTCAGATTCGCCATCGAGAACATGCTCTCGATTCTCGCCAGGGCGTCGCGTTGCGTATTCGCGTGGACCGTGGTCAGCGATCCCTCGTGGCCTGTGTTCATGGCCTGCAACATGTCAAAAGCTTCTTCGCCACGCACCTCACCAACCACGATTCGGTCAGGCCGCATACGCAAGCTGTTGATTACCAATTGCCGCTGCCGGATCGCACCCTTGCCCTCAATGTTCGGCGGACGGGTTTCCAGGCGCACTACGTGCTCCTGTTTCATCTGCAGCTCAGCGGCGTCTTCGATGGTCACTACCCGCTCTGAATTTGGAATGTAGCCGGAGAGGACGTTCAACAGAGTAGTTTTGCCGGCTCCCGTTCCGCCGGAAATCAGCAGATTCAACCGGCCCTTGACCATGGCGGAAAGCAGTTCAAGCATCGGCTCGGTCAGGCTCTTGTTCTCGATCATGTTCCGCGCCGTGATGGGATCTCTTCCAAATCGCCGGATGGAGAGGCACGGGCCGTCGATTGCGAGCGGAGGAATGATAGCGTTGACACGGGAACCATCCGGTAATCGCGCATCTACCATCGGAGACGACTCGTCTACCCGGCGTCCAACCCGCGACACGATCCGGTCGATGATCTGCATCAGGTGAGCGTCATCTTTAAAACTCAGCCCTGTGGGTTCCAGCTTGCCGGCGCGCTCCACGTACACCTTGTTGAAACGGTTGACCAGAATATCCGAGATGCTTGGGTCTTTGAGAAGCGGCTCCAGCGGCCCCAGCCCGAAGATCTCATCGAGAATTTCGCGCGCCAGCCGCTCGCGCTCGGCGAAGCTGAGAGGAACTGCCTCGCTGTTCACGGTGTTGCGTATCAATACCAGCACTTCTTCGCGGGCAGTATCGTTCTGGGTCCGGCCTAATTTCTCCAGATCCAGCCGATCCAGAATCTTGCGGTGAAGATCAGCCTTTACTTGTTGGTATTCAGATCGCTCAAATGTTTGTGTTGCCATGAATTAGTCCGACAAAAAGCTCGTAAGGAGCACAACTCAGCTTACGGTCTTGAACAAAGACCAGGCCTTGCGCTTCACATCCACATCGTTCTCCGTCAGACGTGCCGCCAAGCCGGTGAAAGACCGCCCAATTTCCGTGTGGTTCTGCTGCATCAGGGGGATGCCACGATCGATGGCGGAAGACACCGCGAAATAGTGATTAGGAATCTTCCACAGCAGCTTGATGCCGGCAGCCGACTCCGCATCTGCCTCACTGAACCCGGCGATCTTCCGAAAACGGTTCAGCACCAGGTGCACCCGCTCGCGGCTGCCAGTCTCTCCCAAATACTGTTGCAAGCGCGATGCACTCCACAATGAGGCCACGTCCGCGTGTGCCACCAGCAGGACAGCTTCCGACAGGTTGCACACGAGGCGCGTGGTGGCATCCATGCGGGTCGAGGCGTCAACCACAACATAGCGAAAATGATTGACCAGGAGATCGAACAATCGGGCGAACTCCGCGGTTGTAGGCTCCGCCACAACGGGCATATTGGGCCCAGCGAGTAATTGCAATCCGCTGTTGTGCCGCGTTACAAAACTTTCGAGCAATGAACTGTCCAGACGGTGCAGGTTGCGGATTGCGTCCATCACCGTGAACAGCGGCTTCAAATTCATGTGGAGAGACGCATGGCCGAGAGGCGCGAGATCGACCAAAATGACCTGGCCATGGGCGGCCTGTAAGGCCAGTGCGAGATTTACAGCAGTGGTGGTAGCGCCGCTTCCTCCTTTGGCGTTGACCACGGTAAAGACCTTTCCGCGTGGCCCTGCTCGCTCCGTCTTCCTCTGCGCGGTGGTAAGACGTACGAATGCCTCAAGCAGATCGGTTGTAGTGGTTGGCCGCTCGATGAATTCTCGCGCTCCCGAGCGCATCGCGCTGACAATCACCTGTGGTTGCGACATGCTGCCGATGGCAAAGAGCGCTGACTTCGGCACTTCCTGATGAACCAGTTCAAGGGCTCGCAAGGCAAGCGTTGGATTGTCGGTAGGAATATCGACCAGAACCACATCAGAGTTTGCGCTGCTGATTCGACGCAGCACCGGATCGGTTGCTGCTACCGGACAAGTGGCGCACGTATGCACAACTTTCGCCACGCTGGTTCCGTCTACCAGCACCTGCAAGACGGCTCGCTGTTCACCATCCTGCGCAACGATTACAACTGAAAGCTCGGGCATGACCCCGTTTGACCCCCATTAAGATTCTGTTCATCCGGCTTCGTTGACTTGCCAAAAGCTATTTCCAGCTGCCGGACGGTCTTCCTCCGTCGAACTTGTCCTTATCCAAAAATGGCTTAGGATTCTTCGGACCCTCGGGCGCCTGCTGACTAGCTTCTACCCGCCGGACCGTACAAAGCACCATCAACTCCGAATTACTCTTCTGCGCGCTTTTGCTTCTAAAGAGATTGCCTAGAATCGGAATGTCTCCAAGCCCGGGTATCTTGTTCATGAGGTTGGTTACGCGATTGTCCATCAGGCCGGCAATTACGAAACTCTGCCCGTCTCGAAGTTCGAATTCCGTATCTGCCCTGCGGGTACTGAGCGCCGGTACCGTGAAACCAGAGATGGTCAATGAATTGGCAAAATCCAGTGTGCTCACTTCGGGAACAACCTTCAGGTGAATGTTTCCGTTGGGCATAATCACGGGAGTGAACTTGAGCTTCACGCCAAATTCCTTGAACGAAATGGTCACCGCCGTGAATCCCGCCCCGGGCTGAACGATTGGGAACGGAAATTCCCCTCCAGCGAGAAAACTGGCTTCCTTCCCATTAACTGCAATCAGGTTCGGTTCTGCGAGGATCTGCAGCAGATTCTTTGTTTGCAACGCTCGGACCACAGCGCCGAGATGAATGTCGGGCCGGAACAGAAAAACGTTCAAAACGTCATTGATATTGTCCTCGGACGTGAACACGCCCCCCGGGCTGGGGAAAGCGTCGGTTATACGCTGTGGTCCAAATCCTCCGAATTGCCCAGTGGTGGTAGTGCTGATCTGATTACCAGCCCCGGTGCTTAATATATTCACTCCTAATTGGGTCAGCGCGGAGCGATCTACTTCAGCGAACTTAACCTCCAGCAACACTTCCTGCGCGCCTACTGGGCCGAAGGTGAGAACGTTCACCACGTTCTTCGAATAAGCCTCAGCGATCATCCCGGCGCGCTTGGCAGTGTCTTCGGTGGAGACATGACCAGAAAGCACGATCGCCGAGCGCGAAGGACTGACCGTTATCTGCTCGTCGGGAAATACTCTCTTCTCTTCTTCTGCAGCCGCGGTAACATCAACGTCAACCCGGAGATCAAAGCTTCTTGATCGCTCGTGCTCGTCCCAGATGAGCAGCGAAACCTCGCCCGGCGCGCGTCCGTGAACCAATATCTGCGTGGGCGTGATCACATTCGCGTCGGCCACCGTCTCGTCGGTTACGGAGATCCTGCGCAGCCGTTCGGTGGTGTTGATCAGCAGCGACTTGCCTACCATTACCCGTAACGGCGCTGCGCCCTGGGCTGCTCCCTGTTGGGGTGCGCCTTCAGTGGGCGCTTCCCCCACAGGCTGCTGTTGAGCCGGTGCCGCGTCCGGCGCAGCCAGTGCAGGCTGCTGCGGCGGCTGCTGCGGTGGCTGCTCCTGTGCACTCAACAACAAGGCGGCAGCTAATACGATCAGCACCGCCTGTGAAGCAGGTTTAACCCCGCGGGGTGCGCTCATTTCACGTCCCCCCACGCTCGCGAGCGGATCGACATTTCTGGGATGCCTCACTTCTTTCCTTGCGGACCTGTTACTACGTTGTTGTTTTCATCAAAATTCTTGATGTCCTTCTTCGAACCGCGGTACACCTCCACCTGGATCGTACTGCTCGGTGCTGCTTCGGGTTTCGCAGAAACCGGCTTTGACCTCAGCCGGACGGGAGCCGGTTTAGCAGGCGCCGCAACCACCTTGAACAGCGTACCGCTCCTTGTAGCGGGCAGATCCAGCGGTTTTGCGTCAAGAGGATTGCGCAAGGCGAGCTGAATTCTGCCGCGCGCGGTTGCCAACGTAAGCTTCTGAGCATCATCTGGCGAAACCAGCAGCGTAATCACCGGCGCGATTTGCGCTTCTCCCGTCTGGCTCCGTTCCATCCTTTGGCCGCTGGCAATCACTTCGACGTTCTCCAGGACGGTTGTAGTCTGCTCTTCCTCACCAGCACCACCCGGCGTGCCTGTGACCAGCACGTCAACCCGTGTTCCTGGCTGCACGAATCCCGCGACGCCAACTACCTCGTTTACCCGCACCGACATCGCCCGCATCCCCGGCGGTATTAGTGCTGGCAAACCCGATCCGGCATTCGGGCCGGCCAGCTTGTTGAGGAGAATGAATTCTCCCTTAGAGATCGGCAGTATCACACCTCTGCCCAGTACCGATGCTCGCGAGCGAGGAGAGTTCGGGGGGAGATTGTCAGCTGGATACCGCACTATCTGGAGATCCTTCTCTTCAATCTTGGCGCCGACCGGAATGTTATCTGCCGCAACGATCACCTCCATTCCTGGCTGACCACCCGCCCCCCTCGACTGCAAGTTGCGATAGACCGCAAAACTCACAAATGCACCCAAAGCAAGAGCAACAAACCCGATCATCATGAGCCGAGTTCGGTTCATTACTTCTCCTCAGAAAGGGGAACGCACACACCCATACGCTCCTACACACCCTGCCGCAAACGCAGCATCAACATAATTTTTGCGTGGAACTGAACGCCAATTCTGACGGAAAACCCCAGCGCCACCCACCGTTAAAACCCCCAGCGCTTACTCTCGAGCAGTGCTCAATTTTGAAACTGCAAACCGTTGGCCGGAGAAGCGTTCCGCCCGGTTGATCGCTGCTACTGGACTGAACTGGCTACCGAAGAGAAAACGTTATTGGCGTTGGTTCCGATCAGCCGGACCGTCCCTACGACAATCACCAGAATCACTGCCAGCATCACCGCGTATTCAGCGATGTCCTGTCCCTCTTCCTCTCGCCACAATCTAAACAATTTGCTCATTCTAGACCTCCCAAGAAATGCGGTCGTCGACCACCTTCGCCCTGTGGAAACGTATGCACTATTCGTTGCAGCTTATGAATCAAGACTTTGCGCGGCAGGCAAAAAGACCAACTCCTTTGCACCAATAATACGCCGCGAAATGCCGCTGTTGTGACCAAACGACAGTTTGTTGCATTTTACCTGAGATTCTGCCGTTTGTTGCCACCCAAATGTGGCTGGTGCAGGAGAAAGGTGTACTACCTGGTAACGCTTGTTCATGCCGATAGCCGTTAGCCTTTAAGTCGTGCCTTATACGAAACTTCCAAGGCGATTTTTAATTGAGTCAGAGGATTGGAAATCCACACCCTTTCGCAAAGTACGCGAAGGGATGGGGCATCCGTGAATGCATAGATCCTTTGTTGGGAGTCCTGCGCGGGCGCAGAACTCCGCTTTGTCAGGAAGAGAATGTTAAGGATTGGGCGGGTGGGGACGCGCGTCGCTACGTCGTGGCTTAGTCGGCGGGTAGTTGGGACTGCCAAAGTCACATGCGGCTAATTTTTTCTTTCAACCAGGAATCGTGCCACTGATTTAAGCGTCTCAGCCCTGTAGCCGAATTCGTCCAGCGCGGCGCACGCTGTGCCTGCAAGCTTGTCGGCTCGCTTCAGGGATTCATCAACGCCGAACAGCGCTGGATACGTGGCCTTTTCTGCGGCGCTGTCTTTGCCTGCCGTTTTGCCCAGTTGCGCAGAGGTTTGGGTGACGTCGAGCACATCGTCGACGATTTGAAATGCCAGGCCGATCGAGTGGCCAAAGGTTCGCAGTTTCGCGATCGCATCATCGTTCGCGCCGGCATACAGTCCGCCGCTCACGACGCTGGCGGTGATCAGCGCCGCCGTCTTGGAACGATGGATATACTCCAGCGTCTCAACAGCGGGAGGGCTGTGCTCGGCTTCCAGGTCCACCACCTGGCCTCCAATCATGCCATCGATGGTGCCCGTTCCGCGCGCAATCTCCTCAATAATGCGCACGCGCACTTCGGCCGGGCAACGCAGGCCCGCGAGGACCTGATACGCCTGAGTTTGCAATGCGTCTCCGGCGAGGATTGCTGTGGCCTCGCCGAAAACCTTGTGGCACGTGGGACGCCCGCGGCGCAGATCGTCATTGTCGAGTGCAGGTAGATCGTCATGGATCAAGGAATAGGTATGTAACATTTCCAATGCTGCGCCGAGATCTTCGATACTTTCGGGGAGAGTTCCCGAGATCATGCGCCCTGCCTCCAGGCACAGGATCGGACGCAACCGTTTGCCGCCGGCGAATACGCTGTGGCGCATGGCGCGGTGGATGGATGTGGGATGCTGAGTGGCTGGCGGCAAGAGGCGCTCCAGCGCCTTGTCGGTCAAGCTTTGGCCTTGCACCAGAGTTTCGCTCAGCATGGAGGTCGAGTATAACAAGCGAAAGAAGTCACGCAGAGCAAGGGAAGACGTGTGGGAATAACGATTCTGTCAGTAATAAAAAAGGACGCGCGCGGGCGTCCCTTGTGAAGAACTTTGGCGTTATGCGCTGGCTGCGTGTTGCTGTGAAGGCCAACGCAGCGCGGCTGTCAGGATGCCCCGCGCATCGTCTGAAGGGTAGATGTCGACTGCGCCAGCGTTGAGGGCGGCGGTCCACATCTCTTCATCAGCGAGACGATGCGTGCAAACAATGCAGATTCCCGGAAACTCGTGTGACAAACGCTTTACGTCTGATAGCGGAGTCTTTTCGATATCGACGATTACGACGTCTGCACGGTTTTTGGCGATGCTGCGGCGCAACTCGTCGACCGAACGCACGGCCCGGACGGAGTGGAAAGAGTTGCACAACGAAGCAACCAGAGATTCAGAGATCCGAGGATCACTGTGGAGAAGGACAACACTGGAGAACTGCATGGCTACCTCTGACTTCACCGTGGTACGGTGCTGCTAAACTGCGTCGGCTTCCGCGTGCGACAGCCGCACAGACATTGCGATTTGGGACGACTACTTGCTGGCCGGGCGTTTTTCGTTTGAAGCATCGAACGGCTCGGCCTGCAGTTTGCCGTTCTTCTTCAGGAGAATCTCTACCTTGCCCTCGGCTTCTTCCAGTTCTTTCCGGCAATTGGCCGAAAGCTGCATGCCTTCCTCAAACAACGTCAGGGATTTTTCCAGAGGCACATCGCCCTTTTCGAGTTCCTGAACAATCGTCTCGAGACGCTGAAGGCATTCTTCGAACTTCGGCAAGAGGGAAACTCCTTAGGTAGTTTACTGCAGATTTGGGCTTTGGACATCAGGTTAACACTGTAGGAAGCAAAAAGAGTGTCCTTTTCTCGGTCTGCTTACACAGAGGCGGAGTGCGAGGTGCCCAGGCCTTCGAGTACATCCACCGCCGATGCGTATCGCCCTAGCGGGGCGCTGATCTGTGCGCCCTGCACCATGCTTCGCACTGCGATGAGCATTTCTCGCGCAATCGCTATACCTTCCTCGCGAGCAGCTTCCGGAGTCTTCGAGCGCACCATCCGCTCCAGAATGGAATCCGGCACGGAGACCCGCAGCTCGTTTTTCATAAACTCGGCATTGCGCACACTTACCAGCGGCCAGATTCCAGCCATGACGGGTATGCGGAAGTGCTCAATGCGCCGCAGAAAGTTCTCCAGGAGACTGAGATCAAAAACCGGCTGCGTCACCGCGTACTCGGCTCCGGCTTCTACTTTGTATTCGAAGCGGCGGATTTCCTCATCAAGATTGGGCAAACCAGGGTTGGCTCCGACACCAATGACGAATGCGGTGCCGGTACCGATGGGATTGCCGCCGATGTCCAGACCGCGGTTGAGGTTGTGGACGATATTGACGAGGCCGATTGCGTCGACATCAAACACTGCGGTCGCGTCGGGATAGTTGCCCATCTTGGGCGGATCGCCGGTGATGCAGATCAGGTTGTGCAGACCGATGGCCGCGGCGCCGAGCAGGTCGGACTGGATGCCAAGGACATTGCGGTCGCGGCAGGTGTAGTGCAGGACGGCTTCGATTCCGACCTCCTGCTGAATGAGCAGCGAGAGCGCCTGATTGCTCATCCTTGCCGATGCACGCGGGCTGTCGGGGATGTTGATGGCATCGACTCCGACCGACTTCAGGAAACGCGCCCCTTCAATCTCCTTGCGAATGTCTGTGCCTTTGGGCGGGACGATCTCGACCATGCTTACAAACTCGCCGGATGCCACCTTCGCTCCTACCTTGGATCGTTGATCCAGAGGGAGAGCCGCGGCTGCGACCGGTTTGCTTCCGCCTGCATCGTGAGGTTTTGCGACCTTCGAGCGAGCTTCACCCATTCGCAGCGCGGACTTCATCACGCGAGTGTGGTCGGGAGTGGTGCCGCAGCAACCGCCTATCAGCCGTACTCCCGCCGTCACGAACTTGCGCGCGTAGCTGGCCATGTATTCCGGTGAGCACAGGTAAATGTTGCGGCCTTCGACCGAGCGGGGCACGCCCGCGTTGGGTTGCGCGGACAAGGGCAAGGAAGTGAGCGCACGCACCCGCTCGATGACGTCCAGCATCGCTACCGGGCCTACGCTGCAGTTGCAGCCGATCACGTCGACTCCCCATTCTTCGAGCCGGGGGGTAAAGGTTTCGGGGGTCGAGCCGTCCAGGCAGTTGCCGTCTTCGTCGATCGTCACTTGGGCAACGACTGGAAGCTTTGGAGCCACATCTCTCGCAGCCAGGACCGCCTGATGCAGCTCTTCGACGTATCCAAAGGTTTCGAGAATGATCAGGTCTACGCCGCCTTCAACCAACGCTGCGATTTGCTCCCGAAAGGTCGCGCGTGCTTCATCGAACGAAGTCTTGCCCAGCGGCTCAATGCGAATCCCAAGCGGCCCAACGGCACCTGCTACCCACACGTCGAAACTCTTAGCGGCAGTGCGCGCCAGTCTGGCGCCTGCGGCATTAATTTCGGCCACCTTATCGGCGAGGCTGTGCCGCTCCAGGCGGAAGCGGTTTCCGCCGAAAGTATTGGTTTCAATGATCTCCGCACCTGCCTGTAGATACTGGCGATGCAAATCCAGAATCATGTCGGACTGCGAAACATTCATCTCGTCATAGCAGCGGTTGATGAAAACGCCTTTGCCATACAGGAGTGTTCCCATTGCCCCGTCACACAGAACAGGAGCTTTGTTTAAACGCGCAATCAGATCGCCAGCCATCATTTTGAGAATACAAGACGAGCAGCGGTTTTGCATTATCCGGGAGGGCCATGAGTACCATTCGAGGTCCGAAGAGGTGGAAACTCGCTTTGTTATAATCCGCTTCTTGCATCTAATCCCTTGTCTTCCATGTTCTACAACGTTCCCGGTGTGAACAGGACCTTAGTGGCATTTGCGGTCCTCGTGGCTGCATGTCTCGTTCTGGTGTCCTGCGGAAGTTACAATCCAAACATCAACCAGACAATTACCAGGGGGCCGGTTAAGCTGCGGGCCTTCGTTTCCAACCCATTGATGCCCGCGGGCGGTTCGGCTACCCCGGTTTTGAACGTGGTGGACGCACTTAACGATAAGCTTTCCACGTCCACGGTGTCGCTGCTGACCACCAGCCCCTTCCCTGGGCTTATGGAACTTTTTCCCAATAAGCGATTCACACTCGTGTTTAGCTCCACAAACAGCGGCAACTCCATCACCGTTGTCGATAATGCGAAAGAAAGCGCAGCTCAGGGTTCTGGAGGGCAGGCCACCGCGATCAATCTTCCAGGTCCAACCGAAAGTGTGGTGGTTGCGCCGGACAATGTGACGGGCTTCGTCGCGGTGCCCAGTGCGCCTGTGGCAGGACAGCCTCAAGGAGCGCTTGAGGTGCTAGACTTCTCCAATAATGTCACCTCAGCCACGTTGCCGGTTTCAGGGGCGCGGTTTGTAGTTCAGAGTCACAATGGTGATCGCTTGCTCGTTTTTGGAAACAGAGCGCAGACCATCGCAATGATTACGCCCAGCCTGATCGGCACTACGGATCCGAACGTAATTCGCGATATTTCGACCACGGCTTTCGATCATCCTGTATGGGCTGTGTTCAGCGGGGATGACAACACCGCGTATGTGCTGAATTGTGGGCCGGAATGTGGTGGTAGCCAGGCGAGCGTCACGCCGCTTGATATGAACACCAGTGTTCCCGGAACTCCGCTTCCGCTGAGCAACGGAACGGTGACAGGTGGAGCTACGATCGGCCTGCTGAATGGTACGACCTTGTACGTAGCAGGTAGCCCGCCAGGGCTGGCCTGTGACTCTGGAACCCAGGCGCAAAGCTGCGGTTCGGTCAGCGTCGTGGATGTCGGGTCCATGACGGTGTTGAACACCAGCAAAATCGCTGATGGCTTTCACAATCGCATGGAGTTGGGAGCGAATGGGCGGTTGTTTATCGGAGCGCGAGCCTGCACGAACGTTAACATCCCTGCAAGCGGTAGCAGCGACGGTGAAGTGCGTGGCTGTTTGTCGATCTTTGATACGAAAAATTCTAATGTTCACGTAGCACCGGTGAATGGTGATGTCACGGGCCTGCAGCCAATCCCGAAGCGGAATGTGGTTTATGTAGTCCAGGCTGGGGAGCTAGAAATTTACGACACTACAACTGACGAGCTGCAGAGCAAGCAGGTGGATATTTTGGGGCAGGCGATTGACGTGAAAGTGGTGGATTAATTCCCTCCTCGAACTCCCTACTCCAGAGTGGAATTCGTCTTAGTAAATGGCGGTCAACGAGTGTGATGGCGATTTTGCGACAATCAGCGCGGGGTTATTGCAAAATGCCTTGGTAAGCCGCATTTGGAGCAACTGTCATCCGCACCATACCTTCCCGAGCAGCGTGGGCATCTGGTTCCCGCCACGCCGAGCACGAGCAGGAGAGAGTAAAGAAAAACGAGAACCGCCCAGAGAAGATTGCCGAAGACTAGTGCGTCCCAAAGCCACTCGGGAAGTGGCAAAGAAATCCTCACCAAGAACAGGACGACAACGAAAGGAAGAACCGCCGCAAGGCGTACTGTCCAGCGGCGGGATAGCAGTCGCTCCAGATTTGAGCGCCGGGACAGTGCAGGAAACTGGTCTAACGAAAGCACATCTGTTGACACGCCGCGTGCGGGGAGTTCCATAGGAGCCGAATGTTAGTGCAGCTTGTGCTGTCGGAACAAGCAGCACGATGACTGTCGAAAACAGGAGTGGTTGTTGAAAAAGTCACTGTGATTAGCAAGCAGAGATGTGGCAGGAACATGTTACAAGGAAGAAATCTTGTACATGTTTTTTCTCTATTCCATTCTTGGAGGCCGGCTGATCATGATGGGGCAACACTCGCGCGGTGAGGCGTTGTTTTACTACTTCCGTCTGGAAGATCAAGTTCCTGAAAGTCATCTGCTACGGCTCATCGATACGCACATCAGCTTTGGGTTCGTGCGGGAAGAACTCAAGCACAGCTACAGCGAGAACGGTCGACCGTCGATTGATCCTGAGTTACTGCTGCGCATTCTGCTGATTGGTTATTTGTACGGCATCACCAGTGAGCGGAAGCTAGTGGAAGAACTACGCATGCATCTGGCGTGGCGCTGGTTCACCGGCCTAGGCTTCGATCAAGAGATTCCCCATCACTCCACGTTCTCGAAAAACCGGCATGGACGGTTTCAGGAATCGAAGCTGTTCGAGCAGTTGTTTGAACAGATCGTGCGGCAGTGTGTGGAAGTGGGATTGGTGCAAGGGAAGGACCTGTCGGTCGATGGCAGTTTCGTGGAAGCCAATGCGGCCAAGGAGAGCCGCATCCCACGGGAGCAGCTAGCGGAGGCGGCCCAGGTCCATCGCAGTGTGCGACAGTACCTGAAGGAAGTGGAACAGCAGAATCCCGTGGAAGAACCGGTGCATGAACAAGATCAGGTGTCGACCACGGATCCCGATTCCACCTATGCCACCAAGGGCGGAACACCGGCTCGGCTGGGGTACTACGACAACTATCTAGTCGACAACCACAGTTGCGTGATCGTGGGAGTACAGGCAACGGCAGCGCGAATGAGCCAGGAAACCGTGGCAGCACAAGACATGCTTACACGTTTTGCCGAATGGCAAGGACGAGCACCCGAATCGGTGGCGGCCGACACGACTTACGGGAACGGGGAGTTTCTGCAGTGGCTAGCGGAACGCGACATCACTCCTTATATGCGCACGCGAGACAGTGTCCATAGAAAGAAGAGCCCCTTCTACGGCCCCGAGCGTTTCACCTATGTTCCCGAAAGCAACAGCTATCGTTGTCCGGCAGGGCAGCCACTCAACTATGGCGGGCGCAACCTGAGGAACCGAACCTATGCCTACATTGGAACCCGCAAGCGTTGGGGTGCGTGCTCACAGAAAGCGCAGTGTACCAGCGGGGCATTCCGATTTCTTGCCATCCACATGGATGAGCCTGCGCGGCAACGGGCACGCGAGATGGCCAACACGCCGGAGTTCGCGAAGGCACAACGACAAAGAAAGAAGGTGGAAGCGCTGTTTGCAGAACTCAAGAATCAGATCGGACTGCGCCGCTTGCG
>QIAA01000302.1 GCA_003224905.1 Acidobacteriota bacterium
TCAGCGCGAAACCAGCAACCGTGGCCGACTTCAGGCTACGCACGGAAGAATGATACTCCAACTTGGAAGACACAGCACGCCTGCCCTTCTGCACAAGCTCTTATCTATTAGAACGTCAAAGACGGGCGTTGGTTGCGAAACCCCTGCGGATCTTTACGTGACGATGCGACGGCTTAGCGTAAGTACTTGAAAATGCATGACGGGTAAGCGTTTAGCCGTGCCCTGCGTGCAGCAGCTCCCAGATATTCCAGACGCCGTTCGCCGCCAGCAGGCTTACCACACAGGTTAAAACGAGACTTTTCCGGCGGGTCTCGAGTAAGTCAGCACAGATTCCCGCGACAAATACAAACACAAACGGAATAGCCGCGAACTGTATGGCCAGACCTGGGTAATGCGGCACACCCACGCGCAGGGTCAGTAGCAACAGCGCCACGAGCAGTGGTGCTGTGTTACCGAAGTAGCGGGTGCGCGGCCATCCCGCATAAGTGATCAACGCCACGGGCAAAGCGAACAGCAACGCCGGACTGGCGTCCTGAATATTCGCGACGAGCTCTTTGTACGCTTGCCGCATTCCAAATGCTCGCCAGGAAATCGGAAAAAACGCAGCCTGATGTATGCCTTCGGCTAAAGCGCTGGGATGAAAAAAGTAGGCAGCAAACAAAATCACCAAACCGATGACGCATGCTGTAATCCAGATCACGATGGCAGCCGCCTGCCTGTTGGGCGCGACATAAAGCATCAAGCCGAGCGCCACCGGCACCAGAATGGCCAGCGAAAATTGTGATCCCACTGACAACGCGAACGACAGGCCAAGCAGCAGAATCCGCCGCCAGTTCCACAGCACCACCTCGCGCGGCGCGTACAGCGTGTGTGCCACGGCAATAGCAGTGAATACGCTTCCAAACGTGCCCCAGCCAGCGCCAGTCTGCGGTTCCGCAAACCACAGCGCACTGGATCGAATTATGGCCGGCGAAAAGCAATACAGAGCCAATGCTATGTAACCGCCCGCATTTCCATAGAGCCGACGCGCCACGTACCACACCGACGCACCCAGCAGTGCGCCAAGCACGATGTACAGTAGAGGGGCCAGCCATGGCAGCTGCCCGATGATTTCTGGAGTCAGCGACTGTGCCCACGGCATGAGCGGAGCCGAGGCGATCAGGTACCATAGCGGCGAGTGATCGGCGTCGTACGGTCGCTCCGAAATAGTTGTTAAATGAGCTTCCGATCCGTCTAGATTGTGGACCTCCTGAACCAGCTGAAAGTTTCGGTTCTGCCAATACTGCAAACCCCGTTCTATGCGAAACAGCTCGTTTGGCTGGACCTGACCTTGTTGTACACGGCGTCTGACCAGCCACGCGCACTGGGCCATAAAGGCGACCAACAATACTCCGGCGAGGACCTGTGGCCTGCCGAAGCGCTCGCGCGTGAAAAATGGCGTCATACGAAGACGGAGTGTTTTACCATGTTCCCGTTCACTGAGGAAATTTCGTGACCGATCAGCCAATCACTGGCGAAAATCCAGAAGCTCTCCAGAGCCTGCCTGCGGGCGGCCCGATTCTCCCGACCAGAAACTTCACCATCCATTCAATCTTTATCGGCCCGAACGGCTTGCGCGCAGGTTGGCGCTTTCTGCTGTACATCGCAATGGTTGCCGAGATTTTGTTTGTAATTTTGCCTGCAATGAAGTTGCTCGAGCCTCGAATAGGGAAGCTTTGGGAGATGGTGGCCGTCGAAGCCGTCTTGTTTGCTGCTGTCGTAGTGCCTGCCTTCGTCATGGCGCGTATTGAAATGCGCCGCTTCGGCGTGTACGGACTTCCCCGCGAAGCCGCATTAGGAAAACTGTTCTGGATTGGCGGCCTGTGGGGCATCGTTTCGCTCTCCGGCCTGATGGTTTGCCTGCGCGGTGCGCATGTCTTTTACTTCGGCACCCTGGCGCTGCACGGCGCCAGAATCATGAAGTTTGCTGCATTCTGGGCTGTGTTCTTTGTGCTGGTCGGCTTCTTCGAAGAATTCCTCTTGCGCGGCTACACTCAATTCACGCTCACGACAGGCATCGGTTTCTGGCCGGCGGCCATTCTGCTTTCCGCTGCCTTTGGAGCAATTCATCTGGGCAATCAGGGGGAGGCCTGGATCGGAGCCTTAGCCGCCGCGATCATCGGTTTATTTTTTTGTCTTACTCTTCGCCGTACGGGCAATTTGTGGTTCGCCGTCGGCTTCCACGCCTCCTGGGATTGGGGAGAGACATATCTTTATTCTGTCCCCAACAGTGGGACTGTAATGCCTGGACATCTGCTCAGTTCATCCTTTCACGGCTCGCCCTGGTTGAGCGGCGGTTCCGTCGGCCCGGAAGGCAGCGTGCTGGTTTTCGTTGTCATTGCCGTAATGTGGGCTCTGTTCAATCGCCTTTACCCGAAAGCAAATTACCCCGCGCAGCATAGCCCCGCGCCTCTTCTCACCACGAATAATGCACCGTGTACGTGATCACCTGTTCTCCATCCGGAGCAACCGTGACTGGAAATTCAATCGTTTGCGATTCCGTCTTCCGCCATTGATGCGATTGTTCCAGCACCTTCCAATTCACGCATCGATACAAGTGTTCCACCGCGCGCACTGAAACTGCTTCCTTCTTGTGATTCCGAATGCGGATCTCGAAAGATTCATCCATCCACCGCTGGCCGGAGTCGACGTGGTAATTCGTGCGCTTGCGTTCGCCGACCACATCGAAGGCATTGCCGGTATACACGCGGATGGTCTCGTCCTTGGGCGTGTGGTCAATCGTGTTCTCGCCTACAAATTCAAGATGTCCGTCCGTATCGCGGCGATAGAACCGCAGCTTGCCTTTGGGTAGCGGAATGCCAAGGTGGTTGTTCTCGGCATTCTTAAACTCTTCCATCACCCAGACCTTGGGATTGGAAATCGTGCCGTAGCTGATGTCCTGCCGAATCTGGTCGGAGTTGTAGTAGCCGTATTGATCAGTCTTCGCCCCGTCGTAAATGTAAAGACGCAGCGCCCGAATGCCCGGCGCGCGAACGAATTCCACCTGCTTGGTTTCCTGGTCGCGCAGAGTAGTCGGGCGTTCCAGCGTGTAGAGATGAAACTCGTCGAACGATTTTTCGCGAACTACGGGAGCCATTTCGTCCGCCGCTATCGCTTTGGCGGCAGCATATTCCGCGCGCTGCCTGAAATTTGGCCCCTGAATCTTGCTCACGTCTCCGGCCAGCAGCTTGATGCGAGCATTCTCGAATGTTTTGCCGCTACGGTTGCGCATGGTGATCCAGCCCACCATATCGAGGAGATCGGTCTTGCCGTTCGGGCCGTCGGAGACAACCAGGTTGTAGTCCGATTGCCAATTCATGCCGCCGCTCACGTAGGAAATCTCGGCATCAAATTTGCCCGGTTCGTTCGTCTGCAGCAGCCAATTGAGCGTCGGCTTCAGGATGGAATCAGCGGATAGCGTGGGAAACAGCGGCTGTCCCGGCAATCCGAAGCGCAATACGCCGTCAACTTCGATGATCGGTTGAGTGGAAACCGGCTGCTGATAATTTTGCGCATAGTACGAGCTTGGAATGTACCCGCTGCGAATAATTTTGCCCTTGA
>QIAA01000060.1 GCA_003224905.1 Acidobacteriota bacterium
TGGACTGCGGACTGTTCCACACCTTCGACGGCGACGAGCGACCAGGATACGTGGCAAGTCTAGCGTCGGTGACCGAGCACGATGGAACCCTGTATGTGTTGTGCTTCAGTGACGATGGTCCCGATACTGGCCCGCACCCCATCAGTCAGGAAGAGCTGAGAGCGGCGTTCAACCCCAGCAATGGATGGAATGTCGCCGCCATCGAACCGGACCGGATTCAGACGAGATACCACGACGACGGCGCACCGGCCTGGTTCGCGACAATCAAACGGATCTAGACTGCGGGACTGGTCGGCCCGGTGAGCGATCCCGTGCCGTCACTCATGGCTCATTGGCGAGAAATAGTCAACACGTGTGGATCAGCGTGTCACTTCAGCGTGTGTCGATACTGATCCTTGTCTCGGGTTGACAACCTATTGCTGAGCAGCATCCCACCACCAAGACCTTAGAACCTTCCGATACGTTCGGCAGGTTGTTTACCCTTGCGTTTGGTATTGATGCTTCCCGCTTGGCCAACAGGTCAGCCGCGGTCGGCTTGAGGTGCCCAGGTGCCGAGGTCGTAATCTGAAATTCCGCAGCTCAAAATGCAGATGGCGGGAGCGACAGGACTCGAACCCGCGACCTCCTGCGTGACAGGCAGCCGTTCTAACCAGCTGAACTACGCCCCCGCATTGGAACCCAATTCCCTACAATTCCTTCGCGTGCCTTTCCGTGCCCGTCGATACCCAAAAATCCCTGAAAATGCCGTGACAGCGAGCAATTCGCTCGTAACTGATTGACAAACCGCGACGCGGGTGGTTCCCAAAGGCGGTTTTGGAGCACTCAGAAATAATTATTGGACCATAATTGGACCATAGTTTTCGATGTGCTTTCGCACGGCAGAGGTCGCCACAGTCGTCAATTGCCGGCACCGCGAAGCTGCGTTCTAATGTCCGGTTTGCCGATGAGTCTCTGGCAAGGAATCCCAGACGCCGGCAACCGTGCTGGTGTCGATCGGGTCTTTTTGCATCAACGGGCGCAAGTGGGCTAGGATGGGAACTATTTCGAGTGCTCCGCAATGCTGGGCCATCGATCACCAAGGCCACAATGATGTACACGAGATTGAGTTGCGAGGTGGAACTCAGCAAGAAATTTCTGGGTTAGTTTTACACTCCTTTCGTAACGAGAATACTCCAACTCAGCTACTTGTGGCCGCCGAGAGCTGGCTTTACGTTGGATCAATGAAGAAAAGAATTCGGATTGCGTTATTGTTTTTCGCTCTCCCTCGCCGGCGGGTATCAACCGCATCTTCATATCAAAGCGCCGGTCCTCTTTTCGATTGGTGACCACCCCTTCCCCCGACCAGAACGAACTGCGAAGCCTTTAGCTCCGGCAGATTAAACGTGAAGGGAATCTTGCCGTCGAAACCATGGTTTAACTGTATGACGATCGGTTGAGATGACATCGACCGGATTGGCACTGGCGAGCGTCGCCACGTGTTGATCTACCAGTTCGCTTAACAGTTGCTGTTCGCTCGGGCGGCTACGTTGGAACGTGAGAAGAAAACCACGATGAGCACCGAGGCTGTACAGTTACCAAAACCGGAAGCCAGTGCCGACTCCACTGCATTGGCCTCGGTGAGGCGATTTTCTTTTGAATGTGCGCACGAAACACAGGGTCCGGCGTGAACCTTTGGGCGGCAGCCTGCACCGCGCGCTTCTCCTGAAGCCTGCGCAGACCTTCTGCGGCACAGATTGCGCATTGGTGCGAAGGCTGCTGTAGCTTGGGAGGATAAAAGTGGGTCGGCAACTGCTGGATTCAAAGCAACTAAACAAGATAAGGGTGTTCTGAGCGAAGCCCTCCCAAAAGTGAGGAACTGCAGGCAGGGATCGCAAACGTGGGTTTTCTCTGAACCATCAACTTTCACGTGAACCGTCAGTCCGAAAGTCCTTTGATGCAGACCTCGTTGTGCACGGTGCCGGACGAGTTCCGGATATCGAAGATCTCAATCTCGCTAGTGCGAAGGTCGAGACTGAAAAGCGCGGGATAAAAGTAAACGAATACATGCAAAGCGTTTCCAACCCGACGATATATGCGGCGGGCGACGCTGCAGCGAGCGGAGGCCCGCCACTGACCCCGGTTGCTGGATACGAGGGCCGCATGGTCGCTGAGAACCTGCTCAAGGGAAACCATTTAAAGGCACAATACGTGGCAATTCCAACGGTTGCCTTTACCATCCCTCCTTTGGCCTCAGTCGGGATGTCGGAGAATTCTGCCCGCGAAAGAAAGCTGAAATTCCGCACTAACCGCGACATAACCAGTTCTTGGTATTCGTCACGCAGAGTTGCCGAAGATTGCTCGGGATTCAAGGTCTTGATTGAAGAAGGAAGCGATCGGATCTTCGGAGCTCACCTGCTTGGACCTCATGCAGAGGAAGTCATCAATCTGTTTGCTCTCGCCATGAGGAGCGAGGTTCGTGCAACCGTGCTCAGAGATGCGCTTCTTGCGTACCCGACAATTAGCTCCGATCTTCGCCGATCTTCGCTACATGTTGTAGTTTACGCAGGTTTGGCATCAATGGGCATAGAGCATTCCAGCTCAAGAACTTCATGGGCGCTCCGTACGTCGCTTGAATTTCAGAACGGCAGTATATCTCCAACTGGCAGCACGGTACACAGCGACATAATGGGCGAGTTGCAGCAGCGCACCACGCGCCACTAGAATGCCGCGCGTGAAAGCGAAAACGATTGCATTGACTGTGGCACTTTGCCTTGTAAGGGCAACGATGTGCTTCGCCAGCGACGACGTACATATGGGCACCTGGAGGCTGAATGAGCCTAAGTCGAAGTTCTCTGCTGGAGCAACGAGGTATAGCGTCGTTATCGTTCAGGCTGCGGGTGACGAAATGACCGTAAGCGTTGGTGGGACTGATCGCGACGGAAAGCCGACTCATAACCAATGGCGGGGAAAGTTCGACGGCAAAGATTACGCAGTCACCGGCAGTCCGAACGAAGACATGCGCTCATACACAAAAATTGATGACCACACGCTGGGATTTAACAGCAAGAAAGACGGCGAGATCACGGTTAGTTGCCGTATCGTCGTCTCTGCTGATGGCAAGAGCCGCACGGTCACTGCGAGCGGAACAGATCAGGGCAAGAAGTTTCACGAGCGTTGCGATATATACGATAAGCAATAGCAACCGCAGGGCCGTGATACCTAGCGCGATTCCGCTGATCGACAATTGGTAACAATGCGACCGTAAGTCCTAACTTTATAGCTCTGCCGATTCTGAGAATTCATTTGGATTCAACTTAACACACGTGCATACATAGGAAATAGGCTATTTCAAGCGAATGTTGAAGGAGCGCTTCTTAGGAATTATCACAACCTTGCCTTCCCGCGTCAGCCAACCGATAGCCCAATCAAGGATCGGCGCCTTGCCCTCCGTCAGGTTCTTGAGTTGCGCGAGCGAGACCTCGCCGTGGGTGTTGAGCGCGTGCGAGATAGCGCCTGCCACTTGCCGATGTCCTGGTCTATCGTGACTCCCATCCTTATTATGTTATCTCAATAAGCAAGGCTCGCCACCTCTCCGAAGAAGGCGAGAAGCAGTCAGCCAGGAGTCTGTGAGCGGATACGCTCTTGGCGTGCGCCGATCACGCAGTTGGTGGTATGCGTCTCGACTGGATAACCCGAATTTCGCTCCACGATCTGCGCCCACTGTCGAGTTTGCTTTCTGCGGACTTGGCAATTGACTTGGGTCCGGTCAACACCCGGGGGCAAGGCAGTGCAAGTGCCCGCCGAAACCAAACTGCGTTTCAAGCTAGATCAGTCCTTGCGTTTGGAATCAGCTTATTGAGCCGGGCGACGTGAGTACCATCCCAGTTGCATGGGGCATTCATCAGTCCATTACGGTGCACTTTACTTCAGATATCTCCGAGATCCAAAGTCTCTTCTTGAAGTCTGCGAGGCGTATCGTTGAGTCAACTTGCAAGTTTTTCGGCGAAACCCTTGCCCCGGAGTAACAGGTGTCATGGCGCTTCGCTGGGAACCGCCCGACGTCATATACGATCCCGAAGAATCTTGCATTCTCTGCTTTACAAAACCGAGTAGCAGCGCGACAATTTTCTCGCGGCGTGGAGGTTCCCATGCGCGAACCCACCTGGCAAGAGTTGTACAAGGCTGCCCTGCTGGAACTAGATCCCCAGAAGGTGAATGAGCGCGCTGAAGCTGCGCGCTGGGCCGTTCATCGGCGATTGACCGCAGAAGAGGAGCCCATCACGGCCGAGGAGTACGGGAAAATTGATGACGCTCTGCAGAAACTCTATCTGCTCACAAGAGGGAGTGGAAGCGCATAGCGAGCGGCATGACAGAACCTTGCTACAAAAAGCGAACGGGTAGGCTAGTTTGATTTCTCCCGCTGTCGTCGGATTTCTGCAAGGCGTTGTGCGATCTTCTGCGATTGATTTACTAACTTCTGACATTGCTCCATCAGTTGGTTTTCTGCGTCGCGCAGTTTATTCGATACTCGATGCAATTGTTCACTGATCTCGTTATCATGCAACAATCCCACCCCACTAGCGACAATTTTTTCGTGGCGTGGACTGCAGAGGTTGTGGAGTTGGCCCTCCCCCTTCACGTCCGCGCTGTATCTCCTACAGGCCGAGATATAGTCAATCTAGAGGAGACTCTGGAGGCCCGCCCTTCGCGCCTCTCCCTAGCACGAACATGGGCATCCAGAGTCCCAGTTCTTGCGAAGCGGATGATACTGCGAATAGCCCTCCCGAAACAGAAAAATTTCGAATCGGACAGGACTCCGACCCTTTACGATCTTCCATGCGGTACGCTACGCTCGGGCTGGCAAGAGTCTCGACATTAAAGAGCAAGGCGTGAAAGCCACTTTGCTTAGGTGCCTTCAAATAAAAACGCTCTGCATCTCAGCTAGATACGGGGCAGCCATTTTCCTTCATTCGCGAATCGCTTAACGTATCGTAGCTCCGCAGTCGTGTGGAAAAGAAGGTTTCGGTATCAGCCAAGTTATCGAAAGTAGTCTTGCCGCATCTTGGCGTTGCTACTTCCCTCTGAACCCTGTGCCGACCCGTGCTCCTGCAGGGTTGTCTTCTATCGAACATTGCTACCGCACGAGTTTTGGAAAATTCCCTTGCTATCTTCGATGCGGGTGCTAGAGTTGGTGCGTCAAAGTCCCTTCCGCCCTTCACAGACGTGGACGTGCCATGCCCGAACCCACCTGGCAAGAGTTGTACAAGGCTGCCCTGCTGGAACTAAACCCCGAGAAGCTGAATGAGCGAATTGAGGCTGCACGGCGGGCCGTTCGGCAGCGGTTAAACGCAAAGGACGAAACCATTACGTACGAGGAACAGGACAAGCTCGATGACGCTCTGCGGATGCTCTATCTACTCACAAAGGGGGTGGAAGCGCATAAAGGCTGGCTGCTATTTTCGAAAGCCGAATAGAGTTGTTGCGGTTTGTGGCTCGCACTTTTCCAGGTGGACTATAGTTCTCCCTCCAGAAGGCTGTATTTAAGGAGGTCTCAAATGATGGGGCAGCAACCTGTCCCCGCTGCAGAATACCTCCGAATGTCTACGGAAATGCAGCAATACTCAATCGAAAACCAGAAAGTGGCAATCCGCGACTACGCGGCACGTCACGGATTTACTGTCGTGCAGAGTTATGCGGATGCCGCTAAGAGTGGTGTGGTACTCAGACATCGTCACGGTCTCAGGAGTTTGATTCGTGACGTGGTGGGGGATCAGTTATCTACAAGGCTGTCCTGGTGTACGACATCAGTCGTTGGGGTCGCTTTCAAGATTGTGATGAAGCAGCCCATTATGAGTTCCTCTGCACCCGAAAGCAAAGAGAGACGCCAGCCACCACAAGTCGCCTGCGGCCTTTCGCACACAGGAGATTTACTCACGGAATGTTCGGCATCGACACATCACCAGAGACACGAAGAAGCGATTATCGGACAACTACATGGCTCGACTGTTCGCTCCTGAAGCGACTACAGAAAAAGTAGTCGTGGAGCGCTCTGGCCCAGAACAAACGATAGTGACCACTGCTCCCATTGCTAAAGTTCGAACTACGAGGACGAGTACCCGAACGCGACGGAAAAGAGCTGCGTAGCGACAGCTCCCCGTGAACCTCATTCCGCACCGCACGATTCGAAGGCAACTGCAGAATGATTTTCGAAGTTACTTGTAAGCACTGCGGTGAACAATTCTCTTTTTCATTGTGAGAGATTGTCCGAGGCTGGGGTAGACTCACATGCCCGAATTGCGCTCAAACTCGGGAATACAGTTTGGCAGATGTTCGAGAACAGGCAGCGTAATTCTTGAGGGAATTTTTAAACGTTGACAAAACGCCATCTACATCGCACACTCCGCTTATCTCCTCCAAGTGTGGCCCAGCTCGAAAATTGAATCGAAATGAAAGGAATTCCCCCAATGAAATACCTCCGCCACTTTTTCTCCGATGAGCAGGGCCAAGACATTGCGGAATATGCAGTGATGCTGGCTGTAATCCTGGTACTCGTAGTCGGAACGATTCGTCTGGTTGGCACGAACGCGAATAATGCGTTTTCCACGGTTTCTAGTTCGCTTCAGTAGCAAATTACCAACGGACTTGCAGGAGCAGAAGGAATGCCGTATCAGGAGTTCCGAAAACTGTTTGCCAATCAAAAACCCGCCAGCCGATGGCAAGGCATTAAACTCGGCAGCCCAACTAAATGGACGATGGTTTGTGTGCTGATTGTGATCGCTTGTCTGCTGGTCAGGTGATCGGGTCAGTCGCTCGTAGCATCACGGGCTTCTCGTCCCACAAGTCACCAAAGTCACCTTTACAGCGGACCCGCCTTATACCATCATCGCGGCGAGTCTCCGTTTTGAGTGGCTCGCATGGCAAGCCGACTCCCTTTCGAGAGTCGGCTTTATTCTGGCGGTTTGGTGGAATCTCACTTGCTACGTTTGACCAATTGCACTGTCCTGCTCTCCGCAATACACTCGCACACGGGCTGCCCGCTCAAGTAAAGATAAAGCCCTAGCAGCCCGTGTCTAAAGTCGCGTTAATCACTTTGCGCCGCGGATGATTCAGGGTAGTGTCTTGCCATGGCGATGGGAACGCGGAGGCAGCGTCAGCGGCAAGAGGAGCTTTGGTACCGCGGGGATCTGGCGGAAGCTCCGGGCCATCCTTTTTATCGGCGGCTGAACGAGTTGTTGGATCAGGC
>QIAA01000303.1 GCA_003224905.1 Acidobacteriota bacterium
GCTTTGCAGCCCTCCTGATAATTAGTGTGGCTCCCGCGCCGAAGGGTTCATGGGTCGTGTGCATCGAGACATCAACATTGGTCAGCCGGGCGTCCGCTTTTTCTTTTTTGTCTTTGCCCATCTTGCGTGGATTGCCTTCTTCGCAATCTCGATGCGCCGTGCCGGAGTAAGTTTTTCAAGCCGCGCCTTGGCGCCCAGTTGCCCGAGCGCGACAGCATGGGGGTTCTTTTCTTTCTTATTCGCCATTTCGTGACTTCAAAACCTTAGCCCCAAAACGGTTAAAAAATCAAACTCAAGGGACTTGACATCCATACTAAGCGCTCAGTATATTAAAACTCGAAAGTAATACTTAGCGCTCAGTATAGGAAACATGCCATGAAGGTACACGCCCGGTTAGTTCGAGAAAATACCGATTTTGCCCAGCTGATGTGGGGATGCTTGCCCAGGTCCTCCGTGGCAGGACTTGAAGCACTGATTCAGTTATACCGATTCTCTGTTCCGTTAGGAGATGTCATCTATCTGGAAAACCGCTGGTACGTGACCCATGCAGGACTTCTACGGCTAGCAAGCCGGAAGCGCTGTGTTGGAATTCGGGTGTCGCCCGTTCGCGAGTTTTGCAATGCTGGCGCAGGGCGCTGGGCATTCAAGGCAACGGTCTACCGTTCTCGCGCATGCAAAGGTTTCACCGGCTACGGTGATGCTGATCCTTCCAACGTCTCTGCTTTGGTACGTGGAGCCGAGATGCGAATGGCGGAAACACGGGCTGTCAATCGCGCCTTGCGCAAGGCCTACGGCATCGCCGTCTGCTCGGTCGAGGAACTCGGGTCGATTGGCGAACCGACGGAATCTCAGCGGCAATCGAGCAAGCTCCCGCCGCAACCTGCCAATGGAAGCTATGGCGGCCCCAAAGTCCGTGATCGCCTTTGCCAAATCATTCGCCAACATCAACTCGACCCGAATCTGGTGAAGTCTTACGCCACGGATTTTTGCCGAGTCAAAACTCTGCGTGAAGCGGAGCGTGAACAGGTCGAAGCTTTTGTAGTTCATCTGGCCGACTGGGCTGAAAAAGACCGCAACGCCCTGCTCTGCCAGCTCAACAGCTATTTGCCAGCCAAAGGAAGTGCGGCATGAGGCGCTATTTCGAGAGTCTTCGTCCTGCGGATCGGTCGGCCATAGACTCCGTTCCCGACGGATTATTCCTCGTCCGGGTCGAGCGAGTGCAGTATCGCTGGCATGCGCAGAAACCCTATTACCAACTTGGCTTCGCGGTTCTCGAACCCAAGCATCTGGCCGGGTGTTTGATTACTGGCCGCCTCTACTGCACGGCTAGAGCAATGTGGAAGCTGACCTGGTTTTTGCGCGATTTCGGATACGACACCGAGCTGTTGGGAAAAGATGAAATCGATGACCAGGCTCTGGTCGGCCTGCAAGGTGTTTTGAAAATAAGTCATGCCATTGTGCATGGCATTTCCGTCCTCAACCTCGACGGATTTGCGCCGCTTAGCCGTTGGAAGGAACTCTCGCCCACAGCCGCTGACGATCCTCCCGGATCGGAGGTCGCTTGATGTTATATAGCTACACCCAGATCAGCCAGTACCTGACCTGCCCGCGCCGTTACCGCCATCGCTATTTGGATGGCTGGCAGGAGAAAGACACCCGGGCAGCCATGCTCTTCGGCCGCGCCTTTGAGCGCGCTCTAGGCGCCTACTTTCTGCGGCAAGATGCGGCGACTGCCCTGTTTGAGGAATGGAAACTCTATCAGGATCAGAGGCTCGAGTACTCGCATGGCGACACCTGGGACCGCATGCTCGAGCAAGGCATCCAGCTGCTCGACCGCTTCTGCCAGGACGATCGCGTCCGCATTCGCCAGCCCCGCCGCAACCTGCAGATCAAATTCGTGCGGTCGCTTTCGGCAGGAAATGAGTTTGTTGCCTATATCGATGCCATGGGAAAGCTGGATGGCACGGGCTGCCTGCTCGAATGGAAGACCACTTCGGCCCGTTATCCGGCAGAACCCGACGGATTGTTAGCCTTAGATCCACAGCTGGTTTGCTACTCCTGGATCACTGGCGTTTCCGAGGTCGCCCAGGTGGTGTTCGTGCGCAAGCGCCTGGTGGAGATTCAATACCTGCACACCACGATTACAGATGAACAACGGCAGGAATTCGGCCAGCTTGTCGAATCGACTATCCTTCAAATCGAGTCGGCCCAATTCTTACCCCACAGTGGCATCCGTTTCCCACAGAACCCATGCAGCAGCTGTCCTTATATCGGGCTGTGTTTGGGAAACCGAGAGTTAATCGAGGCTGCTCTCATCAGGCGGCCAGGAGCAGAAAGCCTTGATTG
>QIAA01000013.1 GCA_003224905.1 Acidobacteriota bacterium
TCAGTTTGATGGATTCATTACACGACCGGTGGGTTCGTCTTTTGCGTGCTATTGAACCCAACGATTGGAAACGTACTTTCCAACATCCGGAGCTGGGCCTCATGCCGCTGGAAAAAACTCTCGTCCTGTATTCCTGGCACGGACGCCATCACGTCGCCCATATCACGGAGTTGAGGAAGAGGATGGGATGGTAGCCACTCTGGACGTCGGCCATGGCGGAGGAGTAAGGGGCACCCATCAGGCTGCATCTATGAGGGGATCGCATGATTGTGCGCCGCAATTGAGTACGATCCTATAGCAGCATTACAATTCTGCTGGGCACACTCTTGCATCCAAGAGGCCTGCTGCAGTTTTCATAAATAATTAGATCTAGCAGGCTGAGGTGAGGCATGGATCGACGCAATTTCTTGAAACGGGTTGGGGCTGCCGGCGTTGTTGGGTCAGTGGCGAAACAGTTTGCGCAGGCGGCTGACTCTATTCCTTATCGCATTCTGGGCCACACTGGCGAAAAGGTGTCAATGGTCGGGATTGGAGGATACCACCTCGGCACTCAGCACGATGAGCAGGAGAGCATCCGAATCATCCGCACAGCGCTCGACAACGGCGTCAACTTCCTCGATAACTGCTGGGATTACAACGATGGGAAGAGCGAAGTGCGCATGGGTAAGGCGCTGCGCGATGGCTATCGTCAGAAAGCTTTTCTGATGACCAAGATTGATGGGCAGACAAAAACATCCGCGGCAAAGCAGATTGACGAGTCCTTGCGTCGCTTGCAAACCGATCACCTCGACCTGTTGCAGTTTCATGAAGTGATCCGCGAGACGGATCCCGCTCGCATCTTTGGCGCGGGCGGCAGTATGGAAGCTTCGCTCGAAGCCAGGAAGCAGGGCAAGATTCGATTCATCGGGTTTACCGGCCATAAGAGTCCGGATATTCACCTGAAAATGCTGGAAACCGGGTTTGCCAACAACTTTACTTTTGACACGGTGCAGATGCCACTGAACGTGATGGACGCACACTACAACAGCTTCGAGAAGAAAGTTTTGCCCGTATTAGTGAAACACCAGATCGGAGTGCTGGGCATGAAGCCCATGGGAGCAGGCATCATCCTGCAGAGCAAGGTCGTGAGCCCGGTCGAGTGCCTGCACTATGCCCTGAGCTTGCCCACCAGCGTGGTGATTACTGGCTGTGATTCGGTTTCAGTGCTTCAGCAGGCATTGGATGTCGCTCGTAGCTTCAAACCGATGTCCTCTCCGGAGATCGCAGCCCTGCTGGCGAAGACGGCGCCCGTAGCCGCCAAAGGCGAGTTCGAACAGTACAAGACCACACACAACTTCGACGGCACCGTTCAGAATCCGCAGTGGCTGGGGTGAGAAGCTGTCCTTTGCGCGTTCCCCCTTCACTGTGCCTGCCTTTGTTAGACTTGTCCCGAACTCGTTCGCGTAAGCGCAGAAGCGCCTATCAATGAATTTCCTTGAAGCCATTCGCATTGCCCTGCAGTCACTTTGGGCAAACAAGCTGCGCTCCGCCTTGACGCTCCTCGGTGTCGTGATCGGCGTGGCGGCAGTCATCGCCGTGGTCACGTTCGTCAATGGCATCAATGGATATGTGGCCGAGAAGGTCTTTAACCTTGGCGCGGATGTTTTCATCATCAGCAGGATGTCGCCGGTAATCACCAACATCGATCAATTGTTCGAAGGTGAGAAGCGCAAGGACCTCACGATGGAGGACTACCAGGCCGTGCTTGAGGGCTGCAAGCGGTGCACCCTGGTCGGCGCTTCGCTCACGAACTTTGCCGGCCACGTAAAGTACGGTGAGCAGGCGATCAACGACGTATGGATACGAGGGATGACGCCCTCGATGACTGCGATTTTCGACATCGACGTGGCCTTCGGCCGCATGTTGAACGAGAACGATCAGAACAATCGTTCCAACGTCGCAGTGGTCGGCACCGATATCGTCGATCATCTATTTCCCGGGACGGATCCTCTGGGCAAGGAAATTCGAGTAGAAGGCCAGATTTACCGCATCATCGGCGTTGGACAAAAGCAGGGAAAAACGTTGGGGCAAAGCCGCGACAACTACGCTGCCGTACCCCTCAGCGCATATCGTAAGCAATTTGGTACGCGAAACAGTATTCGCATCTCAGGAAAGGCCAACGGCATAGGAAGTCAGCTAGATGGTGCGATAGACGAAGCCCGCGCGATTTTGCGCGCGCGCCGTCACGATGCGCCGGGCCAGCCGGACAGTTTTACGGCCGAGACTAACGCCAGCTTTTTGAGTATCTGGGCGAACCTCAGTGACACATTCTTTATCGCCATGGTCGCTATCGCGGCGATATCGCTGGTAGTCGGCGGCATTGTAATCATGAACATCATGCTGGTTTCAGTCACCGAACGAACCCGCGAAGTGGGGATTCGCAAAGCGATAGGGGCGCGTCGCGATGATGTGCTGCTTCAGTTTCTGATCGAATCGGGAACGATGGCTCTGGTCGGTGGTTTGATCGGAGTGTTGTTCGGTATCGGCGTAGCCAAGGGCGTGACGGCGATCATTGGGATGCCATCCGCAATCAAGCTGTGGGCGGTGGCAGCTGGATTGATCGTTTCTACCAGCGTTGGAGTGTTTTTCGGTGTTTATCCGGCGAGACGGGCGGCGAGACTAGAACCAATCGCAGCACTGAGGTTTGAACTTTAACGATTCAATCGCATGATTCGCAGACGCGACTACACTGAAATTGTCCAAATGGCGTTAGACACGATCCGCAGCAACAAGATGCGGTCGGCGCTCACCGTACTCGGCATCGTGATCGGCGTGGCGGTAGTCATCGGCATTTCTTCCGTTGTGCGCGGGCTAAATGCTAACGTGAGCGCTTCGATTCAGAGCTTGGGTTCAGACCTGATTTTCGCCTTCCATATTTATCCCTTCACATTCGGGCGTCCGACCGAAGAAATGCGTACCCGCAAAGAGTTGACACTGGAAGACTCTGAAGCAATGAGGGCGCTACCTCACGTAAAAACCGTAACCGCCGGCTTGCGCTATCAGAATCCGGCGTTTGGAACCGGGACCTATGTAGTGAAATATGGAAATCGCAAGACGAAGAACACGATTCTGGAAGGTGATACGGGTGACTGGAAGGACGTCTTTGATCTCGAAGTTTCGTCCGGACGCTGGTTTAACGAAATCGACGACCTGCATCATTCGCCAGTGATCGTTCTGGGAGCGGATACCAACGAAGAGTTGTTCGGGAATGAAGATGGACTCGGAAAGGAAATTAACATTGACGGACAGTTGTTCACGGTCATCGGAGTGGCCGCGAAACGCAAGAGCGCATTCGCGGCTGGCAAGAATCCGGATGACAACATCGTGCTGTTTCCGCTCAGCACATTCCGCAAACTTCACCCCGAACAGAAGCAATACTGGATCAGCGTAAAAGCGACCTCGCATGAAGATATGCCGAAGACGATAGACGAAGTTCGTGAACTCTTGCGCCGGCGCCGCAGGGTGACGGTTGACAAGCCGGATAATTTTGCGGTCTTCACGCAAGACTCCCTCTCTGACGTCTGGAACCAGGTTACCGGCGCCGTCTTTATTTTCATGTTTGCGGTCTCGAGTGTGGGCTTGGTCGTGGGCGGAGTGGGAGTGATGAATATCATGCTGGTCTCGGTGACCGAGCGAACGCGCGAAATCGGCGTGCGCAAAGCCATCGGCGCGCGCAAGCGCGATATTCTGCTTCAGTTCACATTAGAGGCGATCACGCTCACGGCGATGGGAGGAATTATCGGCGTGCTGTTGGGTGCGGTTATCACCTGGATTATTCCGGTGATCTGGAAGTCGTTGCCGGCAAGCATGTCCGTTTTCTGGGCCAGCTTTGGATTTGGAGCAGCGGCAGTGGAAGGGCTGCTGTTCGGAATTTATCCCGCGTGGAAGGCCGCCAATCTGGACCCAATTGAATCTCTGCGATACGAGTAATTGCCATCGTGCCCTTAGTGGTTGAAAAAGCCTCAGAAAACCACGAATGGGAATTTGTAATCATGATTCCATGATTCACGCCACAATTCGCGTCATAGAAGTAGTTGCTGTGTTTGGAACTATTTCGAGCTTGGGCTACTACGGTTTCTGCATTGTGTGTGCGGTGGAATTATTGCGCGAGAGAAAGCACGCGGATGAGGGTTCCCGCTCGACACAAGCCACTCCGCCAGTATCAATCTTCAAGCCGCTGAAAGGCACCGATCCCGAGATGTACGAAAACTTTCGCAGCCACTGCCTTCAGGACTATCCGGAGTACGAAATTATTTTTGGCGTCAGCGAGGCTAACGATCCAGCAATCCAGCTGGTGGAACGATTGAAGGGTGAATTTCCCGCGCGCTCCATACAGTTGATCATTTGCGATGAGAGTCTCGGCCCCAATACTAAGGTCAGCAACCTGGTGCAGATGGCAAAGAGGGCGAAATATTCCTTCTTTGTTGTGAATGACAGCGACATTCGCGTCCAGCGTGACTACCTGCGGCGGGTTCTTGCACCGCTCGAGCAGGAAAATATTGGTCTGGTGACTTGCCTTTATCGCGCCATTGCGAATTTCACCCCTACCTCATGTATTGAATCGCTCGGCATCGTTGATTTCTGCGCCGCCGTGCTGAGTGCCCGTCGGGTAGAAGGCGGTCTCCGCTTTGGTCTTGGGTCCACGCTGGCGTTCCGCAGTCGTGACCTGGAGGCAATCGGCGGCTTCGAGGCGCTGGTCAACTATCTGGCTGATGATTACCAACTGGGCCAGCGCATCGTGGAACGGCAGCTTGCAGTGAAACTTTCGGAGGTCACCGTAGAAACTGTGTTGCCGGCATACACGCTGCGTGAATTCGTCGCGCACCAGTTACGTTGGGCGCGAACCGTGCGTACTTCCCGCCCGCGAGGGTATTCAGGTTTCGTGATCACGTTCGGGCTTTTCTGGGCGCTGCTTGCGCTCGTATTTAGCGGAGCTGCGACTTGGGCGTGGCAGTTATTGCTTACGGTCCTTGTGCTCAGGATCGCAATGATGCTACTCATGGGCCGCGGCGTGTTGCAGGACCGGCAGACATATAAGCTGATTTGGCTGCTTCCCTTGCGTGACTTGATTGCGCCGCTGTTCTGGTTCGCTAGTTTTTTAGGGAACACCGTGGCTTGGCGTGGAGACAGGTTTGTGGTCAGCAAGGGCAAGCTGGCAAAGGTAATTTAGTCGCTTATCTCGGTCGCCCGCTCTTGAGGAATAATCCTTCCACCCGTGGTGAAGCTGTACCGTTCTCCTCTCCATAAAAACGTGCCGCTCGTGTAACTCGCCACCCACGTGACAAATCCGAACAAATCGCGCACAGGATAGAGCCAGCACAGCCACAGCGCCCGAGGGTCACGCACTACCCCCCATCCGACCGTCAGGGATTGAACAACACGGTTCAAGAAGGCAGACACCAGCAGTACGAAGCCAAGGGATTCGTGGCCCAGCGCAGTTGCAGCGAAAAACCCAAGCAATCCAAACGGCATGGCAAACGTCAAACCGCTGCCGAGATGACCTAGCGGCCTCGAGTAACGAGTGCTCTTCATCCAGCGTAGCTGGTGACCGAACGTGCGCGCGAATGAACTCGGGATCAGCACGTGGTCTACCACGTGGTGCGACAGCAGGACTCTGTATCCGGCTTTCCAGACGCGATTGCCCAGTTCGAAGTCGTCTGAGTAATACTCCGCGACCGTGCCGATGCCGCCAATCTTTGCCAGAGCATCCTTTCTGACGGCAATCACGGCGCCCAAGGCGAAGCGCATGCCTTCTAACATATCGGCCACCAGCACTCCGGAGGACATTTCCACCGATAATCCCAGGGCTTCGAGCGATGACCAGAAACTCTGCGCAGGCACGCCGCGGTAAATGCAGGTTAAGAGTCCGACCTCGAGCTTGAGTAATGCGGGAACGATGTTCCGGAGAAAATCGGTGCCAACCTCAACATCGCTGTCGCTGATCACAAAGAACTCGCTGGAACAAGCGGAAATCATCTTATCCAGCGAGAACACCTTCGCATTGGGCCATGACGGGTGGCCGGAGAAAACCATGGTGGACTTTACTTGGGCGTACCGTTTGCGCAGCTCTTCTACCACTGCAACTGCGGAATTGTCCGGCGAACGCGCTCCAAAAACGATCTCGAAATTGGGGTAGTCCTGCTGAAAAAAACTTTCGAGATTCTGCCGAAGGCGAGGCTCCATTCCATGCACGGGTTTCAACAATGAGATGAAAGGCAGCGTGCCCGTCGGCACGGTCTCGATTTCCTGGCGAGCCGATCGAGAGACCCGGCGGAAGCGTAATGTTGCAGCCAGTACAAAGAACAGAAAGATCGTGGCACTGATGCTTCCAACAACGGCGACGCCCAGAAGCGCTCGCCACAGCAGGATGATGGCGTTACTCATTGGAGCAGCCGATTATATCTGCGGTGCACAAAGGCAATTATCAGAGGCTACGGGAGAGTGGCCTGTTGGTGAGAACGGATTTGCCGCCGCTTTGCGCAACCAAATACCGTGGCGCTGCTCCAAGTTCACGAGGGCTATCTTGATCGGTCCACAGAAAGACGCGCTTCGGACCTGACCACAAAACTTCGAAGGAACTTTGAGTCTCCCAGACATGTGGCGCGTCTGGAAACTGCGAACCGTACCACAGAATTGCATTCGGTTCATGCAGCACAAGCAAATGAAACGAGGTGTAAAAACTGAGACTGGACGCGGCAGCGTAATCACCACCTACAACCACCAGGTCTCCGGGCTGGGCATTTTGCTTGATTGCCAATGCCAGCGGCTTCGAAGTCAAGATCGGAGAAAAAGTGACGTAAGCAGCATGAACACAGGTGAGCACGGCCACCATCATCACCGCGAGAATCAGATTGCCGTGGGCAGGGCGGCCTCGCGATCGCAAGAGCCAGTTCAGGCCGGTACCCATAAGAAACGCCAGTGAGAAGCCCAGCAAAGGCCCGCGGAAAGCACCCAGGGATTGCGGAGTCAAATCCAGGATATGCCCGAAGGAGAGCGTGTATTCCTCGGGATTTTTTGTGAGCAATTGGGAAAGGTCGGTGCCCGGAGGCGGAGCTTTCGAAGACAGCAGGAAGAAGAGGCCGATCGAAAAAATGAGGCAGCCCAATACGAACAGAGCCACGGCCGAAATCTTGCCTGCCCGGCGCTCGCTGCTATTGGCCGGTGATTCAACTTCGCGCCTGAGCCATCCTCCTATCAACAATGCAAAAGCGAGTACTGCGGGAATGGTGTAATACTCCTGCCGCGTCGAAAAGCTGAAGAAAACGATGATCACCGTCGCCCATAGCAGAAATAGCAAATTAGCCCGGCTCTCGCGATCGGCTCTGGAGATCGAATCGCGATAGCGTGCCAAAGTCTTTCTACATGCCTGCGGTAAGAACGCAAGCCACGGGAAAATCCAGAGAAAGGAAAGTGCCAGGAAAAGCAACAGGGGCACGGTGTCGTAATCCCGCGGCAGTCGTTTGTTCAAATACCGAAGAAGGTGTTCGTTAATGAAATAAAACCAAAGAAACCCCCGAATTGGCCCCTGATCGGGGTTTCGCACTGCCGCCAGAACGTGCCACGGGACTGAGATGACTAAAAAAACAAGCGTGCTGGAAAACAGTCTCAGTCGCAACAGATGACGCAGATTTCGTGTCAGCAGCAGGTAAAAACCGATTACGGCAGCTGGGAACACCAGGCCGATCAAGCCTTTCGTCAGCACATTGAGCGCGCAGGATGCTGCCATGCCCCAGCAGACAAAACGCGACGGTTTCTGCTCTTCCAATGATTGGAGAAAAAAATAAAAGCAAAGTGCGAGCCACAAACCGACCAGAGTGTCTGGAATGAGAAATCGAGTAAATAAGTACGGCCCCAGTGCCGTGGCCAACGCCAACGCTGAGTAAAATCCGCCCCGTTCGCCATAGGCGTAGGTTCCGAATTTATAAGTAACCAGTAGCCAAGCCAGAATGCCCACCATCAACGGCAGCCGCGTGCTCCATTCCGACACCCCGAATAACACATAACTGACCGCCACGCCCCAGTACATCAGCGGCGCCTTCTCCAGATATCGAATGCCGTTTACGTAAAGCGTTACCCAGTCGTGACGCAGGACCATCTCACGCGCGGCTTCCGCATGCACGGTGTCGGCATCGTCCAGGAGGGCTGGGTTGAACATGCCTGCCACGTAAATAAAGATCCACAGGAGGAAAATGATTACTAGTGAAGAGGTCCGATGATGTTTTTGAGGAGGAACTGCGCTGAGGTGCGGAATCTGACTTTGTGAAGCGATGGATGGATCCATGCAGCTCCGAAAGCCCAATTATACGGGACTAAAACGGGGTGGCAGAAATTAGCGCCTTCGCAATCTGCAAAGTCCGGGCGCAGCTTGCGAACCATTAATCAAGAATTCTTCGGCCGTAGCCGCGTCGCTTCCGTCGGAATCAGACAGGCACCGGACGCCTCGCTCAGCGCCCTTTCCAGCGCCCTTCCCAGCCTCGCCAACTCCTCCGCAGTCATGAGCCGCTGCATACTCTCAAACAGCTCTCGTTCCTCCCTGCGGATATGTCGCGAAAACGCGTCCGCAAATCCTTGCAGTCCTGTGGCGCCGAGAGTGCGCGACGCTGCCTGCGCGAACAGACCGCGCAGCACTCCATGCTCAGCGAGAAGTTCGTCAATCAACGGCTGCAACTCGAGAAACCGCGCTGCCGTGGGAAACACTTCCTTCTCTTCTGCCGCGAAGTGCACCGCGATTTCCTGCTCAAAGATCTGCTGGATCTCTGCCTGCCACACGTCCGCTTCCACGGCACCCGCTTGCAGCGCACGGTCCAAACGCACGCACAACGCCAACGCATGCTGGTGCTGATGGGAAAGAGGGATGAAATTCTTGTTTCTGAGCATGAAGAAATGTTACTGCAGAGTCAGATCCCCGGGCACTTTCTTAACCGGAGATCCAGGTGCTGATCCAGCATCAACCAGTGCGGGCCTGAGAGTCAGCCAGTCGGTCCGCACCCGGTCCCATTCCTGAATCAGAAGTCCGTACGATTCAAAAAACTGCCTGATCCGCAAGCGATCCCAGTGAACAATATCTTCAAAAATAGGTACGAGTACAGCCACTGCGCTCCTGCTTAGTACGGTTCTGCTGGCTACTTGCGAGACCAGTTTAGCCTCCGACACCGCGATGGTGAAGCCGTCGCGCGCGTTGACATGCAGCATCACGTGGACATCAGAACTGCCGTCGCCGCTGTAGACAATATGGTCCGGCCCGATCTGCAACTCAGCTTGCAGCTGATCCAGCACCGCGACTTTACCGTATCCGGCCGTGGCGCGAACGATGCTCTCGATTTCGCCGCCCGCCGTGTACCGGAACTCCGTGCCATAGATGTGATCTGCCGGAACCATTCCTTCCAGCGCGGATTGGATCACCTCGACGGGCGCCGCTGAAAGCACATAAAACTCGAACTGATATCCGTCAATCCCCTCGTTGAGAACACGATAAAGCAGTGCGATATTCTCCTTAAGCCGAATTCGCTGGCCCACTTCATGCAAATGTTCTTTGCGCACACGGGCGCGAAATTCGGGATCGTGCAGCAGCAAGTAGGCAAGCTCCGCGCCTTGCTGCACCAGGTTGAGCTTCGCCATCCCTTTCGCTTTACGCTCAAACTCCGCGGTCGGAATACCCACCAGTTCGGCCAGAACATAGCCCGAATCATTGAACGTGAGTGTTTGGTCGAAATCGCTGGCGAAGAGATACCGTTTCAACAGATTGTCTGCCATATCCTCATTAGATTCCACAGTAGCACCGCTGGCGAGATAAAAAACACTGATGAAAGCTATCGGTTCTGGGATTTACTCATTTTCGCTCGACTTTACTAAATTGTTGCCTGCGTTGAGAATAGTTCTTCGCCTTGGCGTTTCCCTTGTGTGCCTTCGTGCTCTTTTTGGTTATTGCTTTTCCTAACCCAAACGGGACTAAGCTCACATGAGGAAAAGTCCCGAACTCGCAGCTTGTACTGCTCGAAACATCAAAACGCCTATTGAAGATCAAAAGGAGCCAGCTCGATCATGGCAGCAACCGGAGAACTCATTCGATTGATTAATTATGTGGACGACATCAGCACCACCCTGCGGCGCATCAGTGCCTCGATTCCCCTGATGGATGTCGACGAACGCAAGAAACTTGCCGAGCACATGCGCACTGTCGGGTCCAATTTCAACGCCCTGGTGAGCCAGTTGGAGAAGGGCGGATAGTGGCCCAGGTTCGCACCATCGCCGTAATCGGCGCCGGAACCATGGGCCGCGGCATCGCCCATGTCGCTGCTCTCGGGGGATACCGCACCATTCTGGAAGACCTGCTGCCCGATGCTCTGCGCAAGGCAGAAAACGAAATCCGCGCCAATCTCAACAAGGCAGTTGAACTGGGAAAAATTTCAGCCGGCGCTGCCGGCGAGGCTCAGTCCCGCCTCGAATACGCCGGCTCGGTCGAAGAAGCGGCGCGTGAAGCCGATCTGGTAATTGAAGCCGTTCCCGAGGAAATGGAATCGAAGATCGAGATTTTTACCCTACTCGACAAGATTTGCCGTCCGGGCACAATCCTCGCATCGAATACTTCTTCTCTCAGCATTACCGAAATCGCCAGCGTGACCTACCGCGCTCCAAAATGCCTGGGCATGCACTTCTTCAATCCGGTGCACAAGATGAAGCTGCTGGAGATTGTTCGTGCGCTCGAAACTGACGATGACACCCTGGCCACGGCGGTCGAGGTCGGCCATCGCATCGGTAAAGAGGTAGTTGTAGTGAAAGAGTCGCCGGGCTTCATCACCAGCCGCATCAATGCCATGATCGGCAACGAGGCGTTTTACATGCTGCAGGAAGGAATCGCTTCAGCCCACGACATAGACAAGGCCTTGAAGCTTGGCCTGAATCATCCGATGGGACCGTTCGAACTCGTTGACCTGGTTGGTCTCGATACACGCCTGCATATTCTTGAATACCTTCACAAGACACTAGGCGAGAAATACCACCCCGCGCCGCTCCTGGCGCAATACGTCAAAGCTGGGCGTCTGGGCCGCAAGGCCGGCCGCGGAGTGTACGAATATTCAGACACCAAGGCTGAGCCGGCTTCCCAGTAAATGGCTGTACTTTTAGCGAGCTCCGCCAAGTGGCTGACAAATCTTGACAACATGGCAGTATCCGCATAGCCTTGGTGTATGGCGGTTCTTGCCCAAAAGACTTCTAGTACGACCAGAACTGGCCTGCCTGGCCGCACTCTTGGTTTGAAGGCGACGAGTCCCAGGGAGCTGATTCGCCAGATTGAGCTCGGTTTCTCTTTCAGCCGATTGCGCCTCCTGGAGTCGCAATCCGGCCTCCCTGTGGCCCGTATCGCTTCCATTATCGGGATACCGGAGCGAACGTTGGCACGGCGCAGGAATTCGGGCCGCTTGACGTCAGACGAATCGGAGCGGCTCCTTCGGGTATCGGCAGTATTTGAGAAAGCCGTTGATTTGTTTGAGGGAGATCGTGCAGCTGCTCTGAAATGGTTAACCAGCCCCAAGAAAGCGTTGGAGAATGAGACGCCTCTTCTGTATTCCCGAACTGAGCTGGGTGCCCGGGAAGTCGAGAACCTGCTTGGCCGTTTGGAGCACGGGGTCTTTTCGTGACCCTGACTGCCTGGCGAATCATCAAGCGGCGGCACATCAAAACGGCTTTTAGTGGAAGCGGTGCTCGAAAATACGGAGGCCGCTGGAACAGTCCAGGAGTGACCGTTGTTTATACGGCCGAAACACAATCACTCGCGGTTCTGGAAGTGCTCGTTCACTTGGACAGTCCTGAACTCCTACAAAAGTATCTTCTGATCAGCGTGGAGATCGACGAGTCTCTAGTCTCGTATATCGAACGATCACAGCTCCCCCGCAATTGGCGCACAGATCCTGCTCCAGGGAAGTTAAGGTCCATCGGAGACAGATGGATCCTGGCCGGCACATCAGCAGTGCTGCGAGTACCCAGCGCTCTGATACCGGCCGAGAACAACTTTCTCTTGAATCCGCTGCATCCCGGCTTTCGCAAACTCCGGATCAGAAAGCCGGTCAATTTCCGGTTCGATCCTCGACTTTCAAAATAGCTAACTGAGATCGCAATTCCAGAACAGCAGCTCACTACTTATTAATATCCTCCTTCGCCTCCAGCCGCTTCGCGAGCGTCTCGAGAAATGGCCTGGTCCGATCGGGCGCGCCCGCTGCAGAAAGCTTCATCTCCTTGGCGGCGTTCTCGTAATCACCTTTCGAACAGGCGATCCGCGCCAATTCATTGTGAATAATCCAGTGAGTAGGATTCTTCTTTATGTTTGTCTGAAAAATTGTGAAAGCCTGTTCCTGCTGCCCCTGAGTCTGGAGTTGGCGGCCGTATCCGTGAAGTTGGATTGCTGTAGCCATTGCGAGCGCTTTATCACGGGCTGTTGCTGCATCGGTTTTTCGGCCCATAGCGTCGAGGACACGGGATTTCGTGAGCAGGTTATCGAATCGTTCCTCGTTCTGGAGCGACTGGTCCTCGTACTTGAGCGCGTCTTCCATGTTTAACTTGTTATCTACCAGGTACGTGGCCGCATCATCCCAACCAAACCAGGTGTACTGGGCGAGGCCGCGAAGCTGATTGTGCAGGCTCGCCTGCACAAGTTCGTTCGTATTTACTCCAACCTTGAATGGCACAGCCAGCTTCTCCCAGCGAAGCGTTACGGTTGCGGCATCCGGCTTCACATCATCGAAGTCATACGCCAGCGCTTCGTGAAATTCGGCAGCCAGTGGTTTCACGCTTACGCGTAGGGCATCTTCCTTTGGGTCGTAAGTAAAGCTGCCCCAGGAAGTCGCGTTTTTGGAGAAGATCACAGTCCACTCGCTCTCCCCGGGGATCATGTGTAGACCATAGGTGCCCTTAGGCAATGCTTTGCCCTCAATGGTGACCGGATCGGTAAACTGGATAGTCGTATTCTCGTTGGCTCCTGCACGCCACACTTGGCCATAGGGCACGAGACTGCCCCACACCTTTCGCCCATTCACCAGGGGGCGATGGTAGTTCAAGGTGATATCAGTTATGCCGACGCGCTGCGTAATTACAGCGTGTTGGCTCGGACGCGGCAGGTCCAGGATCGTCGATTGCGCCACACACATTGGAACAACAGTCAATAGAACTTGCAACGCAAACAGAATCCGGGTCAGATGTGTGTACACGGTTGTATCCTCCAAGTATTGAAATGACCGGATGCGAACGGTGGCCCGAGGTAAAACGACCCTTTAGACGAAAGGGCAACCTAAGTGGTTAGCACCTTGCCACACAGCTATCTTTTCGCCGGATGCTATGTCTTAAGATGTGAGGAACCAGGTTTCCTTCGGATGCGTACTAGACAACAGAATGTTATGTGAGTAGGGCCGTCCCCGCCGACCTGAATGAGAACGCTCCTCGACATTGTACGCCAGTCCCTTGCAACCCTCTGGGCGCATAAGCTGCGCTCATTTCTGACCATGTTTGGAATCGCCTGGGGCGTGGGATCGCTGCTGTTACTTGTGGGATTGGGCGAAGGGTTCCGCAGCGGCCAACAACGACAGCTGGCCACCCTTGGCCAGGACATCATGTTCGTTTTCCCTGGGCGCATCCCCGCCGTCGAGGGCAGTCTGCGCTCCGGCCAGTCCTATCGTTTTACGTACGACGACTATTTGATCATTCGAGAGCGCAGCCATTATGTGGGTGCTATTTCTGCTGTCATCAACCGTGAAGATATCCGTGCTGTCAGTGATTACGGTTCTACCAACGGCCAGGTTTTTGGGGTCGCACCGGAGTACAACCAGATCCGGAACGTTCCCGTGGACACCGGACGCTGGTTTAACGACGAAGACAATATTCAACGGCGCCGGGTCGCGGTCGTCGGTTGGGAACTGCTGAAAAATGTATTTCCCGGACGTCCCGCGGTGGATGCGCCGCTTCTGCTCAATGGAATTCGCTTTTATATCATTGGTGTGCTGGCGAAGGTAGGCAAGGACGGCAATAACGGGACCAACGCTCGCATCTTCATTCCGATCGAGACGATGCACAATCTCTTCCCGCTGAAAGAGAAGAGCACCGAAAACGCGATCTCGTTCATTAATTATCGGCCTTTGCACAAAGCCGAGCATCTTCGCGCAAAAACCGAGGTTCACGAAATTCTTGCTGCACGCCACGGCTTCGATCCAAAACTTGAAGATGCATTCGAAGATTGGGACACAATCGAGAACTCGCAGCGGGTTGGGCGAATCTTTGACGCAATGGATTATTTTCTGGGAGTGGTGGGACTGGTTACGCTGGGGTTAGGAGCAATCGGGATCGTCAATATTATGCTGGTCTCAGTGGCTGAGCGTACCAGGGAAATCGGCTTGCGCAAAGCAGTCGGCGCTACCTATCGCAACATTCTGACGCAATTCTTTGTGGAAGGCGCATTTCTGACACTCTTCAGCGGCGGCATCGGACTGGCGGTCTCTATCGCGTTCGTCACGCTTCTTGCCCAATTGCCCGCTCCACAAGGTTTCGATACTCCCCGCATTGTCCCTAGCTCTGCCGTGACCGCGATACTGTCTCTCGCGATCGCGGGCATTGGCGCTGGCATTTATCCAGCCCGTAGGGCCGCGCTGCTCGCCCCTGTGGAAGCATTGAGGCAGGAGTAATTGTGATTCGCGATTTGGGAGGACAAGCCTACGGCGCCCTGCGTCACAACAAACGTCGCAGCTTTCTGACCATGCTCGGTATGGCGTGGGGTATCGCGACTGTAGTTCTGCTGTTGGCCTACGGCGCCGGTTTCGAACGCGGCGTCTGGACTGCCTTTCGTTCCTTCGGCACTAACCTGGTGTTTGTCTTTCCCGGCCGCACATCGCTTCAGGCGGGCGGCACTAAGGCAGGCAATGAAATTCGCCTGACGCTCAACGACCTCGACTATATCCGCAACGAGGTTCCGCTACTCAAGCGGCTTTCACCCGAGGTGTTCAAGCAGTGCACGGTCTTGTACGGGACCCGCAGCGCCAGTTTCGGAGTGAGCGGCGTTTATGCGATTTATCCTCGAATGCGGCGCATGGAGTTTGCCGAGGGAAGCCCTTTCAACGAAGCTGACGATTTCACGCACAGTCGCGACGCCTTTATTGGCGCGGACGCGAAGAAAAAGCTATTTTCCGGCCAAAATGCCATTGGCGAAACCATCCGCGTGGATGGCATTTCGTACCAGATTGTCGGGGTCCTGAAGAAAGTAATCAACAACAGCGACGAAAATCTGAACGAGCATGTTTACGTGCCGTTCAGCGCGATGAGCGATATTAAGGACACCTACTATCTCAACTCAATTGTCATGGAGTACGAGGGCGATCACGCTAAGGTGGTAAAAGCGCTCCGGGACTCCATGGCATTCCATCATGCGTTCGATCCTAAAGACCAGCGCGCAGTCTTTGTCTTCGACGTTTTCGCAGATCTGCTCGATCTGCACGTGATCACCACAGGAATCAAGATCCTGCTGGGCTTCATCGGCCTGCTGACGCTCGGCATCGGTGGCGTGGGGCTGATGAACATCATGCTGGTATCCGTGACCCAGCGCACTCGCGAGATCGGTGTGGAGAAAGCCCTGGGTGCCCACCGCTGGCATATTCTGTTTCAGTTCCTGACTGAAGCACTCGTTATCACGTTTCTAGGCGGCCTCGCCGGCGTAGCGCTTGCATATCTGGTTTCCTGGTCCGTCCCTTCGCTGGTTCTGTGGAGCGCATTCCAGGAAGGCGCCGGCGAAGGCGACATTCACCTGAAGATAGATGCTGCAACATTGATCTGGTCTACGGCTATTCTGAGTTTTGTTGGAATAGTGAGTGGAATGCTACCCGCAATCAAAGCGGCAAGACTCGATCCGATTGAAGCGCTGCGCTACGAGTGAGCCGCTGCGAATTCAACCGAGAACCGCGAACTAAGAACTGGGAACTGATTTTCACTGCAGGGATTTCTTTTGGTGCAGCGAGAGAGACTGCTGTCGATTCCACGGTAGGTTGGAGCCGTGCTTCCAGCCCTTTCAGTAGTGATATCGTGCCTGCAGGAAATCGATTCGGTTTTGACTCACTCGATGGACGAGGCGGTGTTCCTGCGTAATTCTGCGGGACCAGCAACCAGCCAGCACATATTTAAGTGGCTCCGGCTTCCCGATGCCGGCGAAAGGATCGCGCAGAACCGCTTCAATCAGGTCAAAAGCGCGCAGCGCGATTTTGCGGTCTGTACCAATCCAATGTCGTAAGTCTTCACGAAATTCTGGATGGAAAACCGCAGCTCGCTCAGCGGGCCGCACCGAGACGCATCTCCGGCCGGAGCTTGTCCACTGATTCGCGCTTGCCCTTGCCTTTTACAGCACGATGCAACGCCTTCAACAAGCGTTGGGCATTCTTGGGCGATCTTAATAGGTGTGCCGTTTCCAGCAGCCCGCTGAGCTCGTCGGCAGGCAGCATGGCGACGGTTTTTACACCCCGGTGTTTGACGACTACTACTTCTCGATCATTCGCCACGCGATCAAGTATCGTGGCCAGACTGGCCCGCAAGTTGGAATAAGTGGTTTCGGTCAAATCAGCCCCCATTTATTGTACAACATTCCTGTACGACTATTGCTGGCCCTCTGTCTCTTCTCAAACAAAGTACAGTTCAAAGCAGCTAGAATGAAGAAGTGAGCAGCGGCGCCCGCCTCGATCGTGTTCTTGCGCAATTACGTCTGTACGAGCATCCACTGCTCGACTTTTCGGCTCGTGCTAAGGCCGATGGCGTAGAAGTAATCATCCAGTTCAAGAACTCTCCCGTCCCGGTGCATACCTATTACTTCGATTTGCATCCGCGTGACCTGGACCATCCGCAATTCGAGTGGACATTCCAGCGCCAGTTATACGATTGCCTGCACGACTACCTGATCGAAATGTTCACCCGCACTCCGCAGGATCGTGATCAGCGCCAGGGAGTTACTCCGTGAGCTTGCGCGAAAAGATTGAGTGCGAAATTCGGGAGCATGGCCGCATGCCGTTCTCCCGTTATATGGAACTGTGCTTGTACGATCCGGAACTGGGTTACTACTCGCGAAATGCAGAGCAGTTCGGCAAAGCCGGTGATTTCTATACCTCGAGTGATGTGCACGCAGTCTTCGGGCGGCTATTGGCCCGTCAATTCGAAGAGATGTGGCGTGCTCTGGACTCGCCAGAACAAATCGAGATACTGGAACTCGGTCCGGGGCGCGGACTCTTTGCCAATGATGTGCTTGACTGGTCGAAGAAGAAATTTCCGTATTTTTTCCACGCGCTGCACTACTCCCTGGCAGAGCGCTCGCCGAGCTTGCAAGTACGGCTGCGGCATACACTAAATGGCTTTCTTGAAAGCGAAAAAAGTTCTGTGATTTGCGACAGAACCCCGGCAATTATCAGGGGTCGCGATCAGCACGGGAAGGGCACCGCTTTAGCCGTGCCGAATAACGTTGCTCTCCACAGGGCTTTAGCCCCTGAGGTTCCGCTCATCATTTTCGCAAACGAGTTCTTCGACGCTCTTCCAGTCGAAGTCCTCAGCTCTCAAGGCCAGCTACATATTGAGGTCCATGACGGACGGCTCCGCGAAACCTGGTATCGGCCTTCACCTGAAGCTCTGGAGTTGCTTGACCATTACAGCGTACATCCCGAACCAGGCGAACGCGTCGAAGTTGCGCTCATTTCGCAGGATTACATGGCGAAAGCAGCAGCCCTCATGCAACGCGGCTTTGTCATCATCATTGATTATGGTTACACGCGAGACGAGCAGCTTGCAGGACGTCATCGCGGTACGCTTACCGCTTATCGACAACATTCTGTAAGTGCTAGCCCCTACGAAGCTCCTGGTGAACAGGACATCACTGCGCACGTGAATTGCACTGCGCTCGCTGCTGCCGGGGAACAAAACGGCCTGCGGATCCAGCCACTGCTCACGCAGTCGCAATTCCTGATGGGAATTGGACAGCAGAATCAGTTTGCCGATGCATTCGAAGAATGCCGGTTGCCGCAGGAGCGCGCTAAAGTCGCGCTGCAACTCAAGCATCTAGTAACTCCCGCAGGAATGGGCGAGAGCTTTCATGTTCTCGTGGCCAGCAAAGGGGTGTTTCCTGACCGCGTTTGCCAGCTCACGGGTATGAGTTTCGGCAAGCCGTCATTTGCCCATAATTAAAATCCATACACCCATCAAAACTTTCAATGGCATAAGTCTGATCCAGAGTACTCACTGCGCATATCTATATAGAAGCGTCGACTCAGGGAGAATGGAATGACCGCTGCACCACGGCCAGCTTCATGGAAGATATTGCTGGCGTTTGGCGTCATTTATTTTGTCTGGGGTTCGACATTCCTTGCCATCCGTATTGGTGTTCACGAAGTTCCACCACTGTTGCTGGCAGCAATTCGCTTCTTCGTCTCCGGTCTTCTCCTTCTTGCCTGGATGCGGTTTCGCCACACACCCTGGCCCAGTTTTCAGCAATGGAGCGCCGCATCGTTGCTGGGATTGTTAATTTTCGTCATCGACTACGGGTGTCTCTTCTGGGCTGAGCAGCGCGTGCCCTCCGGGATTTCTGCTGTCATACTCGCGACCATTCCCGTCTTTGTTACCTTCTTCGCAATCGTGCTGCTGCGAACTCAACGGCTTACTTTTCGCTTGGCACTCGCCCTTAGCATCGGACTTTTCGGAGTCGCAGTCCTGATGAACCGCTCATTCTCGCTAGGTGAACTCCCTATCGACCGTCGCGGCGCCGTGGCTTTGCTGATCGCTGCCCTGACCTGGTCGTTTGCCACCATCATCACCCGCAAACTGCCTCTCCCTGATTCCAAGCCCATGAGCGCCGCTGCACAAATGTTCAGCGGAGGCATTCAGCTGTTCGTGCTGGCTGGAATCTTGGGAGAATGGCGCGGATTTCACGCGCAGGCGGTGTCATGGAATGCATGGTTTGCGCTCGTGTACCTCATCATCGCCGGATCCATTGTGGCTTTCACCGCTTATGTGTGGCTGCTGCACTATGAATCGCCGACGAAAGTTGGAACCTACGCTTATGTCAATCCGGTTGTGGCGGTCGCGCTCGGTCATTTTCTTGGCGGGGAGAGCATTGGCGCGCGCACTTTGCTGGGAACCGGCCTCGTGCTGGTTAGCGTAGTGACAATTACAACATCTCCGGCGAAAATGCCAGCGCGAGCAAATAAGCCGCTAGAGATAGAGGAGGTGGCATAGTTGCTGACGTTGATTGGCTACATTGCGCCAGCTAAACACGTCCACGCGGGAGATGCAACAAGACTGCAACATAAGTCCGAACCTTGCTCAGGAGAGCCGGATCAGCTTTGGAATGAAAGCTCGCATTGCGTACTTCCCAATCCAGGCTCTTGAGGTGGTCGACCAGCACTGCCCCTTCGACCTTATCCAGGACGACTGGAAGCGCGAAGGGATAAGGCTTGCGTTTGCTGGTGAGCGGGCAGACAATCATCAGCCCACTGGCACGGTTATAGTTTTGATCTGTCAACACCAGGGCAGGGCGGCGGCGCCCTTGCTCGCGGCCAGCTTGCGGATCAAAATCCAGCCACGCGATATCCCCAGTGTCCGGCACGTACCCGGCTACCATTCCACAATTTCCTTGCCACGGTCAGGACCCCAAACAGTTTCCTCGTAACGGTTCTCGGGCGTGATCTGTGCGACCAGCTCTTTCAGGGCTGGGACCCGGTTTTCGCGGCGCAACTCGATGTGGCCCTCTGCGGCCTCAATTACAATCGCGTCGCCTTCCTTCATACGAGCTTCTTCCGCCACCAATTTCGGAATGCGGACCGCCAGGCTATTACCCCACTTCACCACCTGCGCTCTTGGCATAAAGTTATTGTATATACGTAGTATATACCAAAACGAACACTTGTGTGCATAGAATTGCCGCATGAGACGGAACCGAATTGATTACCGCGCGCACTCTGCTCGGAACCATACTCGTTCTGGTTAGCGTGGTGACAATCACTTCCGCTTCCGCGAAAGAGGCGGCGGCGAGCAAATAAGCAGCTAGAGGTGGAGGAAGTAGTCTTGCCATTCGGCGCAATCAGGGCCGTCTCATCTTCTCCGGCTTCACCAGTTGATCGAACTCCTCGCCTTTAAGATACCCACCTTCCCAAAAAGCGCGTATAGCCGAGAACGGAAGTTCCCGCGTGATTTGTTTGCTCTGCGGTCAGGGCTTCCTTACGGACAATTCACGAACTCGGTCAGCGTCAACCCCTGAAAGAACATCGCCCGGAGACAATGCTGTCCACGCCTGGACGGGTGTTCCGGCCAGCATGGTCTTGGGGACTCCCGAAACCACGTCTTTTTTCAGGAGAAAGGTGCCTGACTGTCCCTCCTTGAATCTGGGTGCGAGATACCAGGCAACGTCCATGGATTTGGGAAAACGCACGACCAATTGGTTTTGGCCCTGGGCACCTTTGAGATTGGATTGCACATTAATGACTGCTTCCTGCCAAGCCGGGTTGTGCTCACTGAGGCCACGACCTCTGGTCGGAACTGGCTTGGACTCAGGACGCACCTCAGTCACCGTGCCCACCACCACCATATCTGCGGCGGCGATTCGGGCCCGCAGTTCCTGATCGCGCTGCTGCTTGCGCATCTCCTGCATTCGGTTCTCCCCGCCTCCTGCCGCCGCTGCACCCGCCTGCAGCATGTCATGGCTTACCTCCCGCGCGGCGACTCCCCTGCCGTAGATCCAGCCGGCCAAATAGAACATGGCGCGTGCTCCCTTAGAGAACACAGACGGATCTTTGGCCACGACAGTCAGTGAATCCCCTGGCTTGAGAGCCACGGATTGAGGCTTATCGAGCACTTTTTCCACCTGGACGACAAGGTTCTTCGAGGACCTGGGAACCTCCCGAAACGAACTTTCGCCCTTTTGCGTGACCGTACCTACAAGTACTAGGTCAAACTTCGTGGGAGAGTTCGGTGAAGTCTGCCCCACACACACGAACGCGCCAATCACCAGCAACATGACGATTCGCAACGAATGTACCGTCAAATTTCCCCGGCCCATGGTTTCTCCTCCTCCACGGCACTCATACCAAATCTACTGCATGACTGGAAAGCTGAAATAAAACGGATCGATTGAAACTGCCACCGCGCCTCCTTGCCCGTCTCCCAGTGTCTTGCCTGTGAAGTCAGCCACGCGCTGGTAGGTTATCCCCTCCGGGAAATGGCTCTTGTCCGGTGTGTTGCTGGCGGAAAAAATACCACGAAACTCGTTTCCCACAGTCATAAGCCCGACGTAGTCACCCAGATAAGGGAGGAACTGAGCCGTAGGAACGTCGGAGGGGGCTGAGGAAAGTACGCCATCCTGTTTGGTGGTGAAGCCGTCCTTGGTCTGGACCAAGTGGGTTTCCCAGATGCTGACCGTCCCGGTTGCGACAAGCGCCTGATAAAGCAGGCCAACAGTTCCGTTATCGGCAATTGCCAATGCCGTGTTGGTGGCGTTCTTCTGCGAGAACAGGTCATTCGACCAGTGTGCACCTCGGTCCGTCGAACGCCGGACATGAATGGTATAGATGTCTCCGTTACCCACCCGATCGGCCCACGTAATGTATACGGTGGAACTGTTGCCGGGATCCACGGCCAGCGAGAGTGTTGACCCGACCCGCTCTTGCGCCAAGGTGGGCTGGTTCGACTACGGAATGGTTACCCCCTGCACGACCCGCTGGCCAACCTGGTTGTCCCCGGAATCGCGGAGATCTTGAAAGGCGTTGGCACCGGATGCTCCATTATCATCCCGGACCACTACGACGTCACTGCTCACCAAGCCAGTATTGCAGGGGAAAGTACGCCATCCAAAGAAGGCAGCGTAGATCGTCTTGTCTTTGGCAATGCTCGGTCGAATAGAAGGTCCGTCCTGGCTTCCGGAGAAGCCACAAGCAGTCATGTTCGCGGAGTTTCGGAACTCCACACGAACCTGAGAGTAATTAGCGCCACCGTTGGTTGAGACATCTACGGTGGCCGTGTGACCCGTCCCGGCAAACTGACTGAAGTCATTGCTGCCGATGTAAATACGATTGCTTGGGCCGACGGTCGTGGCCCGCACAAACGGTTGATCATCATCACCTCGCGAGGCTTGTGTGGTCATAAGCACGGGGGATGCGAAATCAGTACTCACTAGCTGCAGATAACTGCCGTCCGAACTACGCAGGACTCCTCCGAAGAAGCTGCCAGTACCCGCGTCGAAGGCGTGCGTGATGTCCACCGTTTGCACCGGGCTAGGGACAATGTTGTTAAGGGTCCAAGTCTGGCCACCGTCTAGAGAGACGAAAATGGGGGCCGTTGTGCTGGACTGGCCGCCCGGATTAGGGGTGAACGCGGAGGCCGCCATGCGCTGTGGGTCGGTCGGATGAATGGCAAGGAAGGGCTCACTATCCTGATTGGTTTCTCCACTCAGCGTGGCCGGAATCATGTTGATCACTTTCACGCCGGCGAGTGGGGGCGGAGTTGGGGAATGATCGGGGGGCATCCGGTCCACAACAGTGTGAACACAGGTGCAATGAAGATGACCGCCGTTGGCACGCGCATGGGAGCCTCCGCCGAAACAGTTTTGGATAACCCCACCTGCGTTATTGCAACCGCAGTTCCTAGGTTGGTTGCTTTCCCTTCTTGCCTCTGGAAGCGCCAAAACCATGGAAACAAGAGCCAAACGATGCAATCAACAGAATTTCCACATGACTTCACATCGCGGCTTCTATCCGCTCTGTTAGTAGCTCTATCTTCTTGGATAGTCTGGGTTCACTTGAATATAGATTTTTCGCTCGTGTCGCACATGCGTTGGAGCAGGGATTTCTGTGGCAGGTTCTTGCCGCGTCTACGACCTTGTCATCTTCTCGGGCTTCATGAGTTGATCGAACTCCTCGCCGGTGAGAAAGCCCAGTTTCAACGCGTCCAATACGATCAAATCAGGCTGCAGTTCCCGAGCCTTGGCGATTGCCTCTTTGCCGTTCTGTGCTTCGCATATGTTGACGCCCAGTTCTCGCGTCAACAGTTTGCGGAGCGCACGCCTGACAAAGGCATTGTCATCCACGATCAGTACAGTCTTGCCTATAAACACAAGCGTCGGAGAGTTCGCGTTTTTGATGCGCCGCTTCGTGCGTGCAAGTTGTCCACCCCCGGCCATCATTTTTGTTCCCGGATTAATCGATTTGGTTCAGTAATACACGATGCACTGTATTGTGTGCAGTTCCGACGTGGTGTGAGATCACCTCAGCCCAAGTTTGCGGTAGGTACGCAGTTGATTTTTCCAGCCTAGGCGCTGACAATTGAGCGGCATTGTTCGGGCAGATTTGCCCTGCACCGTTGCCAGCGAACGGCGGAGGGCAAAATGAAGGGCGAAGGGCGAGAGCGTTGGCTTCAGTTGTGTGTGCAAGCCGCTGACGAGCAGGACTCAGATCGCTTGCTCGAATTAGTCTCGGAAATTAATCACTTGCTGCATGAGAAACACATGCGGCTTAAAAATGTGCGACGGGAAGCAGGCGGATATGTTCTCGAAGCTGCTGAGCAAAAAACTCCCCACGCCCGTGCTCGATTTGTGCGTTCTGGGTAAATTCATCAATGGGCGATGAGCCGAGGATTCTGTTCGTTGATGACGAAGACAGCATCAGGCTGACGCTTCCACCAGTCTTGCAGTCGTACGGCTTTGCGGTCACTTCGGTTGCAACCGTCGCAGAAGCATTAGACGCAATCACGCGCTACAAATTTGATGTCCTTATCTCTGACCTCAATATTGGTCGTCCTGGAGATGGCTTTACTGTAGTCAGCGC
>QIAA01000099.1 GCA_003224905.1 Acidobacteriota bacterium
CAACAACTCGTTCAGCCGCCGATAAAAAGGATGGCCCGGAGCTTCCGCCAGATCCCCGCGGTACCAAAGCTCCTCTTGCCGCTGACGCTGCCTCCGCGTTCCCATCGCCATGGCAAGACACTACCCTGAATCATCCGCGGCGCAAAGTGATTAACGCGACTTTAGACACGGGCTGCTAGACGCCCAATGGACCCTGAGAACGAACGATGGCGTACCTTGTGTGAGCAGGCCGCAATGGAGCAAGACCTGGGACGTCTTCTGCAGTTGGTGCGCAAAATTAATCGCCTGCTGATCAAGCGGCTGTTACAAGAAAGAGGAGCGCAGAAGACAGCGGCCACCTAGTCCAGCTTGCGTTCCGCAATATGTTGCTGCGTGGCCGAGAGTATTCTCTAGGTTTTTGCGACTACGATAACAATCACTACAACTACCGCGATGGCAACGATCAGCAATGCCTCTTTGCTAAGCGCGCCTGCCGCGAAATCTGATTGCGCCTGCTTTGCACGTTCGGCAAGCCGCGCCAGTTCCGCATCACTTAAGTTAGAAACTGCTCGCGTGACCTGAACCTGATCGACGTGAACGGACTGCAGCGCCTTTTGGCCCACATCTGATGAGAGTAACTCCTGAACTACTTTTTGATTGTGTTCGCGTCTCTGAGATGCGGCTAGCAACTCCCGTTGCATATCTGCGGGAGTTACTAGGTGAGTGTCTGCGAACAAGGTTGGCGGGAAGACAAAAAGAACAGCCAAAGCCGAAGCGAGAAATCCTCGGCAGCATTGGACGGCACTAAGACGCATGGCGCACACTCCTGAACCGCAACGGCTTGGATGCGCGACGGTGGTATGCGTTAAACACAAAGGCGGAAAAATCGTGAGTACCTCGTTATCAGTCAGATCAGCGGATGAGTAACGCTGGAGAGAACGGAGAAGTTCCCTTTTAGGCCCAAGCGCGTTGCAATTCGGGAACATATTCCTCAATGGTCCCCTTTTCCAGGATGTAGACGCCCGGACCTTGTTTGCCCCGGACGGTGCGGCAGAATTCAGCCACGAAAAATCCGGCAGCCAACGCCTCAGTAAATGCCCAGCGGGTGGCCAGGCGCCACTCACGCGCCAGAGCGGGGTCGCGTTGCTCCACGTCTCCTATGTCACTGGGGATTTCGATTGCAATGCGCTGACGCTTTAAAGCAGCAGAAAGATCTGTCCTCTCAGGTGTGCCTCCCGCATGGAAACGGACTAAGGGAACGAGCGTCGCCAGGGCCTCCAGTGCGTGCGTGCGGTGCTCTTTGCGCTGCAATCGATCCTGAACTCGGCGGCTGGCCAGCGGCCAGCGCACCCAAAGGCGATCGGTGCTGTTGCGATGCAACACGCTGGAAGTTTCCGGCCCATAAAAATCGACCTTGTAGCTGCTTGAGACCACGCCTAACTTGTCGAAGTTCAAGTGCGCGTTTTTACTCTGCAGTGGATCAAAGGTCCAAGTGATCTCGCGAATGCGCAAAGCCAGCGCACGTTCCCGTTGTGCCAGCTTGAGCTTGTAACCCAGGTCTGAGTCACGATAGGCCTGGCGCACGGCAAGCATATGCGAGTGCAGCATCAAGGAATTGGATTCCAGACCAAGGAATGCGAACGCAAAACCGACTAACTCCCTGCCGTCGAATGCTCCCAGCCAGATGCTGCCGGCTTCTCGTGTCGCGACCGCCAGCGTCATGGGTATGACGTCTAGGTCGGAGACACCCCAGACTTCCTTCTCCAAAGCCTCTACCATCTTTAGTTCCGAGAATGCCTTCAGGTCACGGATTGTGATGGCGGACTTAGGTCCTGTCTCAGGCATATGGCTGGCCGCTGGAGTCCGAACAATATACGCGAGGCGTAATGCCTCTGCCAGTCCCAGGTCTTCAAGAAACGCTCGACGCCGGGCACTTGTGAACCAGCCCGGCAACGCATTGCAGATGGTTGCGAATATGTGCAAGGCTCTGCATCTTGACAGGCTGATTCCGTCCGCGTAGAGTCTGCAAGCTTTGTAGATCGAGCGCTCGCAGTCGCCACTTCGAGCCTTCGCGTACAGACCTCCCCCGTTGGCATTGTTCGTTATTGCCGGATTCCGGCTACTCCCGAGGTGTGTATGAATTCCAGCCGCGCAACGTGCGTGCGGTTCGTGTCGCGTCTCTTATTGGTGTGTGCGCTTGCTCCCGAAATGATGGCGCAGGCGAATGTTCAGGGCCGCTGGAGGACTTTGATTCAGCTGATGCCCATCAACCCGGTTCACGTGGCGTTGCTGCATAACGGCAAAGTGCTTGTGGTGGCAGGCTCCGGCAACTGTGCGCCAGGACAAACTGTTCCATCGGGACAGCCGGCATGCCCAACCGGTGCACCATACGGTCCTTCCAACAATTCGGGTGCGGGCCTCTTTGATCCGGCTACGAATTCATTCACTCCGTTCCCCCTCTCGTGGGACATGTTTTGCAATGGGATGGTCGTCTTGCCGGATGGTCGCGCGTTCATCAATGGCGGGACGCTGCGCTACGACCCTTTCTACGGCGAAAAACGCTCGGCAGTGTTTGATCCGTCCACAAATTTGTTTAGTGATGTCCAAACCATGGCGCACGGCCGCTGGTATCCGACCGTGACCACGCTGGGCGACGGCCGCGCCATGACATTTTCGGGATTGACAGAAACCGGTGCGACCAGCACCACGGTGGAGATCTACACTCCCGGAGCAGGGTGGAGCCAGGAATTTGGCGCCGGTTGGACTCCCCCGCTTTACCCGCGCATGCATCTCCTCCCAAACGGCAAGGTTTTTTACTCTGGTTCTGGCGTTACTTCCAGGCTCTTTGATCCCGTTGCACACACCTGGTCCACGGTAGCTAACACTGTCTTGGGTACAACCCGAACCTACGGGACCTCTGTCCTGCTGCCACTGACTCCAGAAACTAATTATCGTCCGCGCGTCATGATCATGGGCGGCGGCAATCCCGCAACTGCGACGACCGAAATCATCGACTTAGGTGCTCCCTCCCCCTCATGGCAGTCGGGACCCGACATGTCGGGTGGTCGTATCGAGATGGACGCTGTAATCCTGCCCAACGGAAAAGTTCTCGCCCTGGGCGGCTCTTCGAGTGATGAGAATGAATCGACCGCCACCTTCACAGCCGATCTGTTTGCGGCCGATGGAGGGTCTAAGTCACCAGCCAGCGCCAACAGCGTCCCGCGTGTCTACCACTCAGTCGCGCTGCTCTTACCGGATGCGACCGTCTGGTCAGCCGGAGGCAATTACACTCGTGGTTCTTATCAACACCAGATGGAGATCTACGAACCTGCTTATTTGTTTTCCGGTGTTGACACTAGCGGAAATCCCATACCTGCCGCGCGCCCCATGATCAGCACTGCTCCAGCCATCATCAACTACGGCACTGGGTTTTCGGTCGGGACCCCTAACGCCTCCGACATTTCTTCTGTGGTGCTCGTACGCCCCGGCGCTTCTACGCATGCGTTCGATATGGATCAGCGGCTAGTCGGACTTTCCTTCACCGCCGCTGGCGACGTTCTCAACGTCAACAGTCCACCGAATAGCAATATTGCCCCGCCGGGCTACTACATGCTTTTCGTGCTGAACAGTGTAGGAACGCCTTCCATCGCAAGCTTCGTACAGGTGACGCAACCACCCGATTTCTCGGTCTCGGCAACCCCTTCGTCACGGACAATCGTTCAGGGCAGCAGTACAACCTACTCAGCTACTGTTACAGCTTTGAATGGGTTCAATGGCAATGTGAGTTTGAGCGCTAGCGGCTTGCCATCAGGCGCCAACGCCAGCTTCAATCCGAGCACGATCAGTGGTTCTGGGTCCTCGACGCTTACGATCACCACTCTGAGTTCAACACCGGCTGGATCGTATCCCATCACTATCACTGCCACGAGCGGAACTCTCGCCCATGCCACGACCGTAACTTTGGTTGTGACCGGTCCTTCCGACTTCACACTTGTAGTGAGTCCTACCTCGCGGACCATCAACCGCGGATCGAGTACAACTTATTCAGTAAACATCGGAGCGGTAGGTTCGTTCTCCGGAACGGTGAGCCTGACTGTGAGCGGGTTGCCGAAGAAGACGACCTCCAACTTCACGCCCGCCTCAATCACAAGCGCAGGTACGTCAATTTTGAAGGTTTCCGCCAACCCTACTGCGGTTTCAGGGACGTACACGTTAACGATTAGAGGAACGAGTGGCGCGACATCTCACTCGACCACCGCGACGCTAACGATCCAGTAAATCGATCGACGCAGAATTGCCAACCGGGACCATTCGATTTTGAGAGAATGGTCCCTTTCTTTTAATCGTAATTCCCATTCTCGTCAGGACAGGAACCATTGATGCTTTCCTCACGCAGAAATTTCTTCCGTACACTCGGGGTCGGAGCCGCGACAACGGCTGCGGCACATTGGCCATTCGCTGAGTTCGCCCGCGCGACTCCTTTCGAGCCAGCGCGAACCCAAGACGCGCACGGTGCGGTCCGGCTCAATAGTAATGAGAACCCTTACGGACCGCCTCCGCAGACAATGGCGGTGATACGTTCTGCAATCGCTTCGGCCAACCGTTACCCCTTCATGGATTACGAACCGCTCGGGCAGAAAATCGCCGACTTTCATCATGTGAAACCAGAACAGGTTGTGTTCGGTTGTGGATCAAGCGAAATTCTGCGGGTTGCGGCATTTGCTTTCCTGGGACCTGGAAAACGTCTCATTCAACCTTCGCCGACGTTCGAAGCCATGGATCACTACGCCCACGGCGTAGGCGCGGAAGTCATTTCAGTCCCCTTAACCAAGACATTCGCTCATGATCTTGAGGCAATGCTCAGTCACGCGGATGGATCCGGAGGCTTGATTTACATCTGCAATCCGAATAATCCGACTGCATCGCTGACTCCTCGGCAGCATCTGGAAACGTTGATCAGCAAGCTGCCGGCGTCGTATTACGTATTGATCGACGAGGCGTACCACCATTTTGCCGGCGAGTCGGGCATGTACAAATCCTTTATCGACCAACCGGTTCCGGACGAACGCGTAATCGTCAGCCGAACTTTTTCCAAAATCTATGGAATGGCAGGCTTAAGACTCGGCTACAGCATTGCTACACCTGCGACGGCGAAGCGCCTGGAGACTCTACTCACTTCTGACGGTGTAAATGGGATCGTGTCGAAAGCGGCGATGGCGGCGCTGGACGACAGCGACAGCGTGCGACTTTTCGTCAAACGCAATGCCGATACACGGCAGGAGTTCTTCAACCAGGCCACCGCGCGAATGGTGAAGCCGATCGACTCGCACACGAACTTCGTGATGATGAACACCTACCATCCAGCGGAAGAGATTATCGAAAAATTCCACAAACAGAATGTGCTGATTGGCAGACGCTTTCCACCGATGGATACGTACATTCGTGTTTCTCTGGGCACTCCGGAAGAAATGAAGGCTTTCTGGCAAGCCTGGGACACCCTGCATCTCGATATGCCCATGGGCCACTAACATTGAAAGCGCGAGTATCCCAGGAAACTTCAGGGCAACACACTCGCCCCCAGCCGAATCGAAGCAACCTATCCCACAAATCGGAAGGAATACCCCATGAAAGCCCCCTTCTTAATTGGCCGTATGCTCCTTGGTGGTTTTTTCATTTACAACGGCATTCACCATTTTCGTGAGCGTAAGACGCTGTCGCAGTATGCGGGAGCAAAGAAGGTTCCGGCGCCGGATGCCGCGGTCGCGGTTACCGGTGGATTGCCGCTGCTCGGTGGAACCAGCATTCTGCTGGGAATCAAGCCGAAGCTCGGCGGCGCGGCGATCATTGGATTTCTGGCCGGCGTGTCGCCCATCATGCACGACTTCTGGCGAGCCGAGGACCCCAACCAGCGCATGAATGACATGATCAACTTCAGCAAGAACATGGCGCTGCTCGGAGGTGCGTTGGCACTCACCGGAGTTGACGAACCCTGGCCCGCGAGCGTGCCCATAGCGCAACCAAGCAGGGTCGAGAAACTCCGGGCATTCGTTCGCAACCGTGTCGCTGCTTAGGCGGAGAGTAAGACGTAGCCGCAGTGCGTCGGCTTACGGTGAGAGCAAGCGATCTGCTTCTCTCTCCGCCGCGCCAAGGTCGCCCGAAAACCTCTTGGCCTCCTGATAAGACGATTTCGCTTGCGCCGATTGGCCGCTCTGTTCGAGTGCGCGTGCCAAAAGTATGTAAACCGTGTCGCTGGGCTGGCTCGCTGCTGCCCGGTAGAACTGATCTGCCGCCTGTTTGAAATCTCCGGCCCGGTATGACAACAGCCCCATGCCAATTAACGCCACGAAGCTTTCGTTGTCCAGCCGCAGTGCCGCTTCATAGCTTTCTTTGGCGCGAGAGTAGTCGTGCAGATGGCGATAAGCTGATCCCAGATTCCCGTAGACCGTAGCCCGCAGACGTTTGTCCGAGGTCAAATTCAGAGCTGTCTGATAATGGTCAATGGCCTCTTGCAGATGGCCGTGCTGCCGTTCGTAAGCTCCGATGTTCACGTGCCCGAGCGGATCTTTAGGATTGATTGCTATGGCCGCCCGGAAGTGTGGAATCGCGTCGTCAAAGCGCCCCTGGTAGACCAAGGCATTGCCGAGGTTATCGTGCGCGACAAAGTTGCCGTCTGTGACCTGCAGCGCCTGGGACCACAGCGTTAGGCTGTCATGCCAGTATCCAACTTGCCGGTAGCTGAGTGCTGCAAATGCAGCCAGCACCAAGATCACAGAGAACGCGAGCCATTGCGGCGAGAGCCTGATCTCGCGAGCCCACTCAGCTACTCCCCAGCAGATAACGATGAACAAGCCTATAAACGGCAGGTATGCGTAACGGTCCGCCATGCCCTGCCCGCCCACTTGCACTAATCCGATCATGGGGATCATCGTCCCCAAGAACCAGAGCCAGCCCACCGGCAGGAATCGATGGCGACGACACGCATAAACCAAGGCGCTGATGAGGAAGAGCAACAAGAGTGCGCCCAGCACTGCCCACCAGCGCAACGACTCTCCCGGATGGAGATACATGGGCGACAGGTGTGCTGGCCACAATGCCTTTCCAATGTAACGAGCGTAAGAAAAAATCGCGTTCTCAATCCGCACCCAGAACGGATACTCGATGTGCGAGCGCACTGCGCCGCCTGCGGCCTGCACCTTCAAAGTAATAGCGGCGCTGCATGCCGAGAGCGCCAAAAGTGGAAGCTTTTCCCAAAAAAGAAAAGAAACTGGGAGGGGCGGAAGCGAGTTGCTCGAGGTCTCCGCGGAATGAGCTTCCATTCTTCGCAAGGGCCAGTAATCCCAAAGTAAGAGCACAAACGGAAGCGTGATCACCTGCGGTTTCGCCATGAGTCCGGCCGCGAATAAAATCGCAACCACCAGATAGCTTTTTGCCGCAGGCTTACGTGTGTAGCGCCCATAGGCCAGCATCGCCGTCAGGAAGAACAACATGCTGAGCACGTTCTTGCGCTCCGCAATCCAGGCGACGGATTCCACGTTCACCGGATGGATGGCGAAGAGTGCCGCTACCGTCAAGCTTCTCCACGTGAACCCAGTAGCGCCCTGAAGGAGTAAAAACAGCAACACTGCGTTGACCGCATGGAGCAATACACTCGTGTAGTGATGTCCCGCAGGATTGAAGTGGAAAAGCTGATAATCCACGACGTGCGAAAGCCAGGTCAGCGGATGCCAGTTCGACTGCGCGTTCGTCGTAAATGCCCACCGGACCGTTTCCCAGGTCAAGCCCGCGCGAAGATGTGGGTTTTCAGTGATGTAGCCATCGTCGTCAAAGTTAATAAAGGAGTTTTGACTCGCCCGGTTAAACACACACACAGTAACCACCACGAGTAAGAGGCTGAGGATCGCCGTCCTTTTTTCGGGGGAAGCAAACAGCGGGGAATCAAGCGTCTGTGGTGGAACGCGCACCTGTGCTGGGCTAGCCAATATAAGAATTTAAGCACACCGCGCGCCACAGACACAGCAGCATAATCAAGAGATACACCACCTTTAATTTTCACCTGCAGAAAATCGGACCAGATAATTTAGGTTGCAAACAAGAACTTCGGTTCCGTTCTCGTCACAGACGCGGCAGTCTCAACGTTTGTATCAAAATGACATAACGCGGCAACTCGTGACAAATTCTGACACCGCGATCTCCAGTTTAGGCTGGATTGGCCTTCGAACGCAGAAACGTAAGGCTGCTCAGCCTCTGAAAACAAACTACCTAAGGACCGAATCGTGTCCCGGTCGGTGACTCTCGGGTCTGGCCGATGAAGTGCCATATAACCAGTGCTTGGTCCACTGAGACCAGATGAAATCGGAGGAGAGGGAAAACGAGATGCGGAAACAGAAGGGTTTCTCATTAATTGAGTTGCTGATCGTCGTGGCGATCATCCTGATCATCGCTGCGATTGCTATTCCGAACTTGCTGCGGGCGCGCATGGCTGCCAATGAGTCGGCTGCAGCCAGCTCGATTCGTACAATCAACACAGCCGAAGTGAGCTACATCACGGCTTATCCGACCACCGGGTATGCGGCTCTGGCTGCTCTCGGCGGAAGCGCCACTGCATGCACGACCCCAGATAACACCAAGGCTTGTCTCATCGATGACGTGCTGGCTACCAATGGCAGCGGCAAAGGTAAAGGCGGTTTTAACTTTGCATCCGCCGCCTCTGGTACTAACAACACGCTGTACTCTGCGACGGCAGATCCAGTCACCGTCGGGTCTACTGGGCAGCGCAGTTTCTGTTCGGTTGAAGATGCTGTCGTACGGTTCGATTCCAGCGGCACAAAGCCTGCGGATCACGGTGCTTGCCAGGCTTTGGGAGCATTGAACTAACTTTAGGATTGGCCTGGCGCCTCGGGGAGGGGCAAAGGGCTGGTTAGCAGCGGAGAAATCCGCTGCTTTTTTTCTTTTGCGTACCTTCTTGATAACTGCACCGCTAAGGCATTCTCATGTTGTTCTTGAACGGCTGTCGCGCAGCGACCGATCCTGTCACCCCTTGACAAAATCTGGCATCCATCATCTGATGGCAGTAAGAGCCAGTGACTTAGGAATTTCTATAGATTGCAATGGAAAGACTTAGAGACTTACGTCAGTGCTCGGTTTGGCCAGTCAAGTGCGATGATAATTGGCATTCGGGTCCACTGAGACCACCAAACGGAGGAGAGGGAAAACGAGATGCGGAAACAGAAGGGTTTCTCATTAATTGAGTTGCTGATTGTCGTGGCGATCATCCTGATCATCGCTGCGATTGCCATTCCGAACCTGCTTCGGGCACGTATGGCAGCCAATGAGTCGGCTGCTGCCAGCTCGATTCGTACCATCAACACGGCCGAGGTGAGCTACATCACTGCTTATCCGACCACCGGGTATGGGGCTCTGGCTGCTCTCGGCGGAAGCGCCACTGCGTGCACGACCCCAGATAACACCAAGGCTTGTCTCATCGATGACGTGCTGGCTACCAATGGCAGCGGCAAGGGTAAAGGCGGTTTTAACTTTGCATCCGCTACCTCTGGTGCTAACAACACGCTGTACTCCGCGACGGCAGCTCCAGTCACCGTCGGCTCCACCGGACAGCGCAGTTTCTGCTCAGTTGAAGATGCGGTTGTACGGTTCGATTCCAGCGGTACAAAGCCTGCGGATCACGGTGCTTGCCAAGGCTTGGGAGCGTTGAACTAACTTAAGATTGGCCTGGTGCCTCGGGGAGGGGCAAAAGGCAGGAGCAACGGAGAGATCCGTTGCTCCTTTTGTTTTTTACGGCTGCGAGATTCCAATCGAAATTCTTCACCGCAATGACGTAATTTGTCATCTTTCAGGCAACGAATGCTCGGAACAGAAGGAAAGTTCGGTCTCCGAACAAGCTTGTCACTTATCTTCTTCTTGCATCGAGGCTTAATCTATGGTGACTCTCACGGGTCTGAGCGCGCCGAAAGGCCACTAAAGTGCATTCAATAACATCGTGTTTGCACCAGCCCACAATTACGGCTGGGCGGGTCAACCAAGATGCCGAAACAAAAAGGCTTCTCATTAATTGAGTTGCTCATCGTAGTGGCGATCATTTTGATTATTGCTGCCATTGCGATTCCGAACTTGCTGCGCGCGCGCATGGCCGCGAACGAGTCAGCGGCCGTCAGTTCGATTCGGACGATTGCAACGGCAGAAGTCAGCTACATTACGAGCTATCCCACAGTGGGTTACGCCGCGGCATTAACCAATCTCGGTGGCCCAAGTTCGGCCTGCACAACCCCCAGTCAAAGCAGTGCTTGCTTAATTGATGATGTACTGGCCACTAATGGCGGCGGTAAGGGCAAAGCAGGCTACAACTTCAGCGCTGATGCCGAGGGCAGCAGCAACATGCAATATGCTGCCACGGCAATTCCGATTACGGCAGGTTCGAGCGGTCAGCGCAGCTTCTGTTCCGTTCCGGATTCGGTGGTGCGGTATAACTCCAGCGGAGGCGCGATCGCCAATGCCGCTGCCTGCCTCGCCCTGAGCGCAGTCAACTAACTGCCAACACGTAACCTGCGTAACTATTCCGGCATACTCCGAATCAAGCCCTATTGCTTATAATTTGTGAGGAAGAATTCTTCTCAAATATTTGTTGCCCATGCTTGCCATTGACATTCTGGGTCTCGAAAAAACCTACATGGTGGGCTTCTGGCGCAAGAAGCCAAAGTGCGCCTTGCGACCGCTACACCTAACGGTGCAGGAAGGCGAGATTTTCGGCTTTCTCGGTCCGAACGGCGCCGGCAAGACCACAACTCTCAAGCTGCTGATGGGTCTGGTGTTCCCGACCGGAGGCTCAGCCCGCATTCTTGGCTGCGAGGTCAACGATCCAAAGATGAAAGCTCAGATCGGATTTTTGCCGGAACAGCCATATTTCTACGACTACCTGACCGCGCGTGAACTGCTTGAATATTACGGACAGCTCTCGGGGGTTGATCCAAAACAAGGAGCCCGCAAAGTCGGGGAGATGCTCAGCCGTGTCGGCCTGGCCGAATCCGGCACTGTGCAACTTCGCAAGTTTTCTAAAGGAATGCTGCAGCGGGTTGGCATTGCGCAGGCGATCCTGCACGATCCCAAAGTCGTGTTCCTTGATGAGCCGATGTCCGGTCTGGATCCAATGGGCCGCCGTGAAGTTCGCGACCTCAT
>QIAA01000100.1 GCA_003224905.1 Acidobacteriota bacterium
GCTCGCCGGTGCCGAGCACGTACACGCGTTCGCGCAAATAGGGTTGCCGTGACAGCCAGATGTAGGTACTCCGCCAAACGAAAAGACCGATGGTGAGAATAAGTAATCCGAGCAGGCCAGAGTCTCCAGCGGGTACGGCGCGGGGAAAAAGGAATCCGAGTGCAGCCAGAGAAAATGCCACCAGTCCGAGCACCAGTAATAGGCGGAAAAGCTGGTCCCACCTGGCGCTCAAGCTGGTGGCATCGTAAAGATCGAACCAGTGCGAGAACAGCAGCACGATGCAGGTGATGAAGAGAATCTGATAGTAGCCGTATTCAAAATTCAGGACGATATAGCTGTCGTCGGACCTTGCCAGCCAGATAGCTACCAGAAACGAGGTCCAGACCACCAGCGCCTCGCCCACCAGCAAAATTAGTGTGCGAACCGGGTAGTAAACGTTGAAGAGGCGGATCACGCGTTATCCTTGCGACTCGTGCCTGCCATTCGTGCGGCCGTAGGTCGCGTAGTAATACTGCGTGTATGAGGATTCTGTAGAGACACCGTTCAGAACCACACCTACCAAATGCTTGTCGCGGAACTCCTGGCGGGCTTTACGAGCGACGTCGAAGGGTGTGGCATTCGAACGTACTACCATCAGAACTCCATCGCAGTAATTGGCCAACAGGCCAGCGTCCGAAACCGGAACAGCCGGAGGCGAATCAATGATGATCCAGTCAAATAACGGTTCCACGCGGTTGAGAAGAAACCGGGTGCGTCCGTTAGCCACCAATTCCGCCGGATTTCCGATGCTGCGTCCCGAGGGAATGAAAAACAGGTTTTCCATCGATCCGCGCTGCATCACCGCGAATTCATCCTTCTCACCCAGCAGGTAGTCGGAGAGGCCGGGACTGGAAGAGGTGCCCAATGCTTCGTGCAGGCGCGAGCCACGCAGGTCGCTATCAATCAGCAGGGCCCTGCGGCCCTCCTGGCGGACCATAACCTGGGCCAAATTTGCCGCGACGAAGGACTTCCCTTCCTTCGGCAACGCGCTGGTCACCAGTACCTTCTTCAGTGACTGTTTTTCCCGTATCTGATAAAGGCGCGAGCGCAAAGTGCGAAACTCTTCATTGCCGTATTCCTGCTCTTCCGGATTGAAAAAGAGCATGGTCTTCCGGTCCGGCGACCAGCGGCCCTGAGGGCAACGCGCGAGCAGTGTGTCCAAGGTATAAGGTGATCCGAACGAGGGTATGCTGGCTCCGACCGATGCAGTTGTGCCCTGCGGAGCGGGTGGGGTTGCTGCCAACGGTTCAGCGACTGCAGCGTCCGCCGGCTGCACTGGCTCAACCGGCCTTCCTCCCTGAGAAGCTACTCTTTGCTCTTCCGCCTTCTTCAGGGCTTCATGAATCCGGCTCATATTTTCCTTTCTTTGGGGAGGTGTTGTTCTGACTGGCGTAATCGGTCGGCGAGACTTGCCAAAGTCTTCAACGCCTCCACGAGATCAAATTTCTCTGAGCCATTGAGTGGTGGAGGGGTACCTGTAAGCTGCGAAGTCGTGTTGTCGTTCAGATCAAAATCGCGGGCGACGGAGTCTACGACATTAGGGGCAACAAGCTTCTGCTGATCCACGAATGCACTCACCAGGCAGTGTTCACATAACAGATTGACGACGCGGGGAATGCCTTGAGCATAACGATGGATAGCGAGCACAGCCTCAGGATCAAAAATCTGCTGTCCATTGGATCCCGCGATACGCAGCCGCTGCGTAATGTAGGCTTTCGTCTCTTCCAACGAAAGTGGATGCGTCTTGGCGCGTAATGTTAGCCTTTGCCGCAACTGCCGCAAGTGCGGCTGCTTGAGCCGCTGTTCCAGCTCCGGCTGGCCCACCAGCACGATCTGCATCAATTTTTCGGTGAAAGTCTCGAGATTCGTCATCATGCGAATCTCTTCGAGCACTTCGTCGGATAAGTTCTGAGCCTCATCTATGATGAGAACCGCGGTTTCGCCTGCGCGATAACGGTCCAGCAGCCAGTTGTAGAGGCGAAGCAGCACCTGGCTTTTGGCTCGCGAATCGCAGGGAATGCCGAAGTCCGTCATCATGTAGTCGAGGAACTGGGGTATGTTCATCCGCGAATTGAACATGAAGGCCGTGGCTACTTGCTGCAGCCGCAGCCATTCCAACAATTTGTTGATCAGAGTCGTCTTGCCGGTGCCGACTTCTCCGGTCAACAAGACGAAGCCTTTACGGCTCTGGATGCCGTAGGTCAAGCAGGCCAATGCCTCTTCGGTGTGCCGCGTCAGGAACAGATATCGCGGGTCCGGGTTGACGTTGAACGGATTGGCTCGCAATCCAAAAAAGTCTTTGTACATTTCTCTTAAACCTCGACAGGCTCTGTCTTATTTTCCTTTTCAGGCCTGCCTCGACTGAGCGGTCCTCCGTTGCGGCGATCGCCGTCAGCTCCAATCCAGGGAACTGACGCCAGCAACGGCAACTCGAGAACTGCAAGCACGTCCTGCTCGCTGCGAATCGCTTTGTCGCGAAGTTCCAGCCAAAGAGTGAGAATCATTCCAAGTCCCAGCCCTGCCCCGAGTCCTCCCCCAGCAAACAGCCACCGATTGGGGAAGCTCGGTTTGTCCGGAAGATTTGCGGGGTTCAGCAACCGCATCTGTTCGCCCTGCTGACTTTGCATCTCGGACTCGCTCTTTTTCGCCAAGAGATCGTTGTAAAACTTATGCGCCGTCTCGTAATCGCGGGTTAGCTGCTTGTATTGCTCCTCCACAGCCGGGCTCAGAGCCACACGCCCCTGATATGACCGGATCTGATCCTGAAGCGATTTCTCCCGGGCATTGGCCTGGGCTATCACTTGCTCATACTGATGAATCTGCAGCCGCAACTGCCGGATCTCCGGCGGTTCGGAGCTGTCAACCTTTTCAACCTTTTCAGTCGCGTCCACGCCCTGAGACGAGTCAGAATTAATTTCTTTCAATTTGCGCTGCAACTCTGCAATGTCATGCTTTGTCTTCGCGACATCAGGATGATCGTCCGTGTAGCGGGCCTGCAGGGTGATCAGCTGGCTCTGCAATGACGCGAGTTGCTGTTCGAGAGCCTGGGGATTCGTGGAACTCTGGGTCGACTTCCAGGCTGCCAACTGCTGGGCCAGGATTGACGCGGTGTAAGCTTTGTCCTGCTGGGCGCGGTTCAGAGTCTGGGTATTGGCATCCAGTTGCGAATTGAAGCCCATGAGGATCTTCAGGTTATTCTCTTCGTCTCCTGGCAGTTGGCCGATGTATTGTTTCTTAAAAGTGGCCAGCTTGCTGTCCTGATCGTCGAGATTGCGTTTAGCCTCTTCCACCTGTCGTGAAAGAAAATCAGTCGTGCTTTGCGCTACTGCCTCGCGAAGCTTGAGGTTCTCTTCCAATAGCATAGAGGTGACTTCACTACAGATCTGCTGCGCTTCGTGCGGGTTGTCGTCTGTGAAATTCACGTAAAAGCCCGGCACATCCCCGCTTTGCCGCCGTTTCTTCGTCGAGGTCGTATTACTCCCGACAGGATCGACGGCAAGGTTCTGGCGAATGCTGTCCACGGCCTCATCCACACTGCGGCCCCTGGCCAGGCCCAAGCGCTCAATCAACGGCTGCAAGCGTGAGCGGCTGAGGACTTGCTGCTGCATGGTCGTGATCCGCTGGACAATGTCCTCCGTGATGACCGGCTTCACATAGCCTTCGGGAACCTTCTGCTCTTCCACCAGTATCAGGGACTGGGAGGTGTACTTTGGCGAGAAGGCAAATGAGACCAGAAATCCAAGCAGCGGCGCCAGCAAGGCGGGGATCACAATCACCTTCGTCCGCCGGCGCAACATCGCCAGGTAATCGTCAATGTTCAACTCGCGATTTTCAATCATGGTGTTTCCTTCGGGCCGTTCGTCGCCGAACGGCCAAAAAACTAATCCAACCGGATCGGACGAGGGTGCCAATACAAGCCAACCGTTGCAACATGCCGCTGTGAGGTTCCCGCGCACGAACCCGTTAAGGTTGTGCACGTATTGTCGAATCTGAGATCGTTGAATTGATAGCTTATGAACAGCTGGAACTGTCGTCCCAGCGGCCGGTGTAGAGCGCCGCCAGCAAAGACATAATCGAAATGGCTAGCCGAGAAAGCAGCAATGGCGGGCTGAATCCGGCTGCTGCGGGTGTACCCGACCTCAGTAGTCATGCTCCAGACACGGTTTATCGGCCTGTCCAGCGACAGTTCAGCAATATCGGTGGCGGCACCAAGGAAAAAGCCCGACCCCGCAGTGTTGTGACGGGCGTACGAAAGCCCGACTGTACTGCGGGGAAAGCGATAACGGAGCCTCACCCGCCCATTACCGGAGACACTTTGGGTTTGACCAAGCAGCGGGTGGTTTATGGTAGTAAATTGTGGTCCGCCGCCAACCAGAAAATCCAACCGCCCGGAAATGCGGTGGCCATAAAGCAGGTTGACGATCTGAGTCCGGAATGCGCTGCCCGGAAAATTGGGATACTCGAACCGCTGAAAGCCATAAGCCAGCGCAACGTGATCCTTGCGGGTGAGCTGGTAATTGTAACCTGCCTGGGCGGCGATCTCGCGGCTGTTTACAAATCCAGCGGAATCATCAACGAAATGCACCAGACCGTAACTTCCTGCTGCGGTAATGGACGATCTCGGGCTGAGGCCCTGTGCCACATCCAGCACGGCGCTATTCGTAATCCGCGGCTGCTGGCCTAAAGATCCGAACTGCCCTGCTCCGAAAATGCCGCCCAGCACCGTTCCCGCTATTCCGCCCTGATTGCCCATACCCGCACCCAGACCGCCACTGAAGGATCCTGTGCCTCCGTAGGCCCCGTAGCCAAAAGCACCTTCCGGCAAATAGCTGAAACTGTCACGAATCGCCATTTGCCCGGTACGCCACATAACGCGCTGACCTACGTCCAGCTGTTGAAGAAGATGAGCGTTGCGGTCGCGGTTGGTGTAAAAACCGACCCCGCCGACATACTCCAAATCAGTTTCGTAGTGCCCCCATAGTCTCTGGAGAAAAAGTGTGCCCAGAGCGCGTGTAACGCCACGAACCGCACTATTACCGGTATTACCCTGAATATTCGAATCCACGGATTCACTCACGTGTATTCCGGGGATCAAGAAACTGCGTGTGGTGGCCCGGGGCTCCAGGGACGGCTGGTCGAGTCCCGTAAGGGGAGGGTTCTCACTTGATATTCCAACCTCATTCTGTCCGTAAGCAGGCACCGCCCCAGTCGAAGATGGAGTCTGCTGGCGGCTCTCAGCAGACTGCGTGCTGTCGCTCTGGGCCCACCCGTTCGCCGATGTCAGTGCCAGGAACATCGATATGAAAATTGTCCAAAATCTCTGCATCTCACCTCTGTCCGAATAGTGATCGGCTAACCTAGTTCAGGGAACTACAATCGTGTCGCCCGGTTTTAACAGGATGTTCTGGTTCACTGCCTCGCCTTTTACAAGGGCCTTGTAATTAATTGGTGTTTTGTTCTGTCTTCCGTTTTCCATGCGCAACAAATAAATTCCTTTCAGGTTGGCGAACTGAGTGAACCCCGCACTGGCCAACGCCTGCAGGACAGTCATGTTGGGCAACAGCGGCATCGCGCCTGTGTGCAGAACTTCTCCGGTAACGTAGAAGCGTTGGCTGTTCATCTGCGTCACTACAACGGTAACGCGAGGATCGGTAACGTATTTCTTTAACTTCTCGGTAATGGACGCCGCCAATTGCATGGGGGTCAATCCGGCGGCTTGCACATCGTTCAATAACGGAAGCGAGATCATGCCATCGGGCCGCACGGGCAATGTGACGGTAAGATTCTGTTCTTTCCATACGTCGATGTGCAGAGTGTCGTCAGCCCCGATGACGTAAGTGGCCGCTGCGACGCTCTTGGGCTGCTGAACCGTCGCGCCGCCGCTGTCCTTGGATTTATCTGCGGATTTATCCGCAGAGGCGTCGTTGGTAGTTTGTCCCACAGCAGCCGTCTGAACCAAACCGAGCAGCAGCACTGCGGTGCATCTGAACATTGCGTTCATTCTGTTCCCCATCATCAGGACGATCCGAACTCTCCGTAGCCAATATGTTTTAGCTTGTACAGCAACGCCTTATAACTTATCTGCAGCTCTTGCGCTGCCCGGCGACGATTCCATCGCGTGCGTGTCAGCACGCTCAAAATCAGTTCTTTCTCGGCTTCACGAGACGCCGCCCGGGCCGCCTGTTTCAGAGAAATCCGCTCTCCATTGCCGTTGCGGTCCGGCTTGGTGAGTACAGCCCGCAGCCCGCCCATGGCAACAGACTCATCCCCCAACGCAACAATGGCCTTCGCGATGTCCTCCAATTCGCGGATATTACCGGGCCACGCATAATGCTCAAATAAGTGCTGTGTTTCGATACTGAGCACGGGGAGGGCGCGGTCAAACTCGCGCGCGTATTTCGCCAGAAAAAAATTCATCAGCAAGGGAATATCTTCCCTGCGCTGGCGCAGCGGCGGCAAACGCAAACAGACACTGCTAATACGATAGTAGAGATCCTCACGGAAGCGTCCTGAGTGAACGTCGGCCTCAAGATCGCGGGCGCTTCCACAAATCACTCGTGCCCTGGGGTGCGTTTTTCCATTGGCTTCTACATTGAACAGCGTCTCGATCAGCCTGCATTGGCATTGCGAACTTAGATCACCAATCTCCTCCAGGAAAACAGTTCCGGTAGCGAACAGCCCACCCACATTCGCTTTTGCCAGATCTTCCACCGTGAGACTTGCAGACGCGATGCCGCGGAATACGTTCCGTTGATGGGGTGAGGTCTCATGAATCCGGCGCGCCACGGTGCGCTTTCCTGAACCTGATTCCCCCAGCAGCAGCACAGGTACCGTGCTCAGTGCCAGATCCCGAATCAGCACTTCCAGTGCACGCATGCTGGGACTGTCGACTTCGACGAAGGCGCTCGGGAACACTGCAGGGTTTTCCTCGGACTGAAACCGCTCAGAGCATTGAGTTGCCATCACTTGGCTCCAGAAAGTCGCAAGACGCACTTATGCCGGAAGTATCCCGGGGAACCTGTAGCACGGATAGTGCCATCGATGGGACACTGGCATCAGTCGAAGGCCCTGCATAATGTACTTACTTTCAACAACTTGCGAGTATCCGCATACTGCCTAACCAGCCGAGTATTGATCTTAAACCTACATCAAGTGAGGATTAAATGGAAAGTTTTTTCACATTCTGTGGTCACTCAGTGGGAACCAGGGTAACCCTTCCACGGGAAATAGCCCCTAAAGCTAAAGCACGATCCTAAAGAATTTAAAAAACTAAATCCTTCGGAGTCAAGGGATATTTACCAACGCTTCGAATCGGATCAAGTTTTTCGTGAACGCGTCCCCTGACTTAAGTTGTCGGATCGCCTTCTAGGAAACGCAAAATGGGCTGTTGGCAGAAGCTTTTCAACTCCCGCCAATTTGAACCGGATATCGAGTTCGCATATTCTTACCTTAGGTCAAGCTCTAAGTTATGGGTCAAGCAGCGCAGGTGGCCCCAGCTTCGTTATTCAAACCCACGCTGCAAGCGAGGTGGTGGCAAGCTATAGTCCTGCTTGTTCTTGTAGGTTGGCTTTACTTTTCCATCCTCGGGCGGCTCGCCCAGCAGTGGACGCATGATCCAAACTTCTCCCATGGCTTTTTCGTGCCTGCGTTCTCGCTCTTCGTACTCTGGCAGGAGCGGGGCCGACTGTCGGCTCTGCCGGTAAAACCATCGTGGACGGGTCTGCCCATCGTGCTGCTAGCGCTTTGTGTGCTCATGTTGGGAAATCTGGGTGCGGAGCTGTTTCTCTCTCGTACCTCTCTCCTCGTGTTGATTGCCGGACTGGTGATTTTCTTTCTGGGATGGCAGTACTTTCGCGCCGTGCTCTTTCCCTGGGCTTTCCTGCTTCTGATGATTCCGATTCCCTCCATCCTCTTTAATCAGATCACGTTTCCCTTACAGTTGCTGGCATCGAAAGTCGCCAGCGATGTGTTGCCGCTGGCGGGAGTGCCCGTGCTGCGCGAAGGCAATGTCATCGGGCTTCCGCTCATGCAACTGGAAGTTGCTGAAGCGTGCAGTGGTATTCGTTCCTTGCTTTCTCTGGCCACTTTGACCATCATTTATGGATACCTGATGGAGTCCCGAATCTGGATCCGGGTGCTGCTGGCCATTGCATCGGTACCGATCGCAGTTGCCGCGAACAGTTTTCGAATTGTTGGGACGGGCCTGCTGGTGCAGTACTGGGATCCGGAAAAAGCCGAGGGGTTCTTCCACTTGTTTTCGGGTTGGCTCATTTTTGTGATGTCTCTCGCCATGCTGTTCGCTCTCCATAAACTGCTGCGTACCATATTCGTGAAGGATGCGGCACAGCCGTGAAAGCTCATTGGCGATTCGCGGTAGCAGTGGCCTTGCTTTCGGCGGCGGCGTTATTCCTGCACGCGCGCTCGGGCGAAGTTATTGCGCAGCGGGAGCCTTTGGCTTCGTTTCCTACTACGCTGGGCCGCTGGACAGGAACCGACGTGCCGATTGCACCGGATGCGCTGGAGGTTCTCGGTTCAGGGGATTTCCTGTTGCGCGTCTACCAAAATGCCCCAGTACAGCAACCTTATGTAGACCTGTTCATTGCCTACTTCGCCAGCCAAAGGACCGGGGACACGATTCATTCCCCCAAGCACTGCCTGCCTGGGGCTGGCTGGTTTCCGATCTCGTCCAGCCGCGTCACGATTTCACTGCCGGGACAGTCACCCTATCCGGCAAACCGCTATGTCATCGCTAAAGGCGATGACCGCCAACTCGTCTTATATTGGTATCTGGCGCATAATCGGGCCATAGCCAGCGAATATTGGGCAAAGTTTTATCTGGTCGCTGATGCCATCCGTATGAATCGCAGTGACGGTGCGCTTATCCGTCTCACAACGCCATTGGGGAGCGGAAAGGAGATGCAATCGGCTGAAAAGCGCCTGCTTTCGTTTGCGGCAGATGCGGCGCCCTACTTTGATCGCTACATTCCGCGTTAAACAAGAGTTACACACCCGCACGCATTGCAATGATGAAAGCGCCCAATCGTGAACCCGGTCAGCATCCGGCTTGTGACGTGGGTAACTTTTTGCAACTCATGCGTGTGCCATACCCTGTTAGGTTACCCGTGAGCGCCTTGCGCGCGGGTGGGGAGATTTGTAAATGAGGAATTCTTCAATCTGCCGGCTGTTTCTGCTTTTGGCATTGGCTGCTACGTTCGTCGCCTGTTCGCGGGATCCGAACGTTCGTAAGCAAAAGTATTTCGAAAGCGGACAGCGCTACTTCGACAAAGGCAAATATCGCGAAGCCTCGATCCAGTTCGGCAACGCCGTTCAGGTGGATCCCCGTTTTGCTCAAGGCCATTACCGGCTCGCCCAAAGTTTCCTCAAACTGCAGCAATGGACTCGGGCTTATCAAGAACTTAGCCGGACGGTGGAGCTGGAGCCGGAGAATTATCAGGCCCGCATCGACCTGGCCAACCTGCTAATCGCCGGGCACGATATCAAACAGGCGCAAGAACACACTGATTTCCTGCTCAGCAAGCAACCTAATGATCCGCAGGTGCATGAAGCGATCGCAAATTTGCTTTCAGCGCGGCAAGACTTTCCGGACGCAATCAAGGAAATTCAGAAGTCGATAAGCCTCGGCCCCGACCGGTGGGAAGCCTATCTGAACCTGGCGCTGCTGCAAATGAGAACCAACCAAATGGATGCAGCAGAAAGCAATCTGAAAAAGTCTGTGCAGTTGAATCCGCAAGCGATGAATGCACAGCTGGCGCTGGGCGGCTACTACCAGGCGCGTAATCGCTTGCCAGAGGCAGAACAACAGTATCGTCACGCCATTACGGT